>JAKVBD010000040.1 GCA_022446985.1 Lentisphaerales bacterium
CTGTCTGCGGAATCAAAAGAGTTCGGCAACAAACCCTCATAAAAGCTATTGGATTCAACTTAGAGAGGCTCTGTCAACTACTATGCCAAAACCAGGTGAAAGTCGCCGCATAGAATGTCGGAGTGCATCAAGCCAGAGAGAATGCCCTGGGGTACCAGCCCGGCAAAATCTAAGCCGTTTAACTTAGACGTTCCTAAGAGTTTAACTTACTTAAAAGCATTGCGTCTCTAACGATCAATAAAACTCGAAGGGTTCTGCGACTTTCTCTGGATCCTGAACATTTTTACAGGCTTTTTCTCCAAAAAGCGAGAAGATGGCCGGTCGGACGATGAAGTCGAGTAGGGTACTGGAAATGAGGCCGCCAATGATGACTGTGGCAACGGGGTAAAGAATTTCTTTGCCGGGTTGTCCTGGAGAAAGAGCCAGGGGAATCAGCGCGACACCGCTGGTGAGGGCAGTCATCATGACTGGAATCATTCTTTCCTGACCTGCTTTGACTATGAGCTCTTCTGAGAATTTCATTTTCTCTTCTTTGATCAAATGAATGTAATGATCAAGTAAAAGAATGGCGTTGCGTGTGGCTATGCCGCCCAATGAAATCAACCCTACCAAAGTCGCTACAGAAACCGTTTGATCGGTAATTTTGATGTAAAGCACCGCACCGATAAAGGCCATGGGAATACTGGCTAAAACCTGCACACTTAAATTAAATGAATTGAAGTGCATGTAGAGAATCAAAATCATGGCGAATAAGGAGAGAACACTCAATATGAGAATGCGCTTAGTCGCTGCCTCCTGAGCTTCAAACTGACCGCTTATTTTGAGGGAGTAACCTTTGAGCCCAGCTATCTTTTCGAGAACTGGGTCCAGAGCTTTGTTGACATCGGCTACGACTTCACCAAGAGAACGACCGGCAACATTGTGCTGAACGACGATTCGGCGACCGACATTTTCATGTTTGATATTATTGGAGGTCATTTCGATTCTTATGTCGGCGACATCTTTAAGCCTGATTAAAGAACCGTCGTGTTTGCGTACATAAAGATTGTTGATTTTGTTTAGGTCCTTGCGGTCTTTCTCTTCCACTCTGAGAACAATTGGGTAAATGAAACGGCCTTGCACCAGGCGGGAGATTTCTTCTCCTCCAAGTGAAAGCTCGATCATTTCACCAATATCATCGACAGACAATCCGTGGCGAGCCAGTTGTTCGCGATTTGGGTCGATAACAACATTCGGAACGAGAACCTGTGGTTCGATCATCAGGTCTTTGACACCATCGACAAGTTTGAGTTCAGCTTCGACGTCTTTGGCAAGGGAACGCAATTGATCCATATCCGGCCCAAAGACTTTGACGGCAACCTGCGCTTTTACACCGGATAACATGGCCGATAAAAGGTGGGTCAGTGGTTGGTCTATGGCCATGGCAACGCCGGGGAATTCTATAGCAAACTTATTGCGGATTTCAGCTTTTATGTCTTCCGGGTCGCGATTGATGCTTGGATCAAAAGTAACGATGACTTCCGAGGTGCTGACACCTTCGGCATGCTCATCTCCTTCAGCGCGCCCGGTGCGGCGGGTGACATACTTGACGCCCTCGATGTTTGTCAACATCTTCTCCAAGCGCTGGCCGTACTCATTTGATTTTTTGAGTCCTGTTTCAGGCGGAAGAACGAGGTTTACCTGTGCTACACCTTCATTGAATGCCGGCAAGAATTGCGACCCGGTATTTATGAGGACAAAAACTCCAGTGATTGTTGCCGCGATGAGAATGAAGGTGACCAATTTCGCATGGTGGATACTCTGCGCGATGCATTTGCCAATAAGTATTTTGAGCTTGCGGACAAACAGAGTGTCGCCGCTTTCATGCTTAGCGAGATTGTTAGGTAATAAATAGTAACATAAAGCCGGAGTCAGAGTCAGTGAAACAAACAGAGATGCAGCGACACTGACGATGTAGGCTATGCCGATTGGTACAAAGAGTTTACCTTCCATGCCGGTTAGAAAAAACAGGGGAATGTAGACTACTATGACCAGCATGGTGCCGATGACTATCGGTTTTCTGACTTCCGATGAGGCATGGAAAATAACCTTTAATGGATCGAACTGTTTTGCTTTATGTTTATTTTGGTTGAGTCGGCGGTAAACATTTTCGACATCTACTATGGCGTCATCGACCAGTGCGCCGATGGCAACAGCAAGACCACCAAGTGTCATAGTGTTTATACTTATGCCGAGCCCAGCGAATATCAGGGCAGTGATGGTGACTGACATAGGTATGGCGGTGAGAGTAATAAAGGTAGTACGCCAGTTCATGAGGAATAAGAAAAGAATGATGATGACGAGGATACCGCCATCGCGCATGGCCTCTATGACATTGTCAATTGCTCTGTGAATAAAGTCAGACTGCTTGAATAACTGGTTATTAACCTCCAAGTCTTTATCGAGGCCCTGGGCTTTAATTGCCAGAGCTTCTTCGACTTTTTCAGTCAGCTTTACGGTATCGAATCCAGGTTGTTTCATGATGACCATGACGACGCCGGGTTTGCCATTTATACCAATATCACCGATCTTGATCATCGATGGGCCAAACTTGACTTCGGCGATATCTTTGATACGCACAGGGCGAAGCGAGTCCGGCTTCACAACGGCATTTTCAAGCTGCTCTTTGTTTTTGAGCATACCGGTTACAGTGATTACCGGTGCGGTTGTACTGAGATTGATAAAACCGCCGCTTTTATTTTGATTGTTTTTCTGGACAGCTTCAGCGACTTCCTGAGCGGTGACTTCAAAAGCGCGGAGCTTATCTGAATCCATAATAACCTGCAGTTGTTTGCTACTGCCACCGGCAACAATAACCTTTGAAACACCTGGAATAGAGAGCAGGTCGTACTTCAGTTGGAAGTCGGCCATTGCGCGGATTTCTTCCTGTGAGTATTTGCCGGATTTACTGTGTAAACCGATGAACTGGATTTGGCCCATAATACTGGAGATCGGGGCCATTTGCGGTTCTACGGACTCAGGTAGCCGGGACTTGGCTAAGACCAGTTTTTCGGCGACAATTTGGCGGTTGCGGTAAAAGTCGGAGCCCCAGGCGAATTCGACTTTAATGGCAGACAATCCGAGACCAGATGAAGAAGTGACGCGTTCGACTCCAGTAGCGCCATTGAGGATTTGTTCCAGTGGTGTCGTTACGAGGGTCTCGACATCTTCCGGCACCATAGCGTGCGCTTCAGTCATAATGACTACCATTGGTCTATTCAAGTTTGGTAGAACATCAACAGACATCTGTTTGGCAACATAGGATCCGGTGAAAGCGATGAGCAGAGAGAAAACAACGACAAGGAGTCGGTTCTTTAAAGCAAAGGCAATAATTTTATTTAGCATCGTATGGCCTTGAATTAATGGTTGTGGCCGGCATGTGGGTCAACCGCCTGAGGTGTACCGGCAATAAGAGCCTGCTGAAGTGCAAAAGCACCGGTGATCACCATAGTGTCACCAATTTTGAGCTCCGAGTCTTTACTCAGTACAGCATGTTCGCTGTCTTGATGCAGTACAGAAACTTTTTTGCGAATGAATTCATTGCCAACTTGAACAAAGATCACAGTTTCGGCACCATGCTTAACTATAGCCTCGAGAGGTACAGTTATGACTTCCTGAAGTTTTGAAGTAGGGACTTTGAGGATGTATTTTTGACCAGCTCTTAGAGACCAGATTCGGTAATTTTTCCCTTGAGAACTGTTTTTACTGAGGATTGAGTTTTTTGCGGCAATAATGACTTGTTCGCGGCCGTCATCAAGGCCACGGATCTGATTGATTT
Source organism: Lentisphaerales bacterium (assembly GCA_022446985.1). Lineage (GTDB taxonomy): Bacteria > Verrucomicrobiota > Lentisphaeria > Lentisphaerales > Lentisphaeraceae > JAKVBD01. The sequence goes on from JAKVBD010000040.1 coordinate 3,818, forward strand.
GTAAGTCTTGCAGTTTGGGCCCGGACTTTGCAGTCAGAGGAACTGCAGCGACAGAAAATGCCTTTTTAGCGGCGTTAGCCATGTCGACTGTTTCAGAGGCTTGCGGGGATGCGACCAGCTGCATCAGTGATTGATCACGCAATGTTAATAGTTTTTGGCCGGCGGTAACCCGTTGACCGATTTTGGCACTCAGACTTTCAACCTCCCAGCCAGTATTTGCGGCAGGGGCGTAGATTTGAATGATTGAATTGAAGACTCCAAGTTGGTAGAGCGCTTCTATGTCTTCTATGGTATGGCCCTGCTGGATTAAACTGCTAATTTCAAGGAAGTGTTTACTGGTTTTTGAATCGCTTTGAAACCATTTAAGTAATTCTTCTGAAAGTATGTCTTGGGCGACTAATTCACCAATTGTGGCGACAGTCCAGTGGTTATTTTTAACTTTATTATCCAGCAGTTCTAAAATGGTATCGGCCTTTGTATTCCAGATGTTATTTGATTTAAGAGAGTTTTTCCAGATTCGGTAGAGGTTTATACTAAATTGACCATTTTCTATAGAAGTAATCTCTTTTTTATTGAGACCGTGAAGTTCCAATTTTTTGCGGCCGCCTTCAATGGTGCTGTGAACTTTTTCAATTTCATACTTGAGGTCGATTAGATCTTTTTGGGGAACAATACTCAAATCGCCAGCTTGTTTTTGAAATTTTTCTAAGCGTGTCAGTTCACTCTGTAAGACTTCTTTACTTTTAAGGTTTTGGCGCAATGAGGAGATCGCTGTGTGAAATTCTTCTGATGCCGGAGTTAAAATCTCTTCTACCATCTTAAGTTCAGGTCTTTTGATTGGATCCCGGTACATAGTTAATAAAATGTGACCAGTCTCTTTATATTCACCAAGCGCCAAATTAATGGATTTTATACGCCCACCAAAGGGTGCAAAAATCGGTTGCTCATTGAGAGGATTATCAACTATGATTGCCGGAACTGGATTGAAAATAGTGTACTCTCCAAGGCTCATTTTATGGGTTGTAACTCCCATGTTTTTCAATGCTTGCCTGGAGATGTTACTACCTTCGTGATCGTTATGTTCATATCCTTCGTGATTGTCATGATCGTCATGTTCATGTCCTTCGTGATCGCCGTGATCATGATCACAGTTCTCATGGGATGCGGCGATGTTTGCTTTTGATGTTTTATCTGGACTGCAGGAGATTATTAGGAAAAAAGAAATGATAAGGATTAGAAAAGTTTTCATTTTTCGACCTCAAGAGGTGTTAGATCTATATTAAGTTCTTGGATTTCATTATTTATGAAGTTGATTATCGGCAGTCCGCTAATTCGTTCAATGGTTAAGATGTGCTGCCATTGGTTCTTCTGAAGTTCAACTGCTGTCAGTTTATAAGTTTGGTGTTGTACAAGTAAATCGAGATATTGCAGTATATCGACAGAACCCAGTTTCAGAGCTTTTTCAGCATCTTTGATATTGCTATCTGAAAGCGGTATGATTTTGGCATTCAGCATTGTGGATTTCTTGGAACTGAAATTGAATTTTAGCATTTCTTCTTCCAAAAAAGATAGTTGTCGATTGAGTTCATTTTTGTACTCGGCAATTTTAATTTCTCTTTCAGAAAAGGCGGCAGAGATTGCTTGTTGATTGCGGTCAAATACTGGCAGCTTTATAGAGAAAGGCACGCTGATAGTACGGTTTTTTTCGCCTACTTCATTTTCTCCAGTTATACCGATTTTGAGATCGGGATACTGCTGTGCGAGTTCCAGTTTAAGTTCATAGTCAGCCAGGTGAAATTGCATTTCTATATCAGTCAAGTGGCTGTTGTTATCGAGCATTACTCTTTGTTGATCGGCTAAGTTGAGGTTCAACTCAGGTAGATCAATAACTTTTAGACTCATTTTTTGGAGTGAGGCCATATTTAGTCCAAGCAAGCGGGATAATTGGCCAAGAGCTTCATTAAGTTCGGAATTGAACTCAAATTTTTTCATGGTCATTTCAGCCAATTGTAAGTCGACTTGATAAAGACCGAGTTTGGTCGAAGTGCCTACTTCAATCAGTCTCTTGGTGATTTTCCTGGTCAACTGCATGGTTTCTTCGATGGTATTTAAAGAAGCCAGCTTCTGTTGAGCAAGCATATAGTTGATATAGGCCTGGCGCAATTGAAAGTAGAGCAGGCGGTGTTGAATAATGGTGTTGTTGTAAGCCTGCAGTTCTTTAGCTTTATTTAGATCGTCATTTCTAGCCAGTCTTGGTCCGATTGGTAAACTTATACCGATACCAATGAAAGGTTGTGTACTACTGGCAGTCGTATCTTCCAATCGTGATCCAAAGGCAGGGCCTGCTTCCAATTCAGGGTTTGGTAGTGGTGTTTTCAGCTTTGCTACTTGCTGGAGCTTTTCATATTCTTTCGCGACAAGTTTAAGCTGAAAGTTCCGTTGACTCATCAACTTGGCCGCAAGTTCAAAACTAAGTTCTTCTTTAAATGTCTGTTGTCTACTTGTATTGACTTCTTCGAGAAGCTTTTCACTCTCGAGTTTTAGGGGAGTGTAACTTTGGCAGGAAACTAAAAATATACTGGCGATAGTACCCGACAAAGCTTTGAGAAAGGTATTCATAAGCTCATTAAATTTTATATTGAAACTACGTAGAGACACAGGCGTTTGCCTGCAGGTAAGTTTATCTGTTAAGAGAGCGTAGTATCAAATAATCAGAACGCTTGTTCTGTGGGTAAGTAGGGGGGAGGTTGAGAGGTTTTCCGGGATATAATGACTTTTGCCTACATCGACAGGTTTGAATAACCCATCAATAATAATTGTGGCGGCAAAATCTCCGCTGAAGTAGGAGGACTTAGCAAGAGTTTTTACAGGTGCTTTTGTAGAGTGATCAGGTGCTTTGACAAAATCAGCAATATCAAATTTTGTGTCCTGACAATCGCTACCGGTCATTTGCAGTTCATCATGACAGAGGTTGGTTATTTGCTCATCTTCGTGGCATTCGACTTTCTCACAACAGAACTTTTCGATGAGATCTGCAATGATACCACTACATGAACATGAATCGCCTTGTTTAAACTCAATAGAGATACTGCCATCTTTTTCACAAAGAACCATACTGTTGGGAAGTACAGCAGCCAATGAGATAGATAGAATGATCGCTATGTGAGTAAGGAATTTCATGTTGTTAAGGTATGAGCTTCAGGAGATAATTGCAATATTTACAACAAAATAATGATTTTGGGGAACAGAGGCTGTTCCCCAAAGAGGCTTTTAGTCTGCGTCGTAAACGACAACGCGGGCCCAGTCTTTGGCATGCTTGTCGATGAATTCGAGGTGGACGGGATCTACTTGATAAGCGTCGTGATCAGCTTTGTTTTCAAAGACGCATGTGAGAGAAAAGTCATAAGTGTTGTCGATGACAGGGCGTTCTGTATCAGCCGGCTTACCAAGGTAAGCTGCAACACTTGGTTGAATGTCAGTTAAAGTATTTGCACCTGCCTGGAAGGCTTCGCGCTGTGCCTCCGTAAGGTCTTTTTTAAGCCAGAAAAATACAGTGTGAACGAACATGATTTATCCTTTGAGTTGATCTCTTATAGAAAAAATATTTGAAACTTTCGCATAGGTAAAGTTCCCTTGATTAATAAGTGTTGTCGAAAGGAATTGTCAAGATATGTCTTTGCTAAAGCTTGTGGGGAATGATGAAGGTTATTTAGTTTTTTTGATTTTTATGTCTTCGGCATAAATAATTTCGCAGGCACCATTGCCGGTGTCGTTTCGGGAAGTTGAGCTGCGCCATTTCCAGTGATCCTGGCGGCACTCAACAAGGAAGCCGGTGATTTTTATAATGTGGCCGTTCTTGATATGTTTGAGCTTTTCTTCAACTTGTTTATTGGCAGGGATAATGTGCATATTTGCACTATTTGTTTCTATTTCACGTCTAGGAACAGGAAAGCTAGAGGTCTCCCAAAAGTACCAGCGGCCTCGTTGGGAAATGTCAATTTTACGTATGACTGAATCTTGTGACATGGGGCCCCAGCCTAAGGCCAGGTCTACAGGGCATAAATCAGCTTCTTTGTCACTTGAATAGTATTTTCGACTTAATACCCGGGCAATGATGTCGAATTCAGCCAAAGGCTTAAGCGTATAACCTTTGAATTCAAATTCACCCATAAAAGTCATGCTTTGTTTTGGTGCAGTCTTGATTGAAACTGGTGTTGAATAAACAACATAGCCACTGCCACCGGAGAATACAGCAACAGGAGAGTTCCCTGTCAAAGCACTATAGGCAAGGTAGCCGAAAAGGCTGGCCATAAACACTAACTTCATTTTTACAACAACATTCTTAGATCAATTAAGTTAATAGTAAGCGATTTTTTATAGAGAAGCAAATACTTCGTATGGCTTACTTAGAGATTCTATCGGCAATGGAGCAGGGTTTGTGGTAAGATTTAAGTACAAAGTAGCTTTTGACAGTCTGTGTACGCTCATGGTGAATGGTTTAAAGCTTACAATTGGGGATTTTGTGATTATATTTTTGTGAAAGGAGGAGATAGCCATGAAATTGATCGATGCATCGCCATACCCACACAGCATTTACATTCTACGCTCGGCTTTGGAGAGTGAAGGGATAGCTTGTACCCTAAATAATGAAAATCTTTCACAATTATCCGGTGAAGTACCTGTGACTTCCTGCTACGTGGAAATTTATGTTGCAGATGAATTTGAAGAAAAGGCTTTTGTTATACGTGACCGCTTAAGGGGATCGGAACCTGGCTCAGTGCCATTGTGGACTTGTCAAAGTTGTCAGGAAGAAATTGAGGAACAGTACGACATTTGTTGGAATTGCGAGGCTGTTAAACCGTGATCAGTAGTCAGAGGTATTCTTTGTGGTAAGTCATCAGTTCCTAAAAAAATAGCAGTGTCAAAAGAGTGACTTTTGAACACTGCTATGCAGAATATGTTAAAATTCTTAGTCTAGAGTAATCTCTGTTTTACCGTTCATGTAAGGAACAAGAACATCCGGTATTTCTATTGTGCCATCTTCACGCTGGTATGTTTCCATAATGGCGACAACACAACGAGGAAGTGCAAGGCCAGATCCGTTTAGAGTGTGAAGGAAACTAGGTTTGGCACCTTTTTCCGTTCTGTAGCGCAGGTTAGCACGTCTTGCCTGGAAATCTTCAAAGTTGGAACATGAACTGACTTCAAGGTAACGGCCGATGCCTGGTGCCCATACTTCGATGTCGTAGCACTTTGCTGCACTGAAACCTATGTCCGCAGTACAGAGCTCGATTACACGGTAGTGAAGACCAAGGTTTTGTAGAAGCTGCTCGGCATCTGCAACAAGAAGCTCAAGCTCAGTGTAACTCTGATCAGGCTCAACAAGTTTGACCATTTCAACTTTGTTGAATTGGTGAACACGAATAATACCGCGAGTGTCTTTACCTGCAGCACCAGCTTCACGACGGAAACATGGAGTATAAGCACACATGTACTTCGGAAGGTCTACATTTTCGAGGATTTCGCCACCGTAGATGTTCGTAACTGGAACTTCAGCTGTAGGAATTAGGTAAACGTCATCTTTTTCAGAGTAGTAAAGATCGTCGTGGAACTTAGGAAGTTGGCCTGTACCAGTCATAGTCTTTGGAGTCACGATGAAAGGCGTCCAGTTTTCCTGGTAACCATTTTCTGTGTGACGGTCAAGGAAGAAGTTGATCAGGGCTCTTTCAAGTTGTGCTCCGGCACCACGGTAAAGGGCAAAACCACTACCGCTTATTTTTGCGCCGCGTTCCATGTCGAGAATCCCCAGTTTTTCACCTAGATCCCAGTGAGCTTGTGGCTCAAAGTCAAATTCAGCTTTGGTACCCCAGTCTCTAACGAATGGATTATCGTCTTCTGACTTACCTTCGGGAGCACAGTCCGCAGGTGGGTTTGGCAGGCTAAGTAGAGTATTGTGAATTTCAGAAGATAGTTCATTGGCTTTATCATCAAGATCTTTTATGTCATCGCCAATTTTTTTGACCGCAGCCATTTGTTCTGTAGCATCACCGCCGGATTTTTTGATCTGGCCGATTTTTTGAGACTCATCTTTTCTTACAGATTTGAGCTCTTCAGCTTTAGTAATAGTTTCACGCCACTCTTTATCTTTAGCGAGAATATCGTCGACATCGACTTCCAGTCCACGGCTTAACCATTTTTTTCTGAAGGTTTCGGCATCTTCGCGAAGTTGTTTAATATCAATCATTTTGTAATCCGTATAAAAATCTAAAAATTCAATTCCTCATATACTACATAGCTTTGTATTTATTTCAGCTTGATCGGAAAAAAATAAATCACGATTGATTATGTTTTAATGAAGTGCAGATTAGGAAATTCCGAATATTAAAAACAGGCCGGTAAATTACACATGAATGATGAAGAACATTCACTCATTTTAAAAGCTATAGCAGACGAAACGCGTCTTCGTATGATCAGACTTTTACACAAAGAAGAGCTGAATGTTCAGGAAATTTGTGAAATACTGCAAATGCCACAGCCGAGAATCAGTCGTCACCTGGCAACTTTGAAACAGGTAAGCCTTGTGAAAGATCGCCGTGATGGCACGAGGATGTATTATTCTCTCAGTTCTTTAAATAGCGATATGCTGGTTCTTAAGTCATATATAGAATCTATATGCGCTCAGACTCATAGTGACCTGAGTCGTTTGGCCGACACTATTACTAAAAGAGCTGAAACGAGTCTTGAGTTTGCCAGTGATATGGCAGAACATTGGGATGAAATTAGTGCGGATTTACACAGCCCATTAGCATCAATGTTCTCTATCGCCGCTCTGACTCCCAGAGGGTTAACTGTTGCGGACCTTGGATCAGGAACAGGTATAATGCTACCTCTTCTTTCAAAGTTTGCCTCGAAGGTTTACTCTGTAGATCATTCTGAGCAAATGATTGATATGGCGAAAAAACGTTGTGATCAGCTTGGGATCGAAAATGTTGAGTATATCTGCTCAGATTTAAATGATATCAGCGGCAAAGTAGATCAATCAGATGCTTTACTTTTACATTTTGTAATGCACCAGGTCGCTAGCCCTGCGACACTTTTAAAAGATCTTAAAGCCAGTCTAAAGCCTGGAGGCAGAATTGTTGTTGTGGACCAGATGAAACATGAAGATGAGAGTGTTCGTCGAAAGTATGGTTCTCTTTGGCTGGGTTTTGAGGAAGAACAGTTAACTCAGTGGTTTACAGAAGCAGGTTATAAAGACATAGAGTGGATGCTGCTGTCTGAAGATTCACCTAAAAGTGTTTTCGTAGCCAGCGCGGCTTATTCATAAGTATTTATCTAACAGTTTTTTAACAAATCAAGTCTGGCTTTATGTGCGCGTTTTCGTTACCTTTGAATTAACGATAACAAAAGGCTGATTTGTTAAATGAACAATGCCACCATACTACATATAATCTTCTGCATAACGGATAATGGCTTTGAACTAAGCAGTAATTTCAATAAGAGGTTAACTGATTATCTCGAAATTTGTTGTATCAAAGAAAGTTGTCAGTTAATAGAAGCAGAGTGCTTGGTAGATCATCTTCACATTTTGATCAGAATTCGCCATGAGTTATCTGTGTCTCAAGTAGTTCAGCAGTTAAAAAGAGAATCGCAAAACTGGGTTCAAGATCAATATTTTAAGGGCTTTACTTGGAAAGCAGGATACTCTGCCTTTTCTCTGACTTCGGAAAAGATCGCGGGAGTTGCCAGTTTGATAGGTAATCAAAAAGAATTACATAATTTTATATCTTTTAAAGATGAACTCGAGATCATGATAAGTGATGGCTTCGAGAATATAAAATACTGAAAACTAACACTTTCCTCTAGACATCGGACTCTTCTTAAAGAATTGCATTGCCTCTCAAATTTTTGTAAACTTATTTAGAAAGGGGACGGTAATTAAGATGGAAAGGAACGATGAGCGAAGAATGCTCACATACTACAATTCAGTTGCCGAAAGAGCAAGAAAGTCAGTTTAATGACCTGAAGGCCAATAGAGAGGCAGGAAAGCGCTACATAGGCTTTTCTGTGGTCAATCGCGGCGGCATGGGTACAATCTTCAAGACGACTGATGCCAATACTGGTCGTGAAATTGCTATGAAGATGGCTGTAAATGCAGACAATGAAGAGCAATCTTTAGTGCGTTTGCTCCATGAGGCTAAAGTTACTGCGAATCTAGAACATCCCAATATTATCCCGGTTCACGAAATCAGTTGTGATACAAACGATGATATTTACTATACCATGAAGTATGTTCAAGGAGACAGCCTTGGTTGTGTCCTCGACAAGCTCGCTGCTGATGACAAAGAGTACCTGGCAAAGTTTCCTTTGACTCGATTATTAAATATTTTTCTAAGGATTTGTGATGGAGTTGCTTTTTCACACTCTAAAGGGGTTATTCACCGGGACCTTAAACCTGATAATATAATGATCGGAGACTTCGGTGAAGTATTGATCATGGATTGGGGAATAGCCAAAGTTCAAGATAAAGAAAGCTTAACTCGCACCCATAACGAAATGTTTGATGTTGATGTCGCACCACTGGCAGAAACTTATTCTGGTAAGGACGCTCACTTAACGACGCATTCGGGCAATGTCTTTGGAACACCAGCCTTTATGGCTCCCGAACAGATTCGTGGAGAAAACGATGACGTGAATGCTCGAACGGACATTTACGCTTTGGGGGGGATTTTATATTATATCCTTGCTTTAAAACTGCCTTGTGGAGAACAGGACGTGCCGACTTTATTTAATGTGGTGTTGAATGGCAATATTGTAGCTCCTGCTAAATTACCTTGTTCTATAGACCATAAGCTGCCGCATATTCCCAGTCATCAAATTTCAGAAAGTCTGTCAGCTGTAACCATGAAAGCGATGGCTTTAGAGCCTGAAAACCGTTATCAGGATGTTAAAAAGCTTCAAGAAGATATTTGTAGTTATATGAGTGGTTTTGCGACAGTCGCAGAAGATGCCAGTCACTTGCGTCAGTTTGGTTTGATGCTCAATAGGAACTCACTTTTTGTAATGGTCATTTTGTTGATTATCACTATGAGTGTGGTGTCTTACGTTAAAGATTTAGATACCGAGAAGCAATTAAAAATAATTCAATATCAGTACGATGAAAATTTGCAGCAGCTAAGCAAAGGTAAGTCCATGCCATTTCATGAAATGGAATTGGAAGCTTTGACGACACAAGTTCCAGAGTTGTTAATAATTACTGCTAATTTAATCAGTGAGAATAAAATAGACAATGCCAGCCGGCTTTTAGCCGTAATCTTTGCAGTAGATAAAACATCTCCAGAAGCTTACTGTTTGCAGGGAATTGTTTATGAAAGACGCAAGCGTTTTGAAAGTGCGGTAGAAGCTTACCGAGCTGCTTTGAGAAGGAATCCGAATTCTTCTGCGGCCAGTGAGGGAATCAAGCGTTGCACAGTTTTAGCTGCGAATGCTAAAGATTCTCTTTAAAAATATACTGAACTTTCCAACTGATTCTGCCCTTACTGTTTAAGGCTTGCTGTTTTCCTGTTGCTATTTTTGTTTCCTGACCCAGGTTTTTTAAATTGAGAATCAAGTCTTTGACTTTTGATGCAACTATTTTAAGAGTTAATTGGTCTTTTCCTGGGATTTTTACGATCAAGTTGCCGTTTAAAGGTAAATCACTCTGTGCAATGCTTTTTAAATTTGATGAAGACCAATCACCAGTTATGAGGTAGTGTTCTGGTTTTTCCTTTAGCTTCATAAAAGATTCCCACTGGTACTTAAGTTCTTTATCTGAACTGTAGTTTTTGACATTGTAGATAACTTCAACTGTATATTCGTCAGTATCATCATTATACGATACGTTAAATGATCGACGAAATGAATAAGCTCTACTTTTGCGTACATCGATAATAAGCAAGCCGCTACTATCATCCATAAGAAGAGCGTTTTGCTTCTTAAAATCATCATGCTCTTCAGGGAAATTTTCAGAGATCGGCTCCATCAGTATTTCTTTGCCTTTCCAACTTATACTTTTGATCTCACCGCCATTGTTCTCAGAAAGAGTCAGGCTCAGTTTTTCTTGCTCATGAAAGAGGGACTTTTCAACACTGGTAACCACGGTGGTATTGTCATCTGGATTAGTTGAAATAAACTCTATTGAAGTGCAAGAAGTAAGAAGAAGTGAGAGAAAAAGTAGTAGTTGTTTCATTTTTTTACCTTAAATGCAATGAATCTTTCTCTGGTTTTACGTCTGCCATGAGAGTTATTTGGTGTATGCCAATCTAAAATCTCAAAATCTTTTTCAAATAACTCTTTAACCTCTTCTTCGGAAGTAGCGTGAGGCGGTCCTTTATCGTCCGCTGGATCAAAGCGATAAAAAAGTCCAAACAGGATTCCGTCTGGTTTCAAAATACTTTTGACAGATTCGACGTACTTTGGGCGATTCTCAGGAGGTATAGCACAAAAACAGGTGTGTTCTAGAACGTAGTCGAAAGAGCTTTCGAAATCGTCAGGAAGATTGAGAATATCTCCAAGGAATGGAGTCAACTTGTCATTTGAGTCAGAATATTTTTTAATGCCTTTTACAGCACTAGGAGCAAAATCAATAGCAGTGACAGCAAAACCATTTTTCGCAAAATAGACAGCGTCGTGACCCAGACCCGCCCCGAAAGCGGCGATTTTTCCCTGACTCAGCCAGCTTGGAGGTCTTTCAAGAAGTGAGACAAATGGCGGTGCTGGTTTGCCGATGTCCCAGCCAGCATCATTTGTCTGGTAAATTTTTTCCCAGCTGTTGGGATCATCAGTACCGTCAATTTTCATTTAATTATCCTTCGACGGTCAGACCAATTTCAAAACCGGCATGTGAACGCAAGTTCAAAACTTCATTGTCAAAGAGTAGATACTGTCCCTTTATGCCAGTAAGAACTTTACTGATAAATGGCATCTTCGTCAGGTTGCATGATTTTACTTTTTCCGGATAAGCTGTTACCGGGTAATTTAATTTATAGGACTTTGGTTCTTCGATAAGATGTTCTTTTTGTTCCTCATCGAGAGTTGCTTTAGCCATGTCGATATAATCTTCAAAAGGAACATCCGTCACATCATTTGTAAGCATTTTTCGCCAGTTGGTTTTGTCGGACATTTTCTCAGACACGGAGTATTCTGCTAGTCCTACTTCACGGCGATTCGGGAATGAACCGATAGCCATACCTTCTATGGCACCTTGATCCATCCAACGACCAAAAGGCACTGTGCCACGAGTTATACCAATCTTTATGGAACTGCTACGGGCAAGGTAAAGTGTGTGTGGCTTGAAACAGTTATCTAAACCCCACTGAGGGTCACGGCAAGTACCTTTGTGATGGTGGCAGGTGTGCGGTTTAAGAATACACATATCTGCTTGTGGCAGTGACATCATGCATGGGTAGCAGAGACCATCGCTGTAAGTCTTACGGATTTTTTTACCACAGCCAGTACAAAAGATTTTACCGCTGAAAGACAAGGTAACTTCCTTACCAATGGCATCATTTAAATTACAAACAGACTCATTATCCAGATTGAGGTGGTAAGTGACGTCGCCGGTTGCTTCGTCGTATTGATTATTCATCTTTCTAAGAGTGCCGTTATAGTCCATTGTATTCCTTGAGAGTTAATCACATCATGCCTTTATAAGCTAATCGGTAATGACATTTTCCCAATAGCTTATAGGTGAGATCTTGGTTAATACTTTGGATATGCTTCGGAAGCAGGTTCGCTCCCTACAGTGAAAATGGTGGTTGTATGAGATTCATAGCTAAATTACTTTGTTCTCGTCTCCATCCAACTCACTCTTTTTGGCTTGGCATTTATGTTTTGCCATTTCCAGCGTTCTTTGACGAGGAAGATATTTTTGCCCGAAGGTAGTGACTGTGAGCCTTGCTTTGGAATGACTTCTGTATCTACTAAGGTGTGTATTTCTACTTCTGGTAAATTATCTGGATCAATCTCTTTCTTGTGAAAGTCGTCAATTGTCATTTCTTTACTTGAAACAGCAAGTTCATAGGCTCTTAGAATTGTATTTTTTGCAGGATGTTTTTTACCTGGATGAATCGGCGTGTTATCTAAGTCAATAGTGACTTCTTCGTTACCAATACAACGAAAGTTTTTGACTTTAATCGAACTTAGTTTTGGGAATGTATCGTTCATGTTCTGATTCTACTTATCTGTTTTATTGGTCTATAGTTGCAGTTTTTTGTAGACAGATACGCAAAAGACAAAAGTCTAGTCACAGGGTAAGATGAAATGTTGAAGGTTAATGGCTATTAAATTCTTACTAGACTCAGTTCAGGTGAGTTTTGATAATCACTGGAAAGGCTGTTTTAGTTTAAATGATTGGCTTAAGTTTTTCACTTCATTTTTGAGTATATTGTTAACCGCTTTAAGCAACTTCTTGAATTGATTTCATCGGGCTAATTTGAGTTCCTAATCTTTGGTTTAACTGTACTTCCTGATTCAATATTGCCTTAATTTCGAGATACTCTGCAGATTTTAAGAGCTCTTTAATTGTAACATTTTCAGCGCCTCCAATGACTTCAGCAATCCATAGTATGACTTCTTCAATTTGCAGCCAATAATAGTCAACAGTTGCGATATCATTTATTCTCTGGCGTTGATTTCTAAATAATTAACCGAGTGTCGATAAATCATTGTTATTCTTATAGAAACTGAACATAGCATGGCGCATGCAAGCAGTGCTCATGTGGGCGATTTGAAATTGAATTTAGTTGACTGGCAACGTGCTATGGCAAGGTACTGCTTCAGCTCCTTCTGCAGTTATCCCCTTGGAGACCGCCCTGCCGGTCAGTTGGCAGGCAAGAGTTATTTTGTCCTCAGTTAATTCACGGGAATGCTTGCTAAGCTGTGATTAATTGGCGGCCTTGGCCTTCTTTTTAGCTCTACTAACTAAACAAAAACCAAGGTTACAGCGAAGGCCTCAACGAATGACTGACAAACCTAAAAACTTATAACCTTGATTCCAGCGGCTACTTGTATGATCATGTACTTTACTGACGCCTTCAATTTTGCGGCCACTTTTAGCGATCAAGCTGTCATCAAGAACTAAATAGCTTAGAGAATCAATTGTATCTGTTACCGAACAACTCAGAAGTTTTTTTGACAAGTTTGATCGGTATCTCACGCCAGTTGATTTCACTGTTATTTTGGAAGCGGTAAAAGGAATCAAGGCTTACGCTTCGATTTGAAGAGAAAATGGCTTATGTCTCCAACTTAAATAATCGTTATTTTAAGCTTAGATCTCAAGTGCAAAACTTCAGTTACTCATATAAAAGAATATGATACAGAAAGAGCGGCACCTTTTTCATAGACCTATACTGGAGAAAGTAAATGATGCCTTTTTATCGTTCTTTACACTAGCTAGGAGTTCTTCATGAAGATTTCGACCATCATAGAGTTTCATGACAAAAAAATATTTCGCTATCTTTATCAAAACCCAGGTCATAAACTGGGGCGATATAGGGATGCTCAAGATTTGAAGAAAGTCTGGCCTCATTGATGAAATCGTTGACCTGATCGTGGGATTCAGGTTTAGTTTTTGCCAGGGCAACGTGGCGGTTCATCATTTTATCAAAAGCCAAAAAGACTTTTTTGGCGGCGCCTTCAGCAATGAGAGATTTAACAATATAGCGCTCTTCAAGGCAACGAAGTTCCTTCTTGAGGTCGCTGGACTCTATGGAACCCTTTACTTCAATTGCATCCAAATATGTTTTGCTGAAAAGATCTTCTTTTATCATATATTGTTTAACTTGCGATAAAGCAATTATCTTTCACACTCTGGGAAAAAGCAATGAATTTATCAGAACAAAGAAATCAGAAGGATTAAACCTGGCTTTTTTACTAAGCGGTGAAAGTGATATAGGAACTTCTTCTGCAGATAATCAAAATATTTTTCAAAAACAGCGCAATATTCATATAATGAGTGCGACTTGTTTTTAAAAGTAGAAGAGTCTTGCGATGGATTTAGAAGAGTTAATTAAGCAAAGTAAAGCTGGAGATCATCAGGCGTACCGTTTGATTGTACGTGAGTACGCGCCCTCTATACGGGCTTTTTTGGCCTCTCGTTTAAATGATTTCCACGCTGTAGAAGATCTTTCACAAGTTGTTTTTGTCAGTGCTTTTAAAGCTTTGGCAAGTTATAAGCATAGAGCTGACTTTCGCAGTTGGCTTCTCAGTATCAGCCGTAATAAATTAATGGATCATTTCCGTAAGCAGTATTCACAATCAAACCTTAAGTCTGCTTATGAAATGGAAATACAAACTTCTCTCAGTACTTGTGATAGAGCATTTGCCGAAATAAATGAAGCAAAAATCAACAAACTTAAAAGTTGTTTGCAGAAACTTCCTGAAGAAGCAAAGAGTTTAATGATGGCTCGTTATTTTAACAGCGAAACAGTGATCAGCCTGGCGGAAAGACTGAGCAGTACGGAAAATGCCATTAGCTCAAAATTATTCCGTCTTAAAAAGAAACTTAAAACCTGTATAGAAAGTTCATGAAGCAAGAATACAAAAACTTAATAGAGAAGTACCTCGATGGCGAATTAAGCGAAGTTCAATTTGCCGAGTTACAGCGTCTTGTCGAGGAACATGAAGATTTTAAAAATGAGTTGCAACAAGCCCTTGAATTCAAAGGACTGACCTATTGTTCACAGCACAGTCAGTATCAAAACCTCGAAGAGGCAGTGGTTAGTGAACTGGCTTTATCCAGCGACGATTTGGAAGACAAGGTAATATCGGAGTTATCACAAGAGCCTAAAGCTCCGAAAGCTTTCCCTATTTGGCTTTTAGGAGCTATTGCTGCGCAGGCAATTCTTTTACCAATTCTTTATTTTTCCCTGCAGTCTCCAGAATTGAAATCTGTTGAAATAGCCAGTGTGACAGATACAAAAGGTTTTAGTTTTATTGTGCGTGGTGAAGATAAGATAAACTTAAAAGGTGGCGACAAACTTTATTCTGGAGATCAGTTCTATGTACAGGGTAACAGTCAGGTAACTCTTAAGTATCTCGATGGCTCAAAGCTGCAGTTTGTTGATAATTCCTTTGTTCGTTTAACGGATGTAAATGGCCAAAAAAAGGTAGAGCTTTTTTCTGGACTTTTAAAAGCAGATGTTGAAAAACAAAAGCCCGGTAAGCAGATGGAGATCATCACCGAGCATTCAAAATGTGAAGTTCTGGGGACTTCTTTTACTTTGACTTCATCGGACGTTTCTTCTTTGCTTGATGTAACAGAAGGAGAAGTTCGTTTTAAGCATAAAAAAGACAGTCTTCTGGTACCGGCATCTCACTTCGCTTCGGCTGGTGGAAAAAACCAGTTTGTTGTTCAAAAGAGCGATAAATCTCTCTATAAAAGTCCTTTGATTGATAAAAGCACTCCTGGCCATCAGATCCCTATTAAAGTAAATATCAAAGGAGCCAAGAAACTTTACCTGGTAGTCGGCAATGGTGGCATAAACAACCGCTTTGACCATGCTGCTTGGATACGGCCCAGATTAATTGGGATCAATGGCTCTTTGGATTTAACTGAGCTGCCATGGACCATTGCCAAGGCCGGATCTATGAGGATTCACAAGAACCTTGATCACCATGGTGGACCTCTGACAGTTCAAGGAGAAGATCTAAAAGTCGGTCTTTCGGCACATGCCACTTCGATAATTGCCTGGGATATTCCTGTAGGATATGAGACTTTTGAAGCGACCGGAGCGCTTTTGGATTCTGGAGTATTACAGAGGAACTCCATTCCCAGTGTTCACTTCGAAGTGTATACCACCATGCCTGAGAAAAAGCTCAAAGAGCTTTTGATTAGGCGGCATCATTATTAATTCTCATGAGTAGTACTTTTTAAAGTTTTAGAAGGGCTTGGCAACAAAGTAGGTATTCGTTAAAATTGTAATAACGCGAGCATTCCTTGTATCTTTTGAAAATAATGTTGATTTTTTAAAGAACACGCTGCAGAATTAGCCGTGATGTTGATGTTAAATAACATATAAGTGAGAAAAATGAAAAAGGTAATTTTATCAACTTTATTAACCACCTTTCTGACCCCGGCCTGGGCCGCTTCCGACTTAGATAAGACAAAGTTTTCTGATCATACCAAAACTCCTTCACCTGCTGTATTAGCAGCATCTCCTTATGGTGATGTATTTGTCGGTGTCGATCAACAGGGTTCTTTGGGGAAAGCTCCTAACAAAGGTTTAGTTAAGCGCCTTCGCGATACAAATAATGATGGCCAGGCAGACGAAGTTACCGATTTTGTTAAGATAGATAACCCTCGTGGTATTGTTGTCATTGGCAACAAAGTGATCGTTCTTCACTGTAACCTAAAGGACAACAAACCTTATAATCAGGATATCACTGTTTTCACAGATGCTGATAATGACGGTGTTGCTGATGGTCCTGGTAAACTGTTGGTCAAAGGAATTGGCAATCCGAAGTTTATTCAGGATCGAGGTGCCGATCACTGTACAAATGGTTTGCGTCTTGGAGTCGATGGCTGGCTGTATATTTCAGTGGGTGACTTTGGTTTTGTTGAGGCTGAAGGTACAGATGGTCAAAAACTGACCTGTTATGGTGGAGGTGTAGCCCGCGTTCGTCCAGATGGCAGCGAATTGGAAATGTTTATTCATGGTACGCGAAATGTTTACGACGTCGCTATAGACCCGTTCATGAACGTTTTTTCCAGAGAAAATACTAATGATGGTGTAGGCTGGTGGATTCGTTTCAGTCACTACATTCAGTCTGGTGAGTATGGCTATCCAAGCCTTTACAAAAACTTTGAAGAAGACATGCTTCCAGCTTTGGGAATGTATGGCGGTGGTTCTGGAACAGGAGCGCTGTTTTTACAAGAGCCGGGTTGGCCTGACGCCTACAATAACAAAGCGTTGATGGCAGATTGGGGCCGTTCGACTGTTTTCATCCATGGAATCACTCCAGATAACGCTTCTTTTACTGATAAGCCCCAGGCATTCTTGAAAGTTTCACAGGTCGCAGACCTGGATGTCGATGCGTCAGGTCGCTTGTACGTAGCTGCCTGGGCCGGTGCCGGTTACAAGGGCAATCCTGGTAAAGGCTATGTAGAACGCTATGTACCTAAAGGCTGGAAGTTCAAAGAGTTTCCACAGTTGAGTAAGGCTTCCAAAGAAGATCTTCTTAATCATATAAATTCTGAAAGCTTTACTGCGCGGGTTTATGCTCAGCAAGAGATCTTGGCGCGTAAAGATCTTTCCTACATTAAAGGACTAATTAGTCTGGCGCAATCGGCTAAAAGCTTAGAGTCGAAAGCGGCAGCAGTTTACACACTTGGACAATTAGCCGGCGAAAAATCTCTACCTGTTTTAGAAAAATTGAGCTATCAAAAAGATATTCGTGAGCATGCAATTCGCATGATGGCCGACCGTAAGAGTTACAGCAAAAAGGCAAATGTAAAATTAATCAGTCAATACCTACGGGATGAGAACCCAAGAGTTCAAGTTGCCGCAGCTGTGGCACTTGGCCGCATTGGTGATCTGAAATCTGCCTCGGCGTTGATTTCTGTGGCTAACCCTCCACCAAAGAATACTCTTGGTGTTCAAAAAGCAGAAACTCCTGGCGCTAAGGTTCAAAAATCAGCTAAGCTTACTGCCGGTAAAGCCGATTCAGTAGCGATGAAATTTGATATTACTGGTTTTAGAACATTGGTTCTAGAGGTGAATAAAGGCGGTGGTAAAGGAGGGCATCATGCTGCCTGGGTTGACCCAAAAGTTATTTTAGCGAATGGTAAAGTCATAGACTTAACTAAATTGAAATGGAAGAAAGCCAAAGGCGGTTGGGGGAAAACTCTCATTAATAAAGACTGCCAGGGCAAACCTTTAGCGGATCTCAAAGGTAAAAAGTTGAATGGCATAGGAACTCATGTTAAATCAGTGATTGAGTATAAGTTACCTAATGGAGCGAAACAGTTTGTTGCTACAGGAGCTTTTTCCTCTGGAGCGCACAAGGGCTCCTCAATTCAGTTTGCAGTCAGTAATACGGCCCCAAAGACAAGTTCTAAAGATGCCAAGACAGTTTGTTCGACGCCATATTCAGTGAGCATTCTGCCACACGTTGCCAGACAATCTTTGGTTAATATGAAAGCTAATGCAGCCCTCATAAATGCTTTAAATGGTAGCGATGCCAAGCTACAGTCAGCGGCTTTATATGCTATGAAGTTTATGCATGATGAACAGATCGTCGATGCTTTAATTGCTCGCTTAAGCAGCGCCGATGCCAAGCTGAAGAAGCAGGTTTACAGCGTTCTTATGCGTCTACAGCAAACAGATGTTGACTGGGATGGGTCGACCTGGTGGAAGACTCGTCCTGATCCTACGGGACCTTATTATGAGCCGGTTGGCTGGTCTGAGTCTAAGAAAATAGCAGATACCTTAAAAACTTATCTGAATACACTGAGTGGCAAAGAAAAAGAACTGGCAATGGCAGAAATGACCAAAAACCGCGTTCTTCTGGATGGCCCTAAAAAAGCAGTTGCTACTAAAGGCCCTAAAAAGCCGGGTGAGATGAAAATGAGTGAAACGGCTATTGAGGATGTTCTTGTCTACTTATCCAAACACAAAGGCAATGCATCAACGGGTAAGAAGATGATTCAGAATGTCGGCTGTATAGGTTGTCACAATATTGAAGTTGGTCAGCCAATAAAAGGTCCAGATCTCACTAAGTTGGGAAATATGTCTAAAGCTGATCTTGCAGAAGCGATCATCAGACCGGGAGCGACAATTGCCAAGTCATGGGTAAATGTCACCATGAAAGACGGTTCGAGTCACCTTGGTACAATCGTTAAGAAAGATGCGAAGCTGATAACTCTTCACAATATTACCGGAATGGCGACAAAGCTTGATGCTAAAAAAGTGAGTAAAGTTGCTCCGGGTTTAAATATGATGTCCCTGCATCTCGTCGACGGTTTAAACTTGCAGCAGTTTGCTGATCTGGTGGAGTACATTCAATCTATGGATTCCAAACGTAAAAAGAGAAAATAATAGATTTATAATTTGCCTCCCGGTGTTAATGCCGGGAGGCTTTTTTTTATTCCCGTTCCCGTTCCCGTTCCCGTTCCCGTTCCCGTTCCCGTTCCCGTTTTGATCTTCGTGCAGGTGTACGATTAACGAGTACGAGAACGTTTAATACCTTGTAGCTTGTTGCGAGTGTCGTTTTCTTAAATTTTTCTCAAAAATAGCGCAAGAATCTTCAATGGACTCCGACTTCACAGCGAATGTGTGAAAAATCGGAGAACAAAATTGTTTAAAAACACTTTTAGATTAAGCCTGTTGTTACTTATCGCTTTTGCCTATTCTCTTGAAGCGAAAGAGAAAAAAGTCTTATTCCTTGCCGGGAAAAGAAGTCATGGGCCTGGACAACATGAACACCGCGCCGGTTCACTTTTACTGGCCGATGCTCTCAATAAAAGTAAGCTTGGAATTGCTGCCAAGGTCATCAATATCTGGCCGGAGGATTTAAAAGAGTTTGATGATGTCGACTCTGTGATTGTCTACGCCGATGCCGGAGGCCGCTTTAGTGAAGATAAACTCAAAGTTCTTGATCAGAGAATTAAAGCTGGCATGGGTATCATGTTTATTCACTATGGCGTTCACCCGTCAAAAAATGTTGGCCAAAAGTACTTTCTGCCATGGATTGGCGGCTATTTTGAAAATCGTTGGTCTGTTAACCCTCATTGGACTGCTGATCTGGTTCCTAAAAAAGGTCACCCGGTCAGCCGCGGTATTTCTAAGCCGGTTATCGCTAACGATGAATTTTACTACAATATGCGATTCCCGAAAGACTGTCAGGAGTGTTATTCACTGGTAGATTCCATGCTGACTTCAGAAAGGTTGACTCGTTATAACAATTTGTGGAATGTGCATGGCGATAACGGTTTTGGCAAACGTCAGACTCTTATGTGGTGCCGTGATCCTAAACAAGGTGGTCGTGGTGTCGGTTTCAGCGGTGGACACTTTCACCATAATTGGGCCATTGATGATCTGCGCAAAATGGTGCTCAATGCTATCGCCTGGACGGCTCGAGTAGAAGTCCCTGCAAATGGTGTACATTCGGCACCAATCACTGACGAACAACTGAATCAAAACCTAGATGGCAAACCGCGTACGCCTCTCAAGAAACCTTCTACTTATGAAATCCTAAAAATGCCGGCAATGTTGCGCCCGAAAGATCCGGCCAACTACAATCAAAAAGCCCACTATGCTCTTGTGGCTAAGAAAAAGGAAAACGAGAAGAAAAGAAAAGCGGCTCAGACAGGAGATGTCACAAAGCCTGAGTTAGTCGATACCTCTTTCTTAAAAGTTCCTGAGGATCTCGAAGTTACTGTTTGGTCACGGAGTCCGCATTTTTATAATCCGACAAATATGGATATGGATGCCCATGGTCGCATGTGGGTGACGGAGGGTGTCAACTATCGCCGTTATCGCAATCGGAATCCTAAAGGCGATCGCGTTGTCGTTCTGCAGGATACAGATTAGAATGGAAAAGTCGATAAGAGTGACGTTTTTGTTCAGGAGCCGGGCTTGATAGCTCCGCTGGGAATCGCGGTTTTCGGCAATAGAATTCTCGTTTCTCAGCCACCGGAATTACTCATTTATACAGATGTCGATAATAACCTGAAGTTTGACCCGAAAGTCGATAAGAGAGAAGTTCTGCTTACCGGTTTCTTTGGTGAGAATCACGATCATTCCCTACATGCTGGAACCGCTGGCCCGTCTGGTAAATGGTATATCAATCAAGGTAATTGCGGCGCTGAGTTTACTGATAAATCGGGTAGGACTTTCAGAATTGGCTCTTCCTATCGCGGTGGAGGTAAAAGAGGCGTAGAAATCTCCGGTATGAAAAGTGATGATGGTTACATCTGGGTAGGTGGTTTTATCGGTCGCATGAATCCAGATGGGACAAACGTTGAAATTGTTGGACACAACATGCGTAATTCTTATGAACATACGGTGAATTCCCTGGGTGAAATTTTCCAGAGTGATAATGATGATCCGCCAGCTTGCCGTAATAGCTATGTTCTTGAGTATGGCAGTGCTGGTTTCTTCTCTGCAAACGGGATGATTTCCTGGGAGACCAGTCGTCGTCCGGGACAAAGTATTCCAGTGGCTCACTGGCGTCAGGAAGATCCAGGTTTTATGCCTTCCGGAGATGTCTATGGTAGTGGTTCACCAACTGGTGTAGCCTTTTATGAAAACGGTGCATTACCTGAAAAATACAACGGTATGTACTTGGCTGCAGAAGCCGCTCAGAGAGTCATTTTTCAGTATTTTCCAAAAACCGATGGTGCTGGTTATGAAATGAAAAGAAGCAATTTTGTGCAGACAAATAATAAAGGCAACTCTTTCAATTTCCGTCCTTCAGATGTTGAGGTGGGAGCCGATGGCGCCATTTACATCTGTGATTGGTATGACTCAAGAGTTGGTGGTCATGGAACCAATGATAACAGTCGTTCAGGAGCCATCTACCGCATTGCTCCTAAGGGCTTTAAAGCTCCAGAGCTGAAGCCGGATACTCAATCGATCACCGGTTTAATTGAACTGTTAAAAAGCCCTTCGGATAACGTCCGATTCCTGGCTGTTGAGAAGCTAAAGAAAGCTGGCGAGAAAGTGCTGCCAGCTCTGCAGAAATTGATGACTCACAAAAATAAATGGATTGCTGCCCGTGCTATCTGGATCCTACCATACTTAGGGGACAAAGGTAAGCAACTCTGTGAAAAATCACTTAAGAATAACGATGAAAATATCCGTATGGTAGCCTTCAAAGCCCTGAGAAGAGCAGGGATTGATATGCTGTCATATTGTCAAAAATTGGCAGTAGATTCTTCTTCACTTGTACGTCGTGAAGTAGCGATCGCTTTGAGAACTTTCAGCTTAAAAGATAAGCAGAGTATTCTTCTAAAGCTTTATGAACTTTGGGATGGTCAGGACAAGACTTACCTAGAAGCTATTGGTCTTTGTGTTACCGGCCAGGAAGCGGAGTTTTGGAAGGTCCTTAAAGCACAGAAAAGTAATCAGCCCTGGAATGACAAGTTTGCCCGTATGACCTGGCGGCTTTACCCTGAAGCTGCTATCCCAGAATTAATGGCGCGTGCAAACGATGCTAAGCTTTCAGAAGCACAACGCAAGTTGGCGGTAGATACTATTGCTTTTGTAGAAGGCAAAGCTGCACCGGAAGCGATGCTTAAACTTTACCTGCAGAATGGCCCGGAAAAAGAATATGCTCATATGTGGTTGAACCTAAATTTCGATGGCAATAAATGGGATGGTTTAATTGACCGTGATCTTGTCGCCGAAAAAGCGGGGGTGATTAAACCGGGTAAGCCTGTTCCTTACAAACATCCTGAGCCGCCAAAGAAAAGAGATGTTCCGGTTATGGCAGATATTTTAAAACTGAAAGGCGATGCTGAACGCGGCAAAGTCAGTGCAGCAAGGTGTGCGATGTGCCATAAAATGGGTGAATTGGGTTCTCTTTTTGGACCATCATTAAATGGTTGGGGTAAGAGCCGTTCAAGTGAACAGATCGTGACAGCTATTCTAAATCCAGATCAAGACATCGCACACGGTTATCATTCATCAAGAGTTTATCTTAAGAATGGCGAAGTCATCGATGGACTGGTTAAAAGTGGTGCTAAAAGAGCCTGGCACTTTGTGAATATCAAAAATGGCGACTCTTTCTTGATTATTAAAACTATTGGTGGTCAGACCCAGAAAATATCCTGGCGTCATATTAAAGAGTGTAGACCTCTTAAAGCTTCGATGATGCTGTATCCGGAAAGTATGGGCTTAAGCAAAGCTCAGGATTTTGCAGACATCGCAGAATACCTGAAAACCTTGAAATAAGCTAAAGTTGTATGCCTTCGGGACTTTCTCAGTCTTCGGAGGATACATCCAGATTAGCTGATCCCAGAATGGGTCACCTTGATATTAAAAAGAACATTCTGTATATAGAATCGTTTAAAATGATATATAAAAACTATACTATATGTTAAGTAGACAGTCTTTTGTCCAAAAGCAGTATCAATTAAATAGTATGATTTTGTAAATTATGATTCAACAAGTCGACAAGTATGCTCTGGAAGCTGAACTAGGCAAAGGAGCTATGGGCTCTGTATGGCTGAGTCGGCACCCGGGTTTGAATATACCTGTAGCTGTGAAAATTCTGGATCCGGCCTTAGCTGCAGAAGATCCTGACTATGAAGACCGTTTTATAAAAGAAGGCAGACTTGCCGCTTCGATTAATCACCAAAATGTTGTTCGCGTCATCGATGCCGGTAATGATAACGGCACGTATTACCTGATTATGGAGTTGATTGATGGTGCTGATGCCAAGCAATTGCTTGAGCAGCGCGGCGCTCTTCCCGTTGAAGAAGTTCTTGAGTTGGCGATTTGTATAACTGAGGCATTATCTGCAGCGCACAACATCGGTATTATTCATCGCGACATTAAACCGGATAATATACTGGTAACTTCCCATGGGTTTGTAAAACTTGCGGATTTGGGAATTGCCAAACAGCTCAGTGATGATTATGGCACAACCATGGCCGGTACGACCATGGGCACACCTTATTATATAGCTCCTGAACAAGCAATGGATTCAAGTACTGTAGATGGCCGTTGTGACATTTATGCACTGGGTGGAACTCTATACCATCTACTTACCGGAACTGTGCCATTTAGCGGGCCTTCGTCCATGGCTATTCTAATGGCTCATACTAATGAACCGCTACAGCATCCTCAAGAAAGAAAAGCAGATCTTCCCGATAACATATGTGCCGTTGTTTGTAAGATGATGGAAAAAGATCCTGATGACCGCTACCAGAATTGTGCTGAGTTATTAAAAGACTTAGAAGTGGTCAAAAATAAGAAGAGTACAGGGGTATCAGTGAAGAAGAAAAAACAATTTAAAGCTCCTGTCGATAAAGATCGCACCGGTTCGCCTAAAGCCAGTCGTTCGAAGAGAGCTGCTAAGAAAAAGAAGAGTTCAGCTTTATCCCTGATTATCGGTCTTGTCTTAGTTGTTTTGGCTGTTGTAGTATTTGTTGTTTTTAAGGGCAAAAAGAATGATATTCCTGAGGCGAAAGTTGTTACAGAGACAAAAGAGGCTTCAAAGAAAAATGTCTCGCAAGATACCAAAAAAGATAGAAAAAATTCTACTGTTGCGCTTAACAGGGAAATTAAAACAGAAGCCAAGAAAGGTAATGTTAGAGAGCTCATAAAGGCTAGAATAGAAAGAGATAATCCAGGGGTTACCGTAAATCTTGATCGCATTAAAGTCAGTGAAGGAGAATTATCTGTTAATCTGGATAAGCTGGATATAAGAAATATCGCTGCATTGAAGGACTTTCCAGTTAATGTATTACGCCTTTCTCAGAATCCTATTGATGACTACTCGCCCTTGAAGGGGATGGAACTCAAGCATCTCGAGCTCTTTAATTCAACTACCACTGTGCCTCTTCGGTACATTAACTTTAAAGCCGTTAGGCATTTACATCTCGGTATGAGTAGTTTGGATGATTTAAAAGAATTGTCCAAATACCGAGGGTATTAC
Source organism: Lentisphaerales bacterium (assembly GCA_022446985.1). Taxonomy (GTDB): domain Bacteria; phylum Verrucomicrobiota; class Lentisphaeria; order Lentisphaerales; family Lentisphaeraceae; genus JAKVBD01. The sequence goes on from JAKVBD010000040.1 coordinate 28,460, forward strand.
CTATCGATAAAACAGTATCCAGCTATTCTGAGTTTACTTAGGGATGCTCCTTTGTTTAGAATAGATATTGATTCAGTCAGCAAACCTTTAAAAGTATCGCTCTTACCAGACTCAGTAGAAGATTTAAGGCTTTATAAAGCTGAGGGTATAAAGTCGATTCATGGTTTAAAGCACTTGAAATTAAAGGGATTTTATCTAATCGGGTCACCCTGTAATAGTATTCAGGTTTTAAAAGGAATGCCGTTAGAGTATATCTCTTTAGTCGGTACGGCAGTTGAAGATTTATCACCACTGGCTGGAGCGCCGATTAAAGAACTGTCGATGCCTTACCACTGCCAGGATTTGACTGTTCTTAGAACATTGAGCTCATTAAAAAAACTGGCAATCCCTCGTCCTCTTTGGAAACGGGAATTGGAGCAATTTAGAGGTAAGAATATCATCATTGAAGGCTTTGACAGAAAAAGCAGCAGTTGGTGGTTAGAGTGGGGTATTATTCAAGAAACCTCTTCTGAAAAATTCTGGAAGAGGTTTGATGAAAATAAACGCCGTGGCCAATAGCAGTTAGCAGTTTAGATCAGATAACTGACTGCTCTCTACTGATTACTGAATTCTGATCACTCACTAACTACTTCCTCAAAAACTCCTCAACAGACTTTTTCATTTCAGCTTTCATAGACGCATATTCAGGGTTTGATGCAAGGTTTGTCCACTCGTGAGGGTCTTTGTAGTGATCATAAAGTTCTTCAGAGCCATCGGCGTAAAGAATGTAGCGGTAACGCTCAGTTTGCATGGCGGTATTTTCTGGACCATAACTTAAAATAGCGGCTTTACGTGTTTCTGTTTGTTTGACCAGATTAACCATTGATTTACCCTCAAGGTGAGCCGGTTTTTCGATATTTGCCAGATCACAAAGCGTCGGGTAGACATCGATAAGTGAAACAGGCTGTTTTGAACTAGTCTTAGCTTCACTGATACCCGGCGCGATAATTACCATAGGAACATTGGTAGTGTTCTTCCAAAGAAGACCTTTACACCAGTGTTTCTTTTCTCCGAGGTTCCAGCCGTGATCACTGGTCATGACGATGATCGTTTCGCGGTCACGCGGGTTACTTTCTAAATCTTTTAGGAGTCTGCCGAGCATAGTATCCATGAAGTAAACATTTGCTAAATAAGAACCAACAACTCTTTTCCACTCAGTCTCGCCGCCTTTGTTAAGAATGGCATCATGATCACTGAATTTTCCATTGCTGTGAAATGGTTTATGAGCATGAGAGCGGGCAATTTTGATAGCGTATTCTGGCATATCATTCCAATCATCTTCAATTGGCGCTGCTGGTAATTGTATAGATTTTGTTGGGAACTTGTCGAAGTACTTTTGAGGAGCCCACAAAGGTCTGTGTGGCCTATAGAGACCAACTGCCATAAAGAGAGGTTTGGCGGATTTCTCAGCCCATTGTTTCTTGGCCCATTCAACAACTTTATAATCGCCAGTTGTTTCATCTGCTGTATCCATTGGAAAGCCATCCCAAGGAGGATCAAATGCTGAAAACTTGGGCGCATTAGTTGGCTTTTTGATTTTCTGGAGAGGTAGATAAGCATCGGCTGCGGGCTTTCCTGCATGATAAACCTTGCCTCCCAGAGCGACGCGGTATCCACTCGCCATAAAGTGTTTATTCAATGGAATTGACTTCTTTCTGACTTTCACTTTAGGAAGTGGTTTGCCACCATGGAAAATCACTTTGCCGTTTACGAAGACACCTGTAGATTTCGGGTACAGTCCAGACAATAGACTGCCGCGCGAAGGCTTGCATTGTGGAGCATTGCAATGTGCATTGGTAAACAGCATCCCCCGGTCTGCAAGGGCATCAAAGTTTGGGGTGATAGTTTGGGGATGGCCTCCCATGACTCCGACCCAGTCGTTGAGGTCATCGACGATAATAAAAACGACATCCGGTTTTTTGGATTCGGCATGGAGAGACCCCAGACACAGGCTTAGAAAGACTACTAACAGCTTAAACATACGTCACATCTTAAATTATAATTTTACTAATTAGAAAAGGACTCAAAGTTAAAAATTGATACCCTTAAAGTGCAAACTTATAAATCTTTATGCGGGAAGGTAGTTTAATGATATACTTTTGAGAACTTTCCCTGTTTTGGAAAATCGCTATCAATAGTCTCAAATTTTAAAGCTTCTTAATTGAAGCAGGGATAATTCCCGGACAATTAAAGACTTTGATTGTTAAATTAGTGAGTATTGTCATCTAAGAATACAGACTGACCCCAGGCAAAGTATTGTTTGCCTTTATGAGTTAAAATCACTTTGACTCTGAGGTATTTAGTGCCGTGCGGTAAGCTGACTGAATAACTAAGGCTTTGCTTTGAATGAATAACTTTAGCACTCTCACCAATAAACTCTATGAGATAGCCATCTGTTGAATTTGGGTCGGTGGCTTTGCCAGGAATATTTTTCTTAGAGATTGCTCGCATTGTTCTTTCGTGATCTATTTGAATAGAATAGCGACTTGATGATTTCTCACAGATTGTTAAGAAAACTCCATTACTGGCGTAAAAATCTCCATGCGTCATTGTGTGAGTCAGGGCCTCAGGAGTCAATTGCCTATTTGAATTGACCATCACCCAACCTCGCCGGATTTGAGTCTTTTGGTTTGCGGGTTTTTAACTTATGGGTGTCACCTGAAGAGACCCCATAAATCTTCCTTCCTTTCGATAAAAGCTCGTCCCAAATTTCTTCAGTTGATTGGATTTTGTATTTCCTCGGCTTTTTGCCTTTCAGCAATAGCTGATCCCAGGTTTTATTGGGATCATAACCATAAGAAAATACAGTTGGGTGTCCATTCAAAAGTTCTAACATATAAAGTCCTTTAACTTTATGCATGTCATCGGCACTGACAGCTGCATGGTAGTTAGGATGGTTTAATATGGCTTGACTACCAGCGTTTTGTGTGCCGTGAACGTGATTTTGGATAATTTTTGAAGTACTCTTTATGGTCAAATTTTCAGGGTGCTAATTCTTTGTTATTCATCGCCGTGGTGTGAATGTGCTTTTGGCTGGTGACTACCTGCCCTCGCACTAAGATAAAGTCTTTGCTACGGTCTGCAGGTAAGTTCAAGGTTGCAGGTTCGATAAAGATATTGTGTTCGCTTAATATGAGAAAGTTATAATCGTTATCGAGGTACCACTTTGCCACGACATCCGGATGTGAATCTGCATGTCCACATCGCGTCGTATGTACATGGGTATTTCTTCTATACCAAGTTGTCTGAGTTTAAGCGCAGCCTGTACTAAGAAGAATGATGAATAGAATGGACAGAGCAAGAAGTCTGTTCATTAAAAAGCTCCGGTCATTTTAGTTTCACACAGTACATATATGCTATATATGAGTTAACTAAGAAAATTCTCGGTTACAATTAAAGAAAACGGCATGTTTGCCTTCAAACTTTAAAAAACAGGGAAAGGGTTATATGAAATACAAGAGTATTTGGAGATCAATCATCTTTGGATTTCTTTAGATTGAGCAGCTTTTAAGTATCATAAATGCTGTCTGTCTGAGGAAAATTTTTTATTAAATATTCGCTAGATAGCGTTTACGGTGTTCGCGTGGAGTTATGCCGCGCAGTTGCTTGAACTGGGTTGAGAAAAATGAGGCGGCTGAGTAGCCGATTTGCTCGGCTATTTCATTTAAGTCCAGATCAGTCCCTTCAAGTAGACGAATGGCTTCTTCAGTCCGTAAATGATTCATCATTTTAACCGGAGTGGTGTTATAGATGAGTTTGAAGCGGCGCTGCATCTGACTTATGGAAAGACCGGATATTTCAGCCAGTTCTTCGATGCGTACCGGCTTGCGGAAGTTTTGGCAAATATGACTGACGACATTTGCCATAGAAGTAGCAAAGCATTCGTTGCCCTTAGCACTTTTGTAGTAACGACTGAGGTAACAAACGAGCTGTACAAAAAGGCCGCGAATTACTGTTTTGTATCCGGCTTGTTGATCTTCAAATTCATTGAATAACTTACTGAAAACTTCTTTGCACTGAGTGAGTTCACTTGGCTGTAAGCGAAAACGCTGACGGTAAGTCATGTTAACTGGTGAGCGGGCTTCGATGTCGAATAAGCCGTGGTAACCCATAAGTTGATTCAATTCATCGAGATGGTTTTCTAGTTCTTGTGGTGCAAATTGGACAATAGCCAGGCGCAGCTTTTCGCAATTGACAAAACCGTGCTGATGATCACCGTTGATCACAAAGACATCGCCTTCTTCAATTTGATAATCTTCAAATTCCGTGACGTGTTTTGCAGAGCCACTGAGAACGATGTTCAACTCGGAGTACTCGTGACCATGCATTGGGAAATCTTCATTGTGCTCGACATCAAGAATACTAAAGGGAAAGCCTTCGCGTAAATCGCCGGACATAGTTCCCGTACAGATGTGAGCTTGTTTTTCGCCCTTGATCGTCTTAACACTTTTTGCTTCCATCGTCACCTACTTAAAAAATCAGTAATTCTAGTATTGGCTAACTTATACATCCAACTTGTTTAATTGCGTGTGAGCTTTGAAGTTTTTATGACAGATAGCTCTGATATTTTGAAAGTGAAAAATAAGAAATTTTGCAGTCTACCAGGCGAACAGGCTTTGGAAGTAGCCGTTTTGGAATCCGAAGTGAATAAGCCGGCCCTGAGATAAAGTTTCTACATGGCCGTCAGCAAAGAGAGTATTGGCGCGGTTATCATGTCTGAGGTGAGGACCAGAGTTTGATGTGTTAGTGCTAAGGGCATGATTTGACTGGGTGCGTTCTGATTGGCTTGAAGCGTTGACTGAATCAACAAGCAGGATGAATTCAGTGTCTTTAGCAATACTGTTGGAATTCAAATAAATCTCTTCGGAGGATACTGCATTTAAAATGGCGTCCCTATCATTATTACCACCACTCCAGGCAAATTGGTTAATACCAAAGGTTTGAGCCGCTCCGGTATCATCGTAAGGCGGGAAGCTTGGGCAGCGAACGTTTTTATAGCCAGAAGTATAATTTAAGGTAATTAATTTTCCGGACCAGTAGCGCTCATTGCCTTCGAGGTTAGCATTTTTACAAAAAATAGAGCTGTAGTCCAAAGAGTATGAAATTAAAGCAATTCCCGATTGTTTTTGATTATTGACACAGACTTTGGCAATCGCTTTTTCCCTGGCATTTTTTAAGGCTGGTAAGATCATACTGGCAAGTATGCCGATTATGGCTATGACAATCAGCAGTTCTATGAGAGTAAATTTTTTCATTTTTACCAGGCCATGAGAGTTTCGAGGTAGCCATACTGAATGCCGAGATTAATTAAGTTGGACCGGGATGTCAGCTTGGCATGACCATCTGCAAAAAGAGTATTTGCCATATCACTGTGTCTCAAGTGTGGGCCGGAATTAATCGAAGAACTGCTGAGGATGTGGTTCGATTGGTAACGTTCTGACTGATTGGAAGAATTGACCGAGTCCACGAGTAAGATAAATTCGGAGTCATTAGCAATACGATTAAATCTTAAGTAGATTTCTTCTGCCGAGACGGGATGAAAGATCTCGTTTTTATCGTTGGCTTCTCCTGTCCAGGCTAGTTGGTTGATGCCGAAGGTTTTGGCCGCACCGGCATCGTCGTATGGCGGAAAGCTTGGGCAGCGCACAGATTTGTAGTTGCTGATGTAACCCAGTAAGAGCAACTGACCCGACCAGTAGCGTTGATTGCCGAAAATTTTGGCATTTTTACAATAGATGGCCTGGTAGTCTACAGCTTAAGAAATAAGGGCAATCCCTGATTGCTTTTGATTGTTTAGGCAGACCATTTGCAGGGCTTTGCTTCTGGCCTTTGTCAAAGCTGGCATTAGCAGGCTGATGAGAATGCCAATGATGGAAATTACGACAAGTAATTCTACTAATGTAAACTTTTTCATTTGATCTGAGCCTGTGGCCTTTATGTAACTTGTAAAGTTGACCAATACGCAAAAAAAATGCCGGTTGGTTATGGTTTCCTTATATTGGAGAATTTCTCAATAGTTCATTTCATTTCATTTAGTTGTTCTTAGAGGGGCGAACTATAGGGATTTCTGTCCCTTCTGTGCTCAACCAGGATATAAAGGTTTAGTACTATAAATGCCTAAAAATTTCAGTGCTGTTAGAAAAGGACTTATGATTTATACCTTTATCCTGCAGCATTCGCAAGTACAGGTTGGATAGTGGTTGTTTTTTGGCATTTAAAAACTGTTGGTGTTGGTAGTTACCGCCAGCTAAGAGAACCGGCAGGTTATCGGCTTTGTGATTACTGGCATTTTCCAGGTTACTGCTAAAAATGACCTGAGTTGAAGAAAGTAATTTTCGACTCTTAAGGTCATGTAAGAATTCATTGAAAAGTTGAAAATGTTTTCTCTCGATGGCGATTAATGCTTTTAGTTTCTTTTCGGCTCTGCCATGGTGCGAGAGGTTGTGGTAGCCGGCATAGATTTCGTCGCCGACTCTTAACTGCGTAATAGCAGTGGAAATGATATTCATCACGGCGATATCAGTTGATTTTGTTTCCAGGGCGAGAGCGATGATTTTGTAGTAAGTCTTAATCTTATCGAAGTAGTCTTCGACTCTGCCGGGGTTGGTCATGGCGACTTTGGGTTTTGGTTGATGCAGCCAGTACTTTTCTTTTTGCAGAATAACTTCCAGCTCCCGGATGGAGTTGAAGTATTTATTTAGACTGGAGCGGTCATTTTTACTGAGATTTTTTTGGTAAAGTCGCGATTGTGAATTGAGCGTATCCAGACTGCTGAAACCGGCTTCAATTCTTGTCATGAGCTCTTGCTTCTCTTTGGCCGAATGAGCAACAAAGAGCTTTTTAAAGGCCTCATCTGTTTTACACAGTACCTGATTTTGAGCTCCTGTGTGATCCATAGACAAAGACTTTGTTCCACCTACACAAAGGTTGAGGACTGGAAAGCGATAGTTAGTTTGCTTTGAGGCGAGAACGGTATCGATGGAAATCGAGTTTTTGAAGCCGGCTCGCTCCGGGTTTTTGGCTCCGGTCAGGAAGCATTTTCGACCGCCATGGCCGCTGACCATAGGATGATGAAGGCCTTTGATCAGGGTGTAGTCCTTTTGATGGTCCTTAATTAAGTCGAGGTAATAACCTTTGGTTTGTAGCGGGTTTTGAGCATTGTAGAGCTGCTCTTTGACGTAACCAAGGTCCTGGCAGATGAAGACATGTTTGGAATTTTTGGCAGGTGATTTAGTAGCGAAAGTTTCCAATTTTGGTAAGGCTAAAGCACAGCCTAAGAGTTTTATAAATTCTTTTCTGTTCATCATCTTAATTTTCCATAAAAAGTTTACTGGTGATTAATTCTTTGATCAGGCTCTTGAGCCTGTAACCATCCTGCTTGGTATATTTTAAAATTTGCTCGGCAGTGCTGAGGTCGATAAATTCCAGCGGTTTTCCGCTAGAGAAATAGACCAGTTCATTCAGGATGTTTTTGGCTATTTTTTTAGGGTCTTTACTGACGATTTGTTTAAATTCATTGATGTTCGTAAAGGTCTGCTCTGAGACGATAGAGCTGGAGTCGACAGCATAGCTTTGGTAGTAGGTGAAAAGCTTGCCATTCCTCGCCATGCCACTGGTTTTATTACTGCCTTTTTCGAGGCTGCGGTAGTTCTCCCTGAAAGCTCCCATGACATCGAAACTTTCCAAAGCAAAGCCAGGAGGATCAATAGTCTTGTGGCAGCTGCGGCAACTTTTGTTCTCCATATGTGCACTGAGGATATCTTTGATCGTACTTAGGCCTCTTATATCCGATTCAGCAGAGGGCAAATTCGGTGGTGGCGGCGAGATGTGAACGCCAAGAATTTTTTCATTGATCCAAACGCCTCTGAGAATCGGTGAGGTCGTAGTACCGTCGGCGGTGAGTTTTAAAATAGCGGCCTGAGTTAGCAGTCCACCGCGCAGTGATGTTTTAGGAAGATCAACTATTTGAAAGTCAACGGCATGGACTCCTTGAATGCCGTAGTGTTTAGCTAATTCTTCATTGACTATGGCGAAATCAGCCGTCACCAAGTTAGCCACAGGCAGGTTGTTTTGAATAAGGTGTTTTAGGAAGAGTTGAGTTTCAGTTACGGCACTGTCGATCAGGTATTCACGGCCCCGATATTCCGGGTACAGTCTAAAATCAGGGATGGTATCGCTGACTTTGTCTAACTCCAGCCAGTTGTTGCTGAACTCAGTGATGAAGCGGTCAAATTTCTTGTCGGCAATCATCCTTTCGGCCTGTTGCGCTAAAATTTCTTTAGACAGGTATTTATGTTTTTGGGCCAGCTCAAAGAGCTCATGGTCTGGAGGCGAATTCCACAGGAAGTAGGAAAGTCTATTGATCATTTGCCATGAATTAAGTTTGCCTTTAGTTGTTTCAAGAAAGAGAAAGGCCGGAGATGAAAGAGCTGTTTCTAATGTTGAAATAGCAGCCATTCGGATATCTTTGGTACGTGTAAAGTGAGTCTTAAAAAAGTTTAAGTAGAATGAGTTTTCTTCTATTTTTAATGGTCTTCTAAAGAGTCGGCCTAAGTTGTGGAGAAGTTGTGTCTCCGCCTCAGTAGCATTTGTCTCATCTGTGGGAAGTATGCTTATTTTATCTGCTGGATTCTGAGACTGAGAAGCCCAGCTTATTTCAAAGCTGCCGAAGGCGACTCCGGGGAAGCCTTCTTTCATAGTTTTGGCGAGGACGAGCGGCACGGGATTTTCCGGTATGGGCAGGTTAACACAGTTGAAAATGATTTGCTCACCTCTGTTTAACCAGAATTCCGCCGTGACCGTGTTGGTCTTGCCCTTGTAGACTTTGACAGTCTTAAGCAGACGGTAGTTATCGTTTTTATCCTGAGTCAGGATAGTGACAGTTTCATCTTTCAGCCCGGGAGCGACTTTTTTGATGAGACCAGAAGAGCCTTTGTTGTAGTTGTTGTCAGTGCGCAGGACATTATAAGCTTTAAAGGAAAGCTTGTAAGTGCCGGATTTCTTTGCTTTAAAAGTTGGGACTGTTGCGTTATAAAGGCGGCAATTGGCTCGGAAGACGGCGACGTCATATTCCTTTTTAGGAAGAGTGTACTTATTCCTGTTTTCATATTTTATCTTGGCTACTTGCTGATCAATCAAAGGGGCAGTCCAGCCTTTGATAAGCGAAATACCATTAATGAGCGGTACGATCTTTTTCTGCTGAGTGGCCTGGGCGATGGAGATTTTTTGCGTGGCTACTTTTTTACCTGAGCCTCTTTGCCAATTGGCCGTGTCATTTAAGAGCTTACTGGCTGTGGAGAGTAGGGATTTAATCAATAAAGGCGAAAGACCGAGAGCTTCGGCAGATTTTGAGTAACCTTTGAATTCCGGATCGTTGGGGATTGCCGGAAAGGTGATGGACTCGTGTTTCCCAAAGTAGTCTTTAAGAGTATTTTCAATTTCACTTTTGTTGAGGCGTCTGGTTTCGACGCGGCCATACTCACTGCGCCGGCTTTTATCTTGAGTCAGTATGTGTTGGCTCAGTTCAAGAAGAAAACGATCCGGATTCAGGACTTTCTTTTTCTTCTTTTTGGGGGGAGGCATTTTGCCGGAATCAACCTGATCGTAAATTTTCGCGAGCAGTTGATTGTTATATTTAGAAGGATCGTGAAGATCGAGGTTTTCGAGGTTAAGGTTGCCTTCCATCATTTCGGCATCGTGACAATCGATACAATTATCTTTGATAAAGGGGATGATAGCTTTGAACTCTTGTGCAGTTGAGCAGAGCTGGAATATTAAGAAAATAAATATTGATAGACGCATTTTTTAGTTGATTTCTCTCTAGAGATTAAGGTCGGTATTTACCAGGCTATGAGGCTTTCAAGGTAGCCGTACTGAAAGCCGAAGTTGATTAAGTTGGAGCGCGTGCTGGACTGCACATGGCCATCGGCAAAGAGGCTGTTAGCGCGATTCAGGTGCCTGAGGTGAGGGCCCGAATTCGTGGTGTTATAACTAAGGATGTGATTCGATTGAGTCCTCTCAGTGCTTCCTTCGGCATTAACAGAATCAGCTATGATGAGAAACTCAGAGGGTACGTCAATTTGGCGGTAATCTATGTGGATAATAGAATCATCATCGTTGCTTGGATCGCTGTCTTCATCAGCAGTGATTTGGATTGCATCACTATCGTTAAAATTGTTTGTCCGGCAGCGCTTGTTAATACCAAAACTTCTGGCTGTTTCAGCGACATTATTGCTGAAAGGAGCAAAAGTAGGGCATTTAAAAACAGTATATCCAGTAAAATATTCTAAGGCGAGAAGCTGTCCAGCCCAGTATTTTTGGTAGGTGGCAGGAGCTGTCTCGTCGTGAACATAGATTTTGCTATTGTAGTCTTTGGCATAAGAGACAAAGGCAATGCCACACTGTTTCTGGTTGCTCATGCAGACGCTTTGCATGGCTCTTTCTCTACTTTTTTGCAAAGTTGGCAGAAGTAAGGTTATCAGTATACCTATTGTGGCAATGACTATGATTAGTTCTAAGAGTGTAAATTTTTTCATAATGATAGTTTTAAGATTTATAAAGTTGTATTGTTTGGGCACAAGCCAATCAAAGATTGGCTTGTAGTGGAAGCTTATTTCATATCTAAGTGAATTTTCAGAAAGTTAACCGAACTGCGAACGGCTTCGTTGAGCCAGCTTTGTTTCTGTGAAAATCCGTGCGGAGCATCGTAGACCATTCGGTAGTTGGAAATGATTCCCAGGTCATCCATTTTACCGCGAAAGGCGATGGCCTTGGTATCGTCGTTATCTTCTTCACCGCTGATGAAAAACATCGGTGGATCATTTTTATTCAGATAGGTAATTGGCGAAGCAGCACTGTACATCTTCGGGTGAGTCTGGTAGGAGCCACCTAGTAGTTTCTGATATAGACCTTTTGTTTGTTTGGATAGTTCGATGATGCGCGGCGACAGAAAATTTGTTTGAGCGGCCATCGGGACGACTGCCTGAATGCGGCTGCTGAATTCCTGATTGCCGCCATTGCCTTCAAGTTCTTTAACATCGGCTGACGTTCCCAGCAATGCTGCGAGGTGGCCACCGGCTGACGTTCCCATGGCGGCAATTTTGTCGGGATCTATTTTGTACTTTTTAGCATTGGCTCTCAACCAGCGGACGGCAGCTTTACAGTCATGGATGTTTGCTGGAAATTTTGCTTCACCTGTTAAACGGTAATTGATCGCGACAGCAACGAAACCATTTTTGGCGTACTGTGCGGCCCACTTCATAGCGAACCAACTTTTACCTTTGGCCCAGCCACCACCGTGGAGACAGATAATGGCCGGTAATTTACCAGAGATGTGTTTAGGTCGGTACATGTCAAGAGTCATGACTCTATCGCCATACTGAGCATAAGGAATTTCTTTTCTTATGTCGAGTTGAGTCAGAAGTTTAGGGTCGGCGATAGCTTTGGTTTCTAAGTCGAGAACCTTGGTTGTTTCTTTGCCGGCAGGGCGGGCATACTCGCGCAGTTCATTTTGAAACATAACGGCCATACCACGCAGTTTTCTAAGTTGAAATTTGTCTCTAATGATTTTGCTTTCACCAGGATCTTTTTCGAGATCGTAAAGCTGTAGTGTCGGGTTGAGGTAGAGTTTGTATTTACCAGAACGAACAGCAGCGAGAGCACCGTGACTGCCATGGTAGAAAAAGGCATTTTGATATTCTTCGCGATTGAAGTATTCCTGCCACTCATGCGGTTGATCCCACTCTCTGACGTTGATGATATCTGAGTTTAAAGACTGGTGTTTTTGGATTCCAGAAATTTTATCGCATTCACCTTTCCAAAGTGGGGCAAGATCACGGCCGTCGATGGCGTTGTCTTTTGGCACTTCAATCCCAGCGAAGGTTGCCAGAGTAGGAAGTAGGTCCATAGCGAAAGTAATTTCGCCGGAAGTTTGTGGTTTGATACCGACACCAGGACCCCAGACAATACAAGGAACGCGAAGACCGCCTTCATAGGTAGTAATTTTTCCACCTCTAATAGGCTGTTGTTTATTTCTTCCTGGACGACGTCCGTTATCAGTGGTGTAGATGACTATAGTATTTTGATCGAGTTTTTCCTCTTTTAGACAGTTGATAATACGGCCAACGTTGTGATCCATTTCCTGGATAGCATCGCCATATTCACCCCAGTTTGAACGGCCTTTAAATTTTTCACTGACGCCAAGCGGTACGTGCAGCATGGTGTGCGGCAGGTAAATAAAGAAAGGGTCTTTTTTGTTTTTCTTAATGAAGTCAATGGTCTCATCGGTATACAGCTCTGTCAGTTCAGCAGGATCTGCCGGTCTTTTGACGACATCCATATTTCGCATGATCGGTACACCGCCTTCTTTTTCATAGTAGAGAACTTCAACAGGGTCGAGGTTGTGCATAAGGCCAAAGTAATGGTCGAAACCCTGTTGTAACGGTCTGAAAGATTCATAATCGCCAAGGTGCCATTTACCGATACAGGCAGTTTTGTAGCCGTAAGCATGGAATAGTTCGGCCATAGTTCTTTCATCTTGGTGTAGACCGATTTTGGAATCGGCGCGCTGAACCCAGGTTTCGAGTCCAACTCGGCGTGGATACGAGCCTGTCAGTAGACCGGCACGGGAAGGACTGCAGATAGGAGCAGCAGCATAGTAATCTGTGAAGCGAATGCCTTCGGCTGCCATTTGATCAATATTCTTAGTATTGACTTCGGTAGCTCCATAAGAGCTCAGGTCATAGTAACCCTGATCATCGACAAGAATGACGATGACATTTGGCCGTTCAGCCCAAAGATTGCAGTTAATTAAAAATAGTAGAATTACTAAAATGTTTCTCATTCATAACACCTTTTTATTTTATCCATTATAAACATTCAGTACGTATAAAAGGAATAGTGACCAAATAATATAAATTGATACCCCTATTGTGATTTTATATCAATAGTTTTTCTGAGTTTTTATTTATTTTTACAGCTTGGTTGTTACTTTGTTTGAGCATGAATTATGCTCGTTTGAGCTTGTTTTTATATTTATGACCAAATAGTTAAATTTGTTTAAGCTTTGGTGGAGTCGATGAAATAAAACTTTAACTTTGCTCCAGAAGTTGAATAACTCCTTGAATTCCCATCCAGCAGGTCAGCAGTGAAAATAAGAAAATGGCCGTTAAGATCGCATTGGTCATTTTGCCATTGCGGTATTCTCCCATGACGCTTTTGCGATTGGCTAAAATCATGATGCACAAAACAGTCGCCGGTAGAATGATTGCGTTAAAAGCCTGGGTGATGATCATCACAAACACAGGTCGGGCATTAAACAAGGGAACAACCAGACCAAGCAGAGAAATGACAAAGACCATGAGGCGATACTTTGGCAAGGTCATATTTCGTTCTGATTGTTTGTAGTCGCAGAGTAACCAGGGCAGCATGAGGATATTCGGGAATTGCGAAGAAACTCCGGCAGCGATTATGCCTACTGCAAAAACAGATGCCGCCAAAGGTCCGGCCAGTGGTTCGAGAAGGCCAATCATTTGTGAGGCGTGATCGAGACCAATGCCTTCTTTGTAAAGAGTGGCCGCTGCGGCTGCCATAATGGAGCCGCTGATAACGAACATCATGGCTGTTGAAAACAGGGCATCATTTCTTTGCTGCTTAAAATCCTGAATGCTCCAGCCGGCTTCTTTAACCAGTGTTGTACGGATAATGAAGAGTCCGGAAAAAACAGTGGTTCCCACCATTGAAGCGATGACCAGAAAAGGGCTTTTGCCGGAACCTTCCGGCACAGCCGGAATTTTTGGGACAAGGCCTTTAATAATATCTGTAGGATGGGGCATCATGATGAAAAAGTTGAGTATGAAACAAGCAACCATGAGGGCGACGACAACGGCTAAGCTGCGTTCGAAGAATTGGGTGTTGCCTTTCCAGAAAATGAAGTAAACCAATGAAAGGAAAAAGGCAGCCCAGTAAATGGGGGCGATACCACCATTGATGAAACCTTTCGACCATTCGTAGCTGATCTCAGCGACTATACCCATAACTCCCATAACACTGCCGCTGACGCCAACAGTTAGAGCGACTATGAAGAATATGCCAACGGCGGGATGTAGGTGCTTTTTGAAGGCTTGCAGGGCCGTTTCTCCTGTGACAAGTGTGAATTTGCCGTAGAGAGTGATCATGAAAAATGTTGCCATACAGGAGGCGGCAATTGTCCACAAAAGTGACATGCCGTAGGTAGCGCCGGCTTTGGCCATAGCGGTCACACTGCCGGTGCCGATGTTAAAGCCAAGCAGGAAGATTCCTGGTAGAAAAAGAGCCGCCGTTGTGATGATTTTATTCATTAACGATGGCTTGGGGACTTGTTCGGGAACGTGATTCATTGCCCATCCTCAGGTCTGCAAGCCTGGTATTCCCGGGCCAGTTTAAGAGTTCTTTCTTTCATCTTGGCGAAGATTTCTGGATAAGTGTCTTTCTTATTTTTTTGTTCGTAGGGATCCTGGCTGATATTGAAGAGAAATTCCTCTTGATTATCGTTTTGGATATATTTCCACGGACCTTTGCGCAGAGCGTACCAGTTTTTGCCGGCAAAGGTGATGTGCCTGCCCAATTCAAAGAACAATTCGCGATCAAGAATCTGCTGATTGCCGGTAAGAGTTTGCATGATGCTAACGCCGTCGGGTTTATAAGGCTGTAATTGTATACCTGCCATCTCACAGAAAGTCGGGAAGAAATCGAGGGCGCTTATATTGGCAGTGACTTTAGTCCCGGCTTTAATTTTAGCTGGCCAGCGCATGAGGCAGGGAACGCGAATGCCACCTTCAAATAAACCGGCTTTTAGACCTCTTAGTGGCAAGTTACTACCGCCATATTTTGGGTCGCCGCCATGGTCAGTTACAAAGATTACCAGAGTGTTGTCTTTCTGGCTGCTTAGGTCCAGTGCTTCTAAAACGCGACCTATGCCGTCATCCATATTGACGACTTTGGCGGCGAATTTTCTTCTGGTAATGTCTTTTATACTGCTAACTCGTTCAAGAGCTTCCGGCGGAGGCTGCATGATATTTATGGCTTTTTTACTGCCGTCATCCCAGCCTTTGCCGTAGTGAGGGGCGTTGTAGGCAAGAAGCATGAAGAAGGGCTTCTTTTTCCTTTCT
This sequence comes from Lentisphaerales bacterium, assembly GCA_022446985.1. GTDB lineage: Bacteria > Verrucomicrobiota > Lentisphaeria > Lentisphaerales > Lentisphaeraceae > JAKVBD01. The sequence continues at coordinate 43,645 of JAKVBD010000040.1, forward strand.
GGGCTTTTGATGTAGGCGACGGCATCGTCAGTGATAATGTCAGTCGCATAGCCCGAACGGTCGACCAGCTTTTCGCCATCGTACCAATCCATTTCATTGCCATAACGCATGGTGTAGAAATCGACACAGCCACCGGTGTGGCCTTTGAAGGTTTCAAAACCATGTTGAGTTGGCAGGAATTGCTGATGGCCATGACCAAGGTGCCATTTGCCAATAAGAGCTGTTTCGTAATCGGCTTTTTGCAGAGCTGTCGCAATGGTTGTTTCATGGCGACGAATGCCGCGTTTTTTATCTCCCAGGTACATGAGTGCTCCGGTCAATTCATCTTGTGAGCGACTTGGGTACTGACCAGTTAAAAAGGCAAAGCGCGATGGCGTACAAATCGATGAGGCGACGTAAAAGTTATCGAACTTGGCGCCTTCATGAGCCAGAGAGTCGATGTGGGGTGTTGGGATTTCGCTGCCGTAGCAACTGACGTCGTTTACACCCTGATCATCAGTTAAAATAAAGATGATGTTCGGTTTTTGTGAACTCCAGCTGAATGCCGTTAGAGAGAAGAGGAGTATCGCCAGGAGTTGCGACTTATCAGTATTCATTGGCGAGGATTCCTTTTTTAAAAAGCTTGGAGACTTCTTCTTCGCTGTAGCCCAGTTCCAAGGCGACGGCTTTGTTATGTTGTCCTAATTTTGGCGGAAAAGTTTTTAATTGAGGAGGAGTACCTTTTAAGCGCACCGGAGTTCCAAGGAGTTTAAGCTGGCCAACTTGTGGGTCTTCCATACTGACGATCATGTTGTTGTGGGCAATTTGCGGATCAGCAGCAGCTTCCTGGAAATTGTTGATACGGGCACAAAGAACACCTTCGCTTTCGAGTTGTTCCATCCATTCGGAAGTTGGCTTTTTGATGAACTCAGCAGCCAGAGTGGCATTCAATTCCTGTTTGTTTTTGATCTGTAATTCTTCGGTATAGAACTGGTGCTCTAAAGAAAGGTCACCAAGGCCCATGGCGAGAGAAATATCTCTTAAGGCATTGTCTGAAAAGACCGGAGAAATTTCGATGAAACCATTTTTAGTTTTAAAAGCTTTGTTGATCGCCGCTTCGGTACCGCCAACCGCAGCCGGTCGGTCGATTTTTTCACTGTTTAACTGTGAAGCAGCATCCCAAGCATGGGCATGAAAAGCAACGCTGAGAAGGTCTGTTGAAACATATTGGCCTTCGCCGGTTCTGAGGCGGTGAGTTAGAGCGGTTAATATTCCGACCATAAGGTTGAGGCCAGCAGCATAGTCAATACTTATACCGCCTGGTATGGGCGCTTCATCTTTGTCGAAAAATGTAAACCAACCGCCTTCAGCACGAGCCATCATGTCATGCCCGGCACGGCCGCGCTCAGCATAAGGTCCGGTATCGCCCCAGCCATTGGATGTAGCAAAGATAAGCGCAGGATTAATTGTTTTGAGGTCTTCGTAACCAAAGCCGAGTTTTTCCATGACGCCCTGGCGGAAGTTGTGGACCAGGATATCGGCTTTTTCGACCAGTTTCAGGATCACCGCTTTGCCTTCGTCGGTCTTCATGTTGACGGTGATTGAACGCTTATTGCGGTTGAGATTGGCGAATGGCATGGAGATATCTTTGGTAAATGGTCCCCAGGCACGGCTCCAGTCACCATTTCCGGGACGTTCTACTTTGATGACATCGGCACCGTAATCGGCGAGGATTTGAGTGCCGACAGGGCCTTGGTAGACGTGGCTGAAATCGAGAATGCGAATTCCTTCTAAAGCTTGTTTATTCATATTATTTTTTTCCTTTTTTATTGAGGAAGTCGTGTAGGCGTTGTTTGGTGTCCGAGTCTTGCAGGCAGCTGATGGAACGGCTGGCTTCGATGTCAGTGTTCTCGTTTCTGGCAGCGCGTTGCTGATCGTTAAGTATGGTTTTGAATTGGCGAATAGCATTGCTATTGCTGCTTTGGATTGACTGGACAAAGTTTTGTGCTTCGACTTCAAGTTCTGCTTGAGTGCCACAGAAATCAACAAGACCGACCAGGGCAGCTTCTGTGGCAGTTAACATTTTGCCGCTGTAGAAATAGTATTTCGCTTTAGAAGTACCGAGACGTTGAGGTAGTCTGTGGGTGCCGCCCCAACCGGGGATGAATCCCAGGCCGGCTTCCGACTGGGCCAGTTTGGCGTTTTCTGAAGCAAAAATAAGGTCACAGGCCATGGCAAGTTCAAGACCGCCACCCATGGCATAACCATTGACGACAGCAATGACCGGCATGGGTAAATCTTCCAGTCGGTTAAAAACTTTGTGACCTTCTTTGACCCAGTTTTCGATGGTGTCTTCGTTGATGTCTTTGAGGGCATTGATATTCGCACCGACACAGAAGAAGCGTTCAGATGTGCTTTTGACTAAAACGACATCCGGTTGTTGTATCTCTATTTCTTCCATGCAATAATTTAGCTTTTGTAAAACATCGAGGTCGAGGGCCGCAGGTTTATTGTCGGCTGGATCGAGGAGCAGGGTGGCGACCTTGTTGTCGATGTAGAGTTGGATATCTGTCATGTTTTTCCTTGAGTATTCTTCTTCTGTATCTGGTGTTTAGTCGAGGAGGTCGAGGCCTTCTTCTTCGAATGCTGGTTTATGCTGTTTTTTGGCATTTGCCTGTTTACCGCCAATGGCACCTTTTGAGGAAGGCAGGTAGCGATAATAAACGGTTAGCTGCAGGGCGCAGAGAGTTGTTGCATAAACCTTGGCGGAGAGGTCATCCATCGTGCGCGAGTGAAAATCACTTGGGTGTTCCCAGTAACCTTCAGGGTGTTGATTAGCGGTCAGTTCTCTCTGAAATCTCTTATTCCATTTCTTCCAGTTATTGCCGCCATTCTGGAACATTGCCTGAGTAGCATAGTACCATGAGTAGAGACTTTCCTTAGGAGCATTTTTCCAATGCAGCTTTTCATAGTCAGTGTCAGCGATTTTTTTAATTTCATCTTTTAGTGCCGGGTCCTGACCTTCGCCAAAAAGCTGCATACAGAGAACACCGACAGCCCGCATAGTGCTTTTGCTTTTGACGACTGGTTTGGTGCCATCGTAAGGGAAGCCATTGCCGTCATTGGAGTCACCGGCATTTTTCTTCAGCCAACCAAGAGCGCGGTGAATGGCATCTACCAGACCTTTTTCTTCACAGCCAGCGCCATAAGCGGCTTTTAGTGCCTGGTAGTTCCAACCGGCTACAGAGAGGTCCTGTTTTTCGTTTTCATTTAAATTGTATCCATAGTGGTAACTGCCACCTTTCTGCATGCCATCGATGACAAGGCGGATGTTTTTGTTCATCGCCTCTTCGAGCATGTAGACGCCGGTCATAGCGTAGGCTTCCGCCAGGGCGTAAGTTTTTATAGCGTGGGCGTAAGGCAGCTTTTTATTGTGTTCATGTTTGGCGAGCCACTCCATGGCTTTGCGAACGTTTGTACCAAAATTTTTGGATGACTGAGTTTCACCATGTGCCAGAAATGTCAGGAGAGCAAGACCTGTATAAGCCTGTGGGAAACCACTGCCCCATGAGCCATCTGGATTTTGTACTTTGGCCAACCACCAAAGGGCTTTGAGTAAGCTTTGCTGGCCTACCTGTGAACCGCCAAATTTACTGACTGCACTGGAGCGTCCGGCAGCTGAACGGCCACCAAATACTGAGGGTGAGGCAAAGGCCGACGGTGATACAGTTACGTCAGAAACGGCATCGACGGCACTGTCATCTTCTGTCGATGGGGCATCATCGCTGACATCTTCAAGAGCTGCGTCATTTGTTTCAACATTTTCCAGAGCGACGCTTGTGAGGATGGGATCAGTTGTGTCGGTATTTTCTACCTCTTCCGGAACCGGTTCTTCGATTGGCGGAGGTTCTTCAATTTGGATTTCTTCAACTTCTTGCATTTTGACTTCT
>JAKVBD010000041.1 GCA_022446985.1 Lentisphaerales bacterium
TAGATTGTGGGAGAGTAGATCGCCGCCAGCCTTTTTTTATGCCCTGATTCTGCCTAAAGCGGAATCAGGGCTTTTTTATGTTCAGCTAGTTAAGCTCTTTCATGTCGATGGTCTGCTTAGTAGATTGTGGGAGAGTCCTTTGAAAAATATTCTTTCAGATAAACTTCGCCCAACACATTTTTTACTCCAGTCATGTAGCTTCGCTACACTCCTTACATTCAAAAAGCACTGGAGCTTGTTTCCTGAAAGTTATTTCTAAAAGCAAAGATCGCCGTCAGCCTATTTTTATGTAAGCTGCATTCAGCTTGACCACTTATATTTTTATTTCGCTATAGCTTAATATTGGAGTTAAGCTCTTTCATGTCGATGGTCTGCTTAGTAGATTGTGGGAGAGTCCTTTCCAAGAATTTCTTTTTATAAACTTCGTTTTCCTGTGTCAATCGTTTTGTCGAGTAGCTGCGCTACACTCCGTTACTTATGACTTGTTAAACTCGCTTCTAAAAAGCCTTCTTGAAAAGCAAGGATCGCCACCAGCCTTATTTTATGACCGCGTTTTCCCTAAAGGAAAGCACGGGCTTTTTTGTTTTAAACTGAAGTAAACTTAACCACTTGGATTATTGGAAAGTGGACCTTGTGGACTTCAGTGGACAGGGGAGGCATGAAGACTCAGTAGTATGCTAAAGAAATAGTTCTCTTCAGCGAGCCAACCTACTAAATTAACTCTTGTCAACTCAGTCTATTGTGAGTTAATGGACTATTCAGAAACTGTCACTCTAAATTTAGAGCAAGTTTACTTACCGACTCAGTTTTCTCATATGACAAAAAAAGCCCCGCATTTCTGCGAGGCTTAAAAGTATATGACTAAGTGTTTATCTTAGCGACTTGTGAGGAAGTGCTCTGCAGCAAGTGCAGCCATACAACCTGAACCAGCGGCAGTAATTGCCTGACGCCATTTTTTATCTTGAACGTCACCACAGGCAAATACACCAGGAATACTTGTCTCAGGAGTTCCATCTTTAGTGATGATGTAACCGCTTTCATCAAGTTCTAATTGACCAGTAAGGAAATCAGTGTTTGGCTTGTGACCAATTGCGTAGAAAAGACCGTTAGCTTCAAGAGTTTTCTTTTCGCCAGTCTTAAGGTTTTCGATTTCTACGTGAGAAAGGAATTCGTCACCTTTAGCTTCTGTTGCAGCAGAGTTCCAGTGAATTTCGATTTTATCGTTGTCCATAGCGCGTTGTCCCATGACTTTAGAAGCACGGAACTCATCTCTTCTAACGAGCATGTGAACTTTACTGGCAAATTTAGTGAGGAAAGTAGCTTCTTCACAAGCAGAGTCGCCACCGCCGATAACAACTAGTGGTTTATCGCGGAAAATTGGTAGAGCGCCATCACAAACAGCACATGCTGACATGCCTTTGTTCCAGAAAGTTTCTTCGCCAGGAAGACCAAGTCTTTTAGCTGTTGCACCAGTTGCAATGATGATAGATTCAGCCTGGTGTTCAGTTCCATCTACAGTTACGGTGAAAGGTCTTTTAGACAAGTCAATGGCATCAACAGTTTCAGTTATTACTTCAGCACCGCAGTTGATGGATTGCTGACGCATTCTGTCCATCAGTTCCCATCCACCGATACCTTCAGGAAAGCCAGGGAAGTTTTCAATTTCAGTAGTTGTGGTCAATTGACCGCCAGCAGCAACTCCACCAGCCATCATGCCTTCAAACATGAGTGGTGCCATTGTTGCTCTACCAGCATAAATCGCAGCAGTATGACCGGCTGGTCCGGAGCCGATAATAATTACTTTACGCATTAAGTTATCCTTTAATTTTTAAGCCGCCCGCGGATGATTATATCCACATCGTGGATTTCATATTCGTGGCTTAGTTTATTATTGTATTCAAAATCGATTTCAGGGATGTCTATGATATTGCCGGTCTCTTCATCAAGGAAATGATGATGTGGCTCAATATTATTATCATAAATGACCTTGTCCATATGTGGGAAGCGAAGGTCTTTAAGCATGCCAGCTTTACAAAGAGCATTCAATGTATTGTAGACAGTTGCTAAGCTAGTTTTGATACCTTGGGTTTCAGACCAGTTACGAACATCTTCTACTGTAGGGTGACGGGCTTCACACAGAACATACTTACAAAGCCCAACTCTTTGCGAAGTCGCACTGAGTCCGGCATCTTTGAGCATGTGAGTGATCTGCTCTGCACTAAGGCATGTATTTTGGTTATTGTTCATATTTTTAGAATATTTCTAAAATAGTTGAATTCAAGATTTTAGAAGTCAAAAAGGTTTAATTGTTGAGCTTTGAAGAGGTTTTCAAAGTGAAGACCTTTAAGAGTGAGTAAGCTATCTGCTATGGGAGCTAATTGTTTATCTAAATAATACTGGTAGTCAATATCATTTGGATTGAGTTCTGTAGGGACTGGTCCACGAGTAGTGAAGAAAAATTTAATTAGCTTTCCAGGATTTGGAAGTAGTTTTGCCGCTTTGACATGAGGTGGAAGGCTGCCAGAATATTCGCTGACTTTTTTAAGTAGCTTTTTAGAAAAGACTAATTCATCATCGTATGTGCCAGATTTTAACTCTTCGACAAAGCCTTTCATCCATTCCTCAAGGTTTTCACCTTTGAATTCAGCCTCATACATTTTAGTTTGTAAAGTTGATGTGACAGCAGTCCAATCTGCTCCAGAAATTTTTAAGCCATGCAAAATTGTATTACCGTTTTCAGTAGCTGCAAAGCGAATGTCTTTTACGTATTGTTTTGTAAAGCTATCTACTTTAGGGATAATAAACTTCTCATAGTGAGACTTACACTTTAAAGAGAGGTTAAGATTTATGCTGAAGTCTTCTTTGGCTTTAGTTTGGATATGCTCTTGCAGTCGGCTGGAAAGTAATTCAGCATGATCAAATACAGAACTGCTTTCTTGGGATTTCATTTGAATATAGAGGTTATGAATACTCACAGCACAGGTAATATAGCCTTCTTGCTCAAGGAATTTTTTGGCAGTAATGATGAACCAGCGAACACAGTCGTCCAGTGCAGCAAGTAAGTCATAGCTATAAAAACGATTGTTTCCAGATCGCATGGCTGTGATAATAGCATTACTGGTAGAGTGAACAGCCTTAGTAAAAGGAGATTCATCTTCAAGTCCTGCACTTTTAAGTTCTGCAAGAAAGTTAGATAAAACATTGGTCTTTCTGGAGAAAGACATAAGGCTGGGAGTATTTACTGTATCTTTATCATTCGCTAATCTAGCTATAGGATCAATGCAAAAAGCATTCATCAAACTTTCTTGAAGAAAGCTTAATTCGAATTGACAGACATTTTCATAAATTCCAGGGTTTGAATTGACCTGGTTACTTTCCTGATTCGTAGACGCTCTGGAATCTGGTGGCGCAGGCGCAACGTAACCAAGTCGGTGTAATCGAGGAATATAGATATGGTCAAAGGCGGCATTATAAATCTGTAAATTCGGCATCAATAGTCCTGAGGTTTTCACTCTGCCTATCATGAATTCTAGCATATTGACATAGTTAAATACCTTGGTGACAAGTACACAGTCTTGAATGTTATACTTACTCAGCATGTCTTTGTCATTTGCAAAGAAGTCTTCAATTTCAGCAATTTTCTCTTCTTTACTGGCAGTGATGATTTTGCCTTCACCGAGTAGCTCTTGAGCAACAGTTTCAAGCTTGAAATCGTCAAAAGAGTAACCGGCATCTCTCATACAAGGTGGGCCATCCAGAACAACTCTACCGGAAATTGTAGCGTAATTACCACCACCTGTAGGTGAGTTGAAGTAAGGCTTGCTGCCATTTCGACTGATGTCTAGATCTGTATAAAATGACTCACATTTTGCTTCAAGGTACATGAGGTCAAAACCGATAACATGCCAGCCAATAACAATATCGGGATCTTCATCTCTGAACCATTCCATAAAAGCATTTAAAACGCCTTGTTCCGTTGGGTAAATCTCTAAATTATCAGGTCTGGTTTCACGCTTCTCACCGAGCATAAAGCAAATCTCTTTCTCAATGCCGGCACCAGACATATGACAGGCAATAGAGTAAAGCTGACCGTGTTTTGCCATTTCTTCTGTAGTTAGTCTACCGCCAGTTTGTGGGACGCTACATTCGATATCGAATGAAGCGATACGAAGTTCAGTATTGACCTCACATGGTTTTACTGCAGGGTTAGTGAAGCTGATTAATTTATCTTTTTTAACTGCTTCTCCCTGGATAGCCATTTGACCATTAATAAAATGCTCCATGAGGAAACGTTCATTTGGTTTTATATCGGCTTCAAATGTTTGTATTCCTGCTAATTTTAATTTATCTGCAGCAGCTCTGGCATCGTTGTAAGAGTGGAATACCAGGGAATCAACTTTTTCACCATTTATACTTTGCAAAGACGGCGATTTTCTATTGAACTTACAATTGAGCTCCGGAAGTTCTGCAGAGCTTGGAATCATAAATGAGCATTTGAAATTATTTATGATGATTTCTACTGCTCCAAGTTTAGGAGAGCGACCATAGTAGGTTAAAATTGTTTGACCTTCGGTATCTGACCATTCGCTGGTCAGAAGAAATACTTTAGCAGTACATTTCACGTGAAATTAATTCCAGAATTGAGCGTTAACGGATACAGAATTCAATATCTTAGGAAGGCGCCAAAAAGCAATCGGAGTGATTAAAAAAAAGTAGATTCTTTGTAATTTAAATGATTCAAAGTTCACATATATTAATGCGTAAGAACTAGTAGTTGTTTCGTCATTAGTAAAAATACACAGGACCTCACTATGGGATTTGCTTTAGATTTTGCCTACATATTATACATAGCCATACCTATGGCAATATTGTCATTTATTGCCTCATACTTAACTAAGTCAACTTTTCAGAAGTATTCAAAGTTCATTGGTAGTCGGGGTGTGACTGGAGCAGAAGCTGCACGGATAATGTTAGAGAGGAATGGTGTCTATGATTGCCGGATTGAGCCAATTTCAGGATCGTTAACTGATCATTATGACCCGCGTGATCGTACACTGCGTTTATCAGAAGATGTTTATAGTTCCAGGTCTTTGTCGGCGATAGGAGTCGCTTGTCATGAGGCCGGCCATGCTCTTCAACATGCTAGTAATTACGCATTTCTTAACTTTAGATCAAGTTTAGTACCTATGGTCTCCTTGACCTCTAATTTAAGTATCTGGGTCATAGGCTTAGGAACACTAATGGGCTTTAACAAAACCTTGATGACTATTGGTTGTATACTGCTTGCTGTCGCTGTTTTATTTGCCATAGTCACACTTCCGGTAGAATGGGATGCTAGTGCCAGAGCTAAAAAGGCGATGGTTACGGCTGGTTTAGTGACACCTCAGGAAAGCGAACATGCCGGAAAGGTATTGAATGCCGCATTTTTAACCTACCTAGCTGCAGCAGTTAGTTCAATAATGACTCTTCTTTATTATCTCTGGCGAGCAGGGATCCTTGGTGGCAATAACGATGATTAAAGAGATTTAGGCTCAATGATGAATTGAGCCTAAAAAAGCTTATCTTGCTTTACGCATTTGTTGGCGGTTGATATTTCGGCGGATATTCTGTAGAACATTGCGGATCTGCCTATCTTGCTGAATTCTTTTGAAAATTGTAGAAGCTTTTTTAGCAGCTTCGTCTCTTTTCTCTGCAAGCATTTGTTTCTCTGCGTTCAGTTGCTTTTTATCGACATCATCGAGAAGTGCTAACTGTAGATCTACTTCTTTTAGACGAGCATCGAATTTACCTTCAACAGCTGCTGCCGTTAGGTAGTTTTCTGATTCTGCATGTTGAACATAGCTATCGCCAACTTTAACATAGGCTCTGCCTGGAGTCATGGCGGTGGCGGTCTCTTCAAAGAAACCGAGAGTTTTAAGATTGGAGTCTTTTACTTTGATGACTGCGATGTCTGAGTCAACTGGTTTGGCAATTTCAAAGCTGGAGGAAGTCGCAACATATGCAGATTTATCTGGGAGTGAAATTCTGAAACTTTGATTACCAATGCCTTTTTCAAGAGCAATGTTACAATACGAGTTTTCTTTGCCCGAGTAAGCTTTGGTTGTTACAGCCTGGCCTTTTTTGATGCCGCCAATTCTGAAACTATTTGAAGCAAGGTAGATCTCACCTTTAGTACATTTGAAGGATTGGTTTCTGTCTGCTTTGGCGCGGTCAATCCCAAGTTGTTTATCTTCACCAGAATATGATACTTCAAATCTTGTACCAACGGCACCGCAGACGGCAGTAGGTGTAGAAACTTCCATTTTATGGTCTTTCGGAAAACGATCTAACTCCAAGGCCACTTTGCCATCAAGCAGCTTAAGTTTAGGGTGTCTGACTTTTGGACTGGAGAGATGCAGAGTAGTTTTAGGAAGAAGGCGCGCAGTGTTATGCTCAGAGAACTTAATTAAAACCTGTGAGCGGTTTGATTTTATAGTGGCTGGGAAGGCATAGAATTTACCTTCTTCTACTTTAGCGTAACCGCCTTTTGAGCCCTTTATACGGGCAGTTTTGTCGCTGATTTGAATGACTTTGAAGCCTGTTATAATTGTATCTTTTTCGCTGCCTTTTTGAGTGTGAGCAAATGGGATGAGAAGAAGAGAAATTATAAAAAGTGAAACGAAGAGACGGATTTGTTTTGACATATTAACCTCTTTAAGAGCTCATAAATTTATTTGCGTAATGTATTTTAAGGCTTAATGAGGAAATGATCAATAGTTTCATTCTTTTATAAAAGATATGATTTTTTTATTTTTTTGACATAATATCGACGTTTCGGTGAATTAAAGGGTAATGAAACAAGAAGAAAAAGTAAATCATGGACGACTTCTTAAGAGATATTCAAGAGCAAAAAGACGAGTTTTATAGATACGTCTACCGAAATGTCTGGGACTCTTCAGTAGCAGACGATGTCTTTTCATCAGCAGTGTTGGCGGCTTATAAGACTAAAGGAAATTTTAAGCCAGGGACCAACTTTAGAGCCTGGATGTACCGGATTTTGACCAATAAGTGTTTTGTTGCAAACCGTGAAATTGGTCGCCGTGGGGAAAACATAGAGGATCATCAGGATTGCATGGTTTCTTCAATGCGCGATCCAAACTACCGAAAAGGGGTCGAAGATCCGGATGAGTTTTTGGCGATGTGTGGAGATGAAGTTCTGATGGCAATGAAGAGGCTTTCAACTATGGAACGTTCGTGTTTGCTTCTTAAAACCATGGAGAGTTTTTCCTACAAAGAGATTGCTGAAATTTTGGAAATCCCTTTTGGTACAGTCATGACTCATTTGTCGAGGGGTAGGGCTAAGCTTCGCAAGGAGTTGACTGAATATGCTTATGAATGTGGTCACATTAATAAACCTAAAGAAGTTATTAAGTTTGAAGATAATGAGAGGTCACTAGGATGAAAGAGTTAGACGATCGCCTCTTAAGTGCGTACATTGATAATGAACTAAGCGTGAGTGAAATTGAGGAAATTGAACAGCAGCTTTCCAAGGATGAGTTGCAACACTTGGTTAATGAGAAAAAACTTGATTCTTCAATAAAAAATATTATCAAAGAAGCTCCGAAGTGCCCGGATGTACTTTGGGATAACATTTTGTCAGAAGTTGACGAAACTCCAAAAGATAAACCAGCCAAGAGGCAGATTTTGTTTACCGTAATTTTGTCTGTAGCAGCTGCTATTGTAGTCTTTTTCGGTTTAAATAATGGGGTTTACCCAGCTTGGGTCCCAAAAACAGTTGCGGAATTAACTCAGAAGTCGCAAGTGGCAATGGATCGGCACAGTGTTAATAGTTTTTTAGCAACCCATGGAGTGAAGTTAGAATTAGGTGATTTCCCAAAAACACATCATGGTAATGCAGTAAACCTACTTGGCGCAGCAGTTGAAAAAATTGCTGGAGATGAAGTAGTGACGCTATATTTTGACTGTTGTGGAAAGCCTGTTAAAATCTTCTTGATGCCAAATGAAGGTGAGGCTTCAAAATTCATAGAGCAACAGGATCTAGCAGGCACCGATGGTATAGTAGAGAATACTGTGAAAGGCGATTATCGTTTGGCAATAGTGTCCACTCACAATGCTTCTGAATTAGTCGACTCAATTTCAGCAATTTAAGGCGAAAAAAACCGCTCCGGGTCGGAGCGGTCTCACATTAATATTTTTTGAAGAGGATATCTGCTCCGAGAGTGCCTATGAGGTCCTCCCATGAATTGCTCTCTTTAAGCTTTTGCTGCTGTGATGTTACCCACTGTAATTTTTGACTAATGTCTTCAGCGGAAGCCTGATTCATTGGGCCTTTAACCATATTTGTCTGGAATGATTCTAGGTACTCACGGCTTTTTGCTAGACTGGTTAAATCCAGTGAGACCTTATTTTTGAGCCTTTCTTTATACCAGTCACTTTTAATGACTTCTTTGTATTCAAATAAATTCCTGACTTCTGAAGAGTCTATCGCGTTGCCTTGATAATTTCCTTCAGCCATGATGTAAAGAATAGCTTTTAAGGGAGGTATAGCGGCAGCAATGCTACCATCTTCAATATAACTTCGAGCTACTTTTTGCTGAGCTTCAACAATATTATCTATTCCATCAACATACTCTTCTATGGATTGTAGTTCGGGTTTAATCATATCTTCAGGAAAGACCGTTGCCGGATTATCAAAAATGCGTCCCATAAAGCGATTGCAGAATTCTCGCGTAATTCGGTAGCCAAGGCGGCTGGCCAAGACCTTTTTGCCGTTGTATTCAAAGTCTTCTAATTTTTCAAGAAGATTGTTTTCATGAAGGAATTTTGGATTTCTTTCATCTTCTCCCAGGCGACACCAAAGCTCCGGAACGAGGAGGCTTATGTCATGTTCAACTTTATACTTATTGCCGATATAACCTGCGGCAGTTGAGTAACCTGCATAGCCAGTAAGAATAAATGATAGAAGGGCATTGTTTAAGTCAGAAGTAGCCGGTAATGCATTGAATGGTCCTTTGGTTAAGGCTCCTTCAGAACCTGCTCCAGTGGTTGAAGGAGACTTACCGGTCAAGCTGCTTATGAATTCCATAAAGAGTTCAGGGAGTTCCTGATAATGCACTGGATTGTATACAGCCAGCGGGCGAATGCCGGGTTCTGCTGGATTGTTTCGTCTTCCGGGAAGAACGGCGTTGACTGGGAAATGAACCGGCATATTATTGGGAATATCTCGCCAAAGTCGCATGCCTGTTTCTGCCATGTAAAGATCTCTTTTACTTACCACGTCTGGTCTAAGTTGAAGGTAGCGAGGATTCTTAGATGGTTTACCTTTGACAATTCTTGGTCTGTCGGAGGCAACAGTAAAACCTTTTTCATCTCCTTCAGCAGCAGAGGATATCAAGTCCCGCATGGCTTTAGTATATTTTACAAAGCTGACAGCCTTTTCTTGAATATTGCTGACTTCTACATAGTCAAGAGGTTCAAAGTTTGAGATGAAGGTACGAGGACTGGCCAAGTCAGCCTCTGCTTGTTTGTCGTAGCCTCTTACTTTTGCATCGTCAGGTCTTTGGAAAAAGCGGTACTCGCAGTTAGCAACAATCTTAACACTAGGGTTTTGATATTCCGGGTTAAGGTCATTAAGCTTATCTATTGGTACAATGGTTGATGCGGAAATATCGTCTTCCCACTGAATTTTGCTGGATGGAATATAGTCTTGGCGAAGTTTGAATGTTCTCCAGCTGTTATCTCCATCGATACCGACTCTTAGGTAGAGGCCGACAAGCTTACGGTTTTTGTAGTGCAGTTCATACCCTGGTTCCCCATTGATCGAATTTACACTAAAGTGTTGTTGCCAATCAGTACCCCATTCCGGGTTATAAAAGCGTTTTATAGTAAATACCAAAGCTTTAATTCGGTTTGGAATAGACTCAAGCCAGTCATTGTATTCTTGAGTAAAGGTGCTTGAAGGAGTTAGCATTTTTATAACAGATCCCAAACTACGGTCTTTACTCAGTAAAGTTCTACTTGGAGTGCTTTTAGGTGGAGGAGACACTAGACGTTGACCGTAATCCTTATTTACGACCTCTTCTGCCAGCTTCATATCTTCCGCAAAATCCGAAACAAAAATAGAGCCGTAATGAATAGCATCCCAAATAGATTTGGAGATTTCAGATTTACCTCCACCAGAAACTGTACAAGGTTTGTGACAGAGTGTGCCTTCCGCCCGGGTGCCAACTAGACGCCAACTTGGTGCATTTGGGTGCTTTTCTATATGTATTTTATATCCGCTCGGGAATATATAAGTCTTGTCAGGTAGAATTCTTAGAGATTTATTTTGACCATTCAGTTTCCAGGTTGCTTCCTGTTCTGGCAAATTGACATTTGCATCTTCCGGTAGGTAAATGATGTTATCAAAGGTTGTATCAAGCGCGTAACCATCTTTTTGAAGTTCTATGGCATCTCCTAGGCATTTCTTCACAGATTCCATTGACTGTAGAGTGCTGCTGACCTGAAATTTACTTAATGAAAAGGTTTCTCCTTCCTGGTAGCACGGGAAAGCCATAGCTCCACCTGCATGCTCTTCTTCTGCAAGGCCAAAGAGATTGGCCGAGTAACCAATCTGAGTTTTGACTTCTTTTTTACAGTAACCAAAATAGTTGTCTGTAATGATAGTGACGATAACGCCGGATTCGTCGCGACAACAAATTTTGTATGGTTGGCCATCATTGTAGAGTTCATCTTCAGACTCCCAGTACATTCCATCGCGTTTTTGGCGTTGTGTTGCATCTTTTTTGTTTGGAAGACCAGCATCTTTTTTGGTGACTTTCAGGGGGTGTGGTGCAAGAATAACGCAGCCACTGTGGCCAGTCCAGTGTTCAGGATCAAGTCCTGCATCGTTAGCGAGTAAATTTGGATTGCCGGCATTACCAAAAATTGACTCAACGAAGTCTAGATTGGCAACCAGGTTACCTGGGACAAAAAAGCGGATTTCCAGAGACTTAGCAGAAGAAACACCTTTCACTTCCGGGCAGACTAGTGGTCTTAGAAGTAATGAGACGAACAGTTCGGCATGCTCGTCTTGAGAAGCAGTGAAGGGTAACTGCATAAGTTCTGCAGGGACATCATTAAAAGCTTTATCGAAGAGATAGGCAAAAGTAGCTTTTGGGACGGCTTTTTTGTCGAGAGGAATAGGTAAGCCACCTTCTGCGACATGAAAAACGCCTTTTGTTGTCCGGCGATCGTTTTTTGGATTATGCAGTACGCCTTGTGTGACTCTGTAACTGTTGATTATGTTTGTATTGAATTCGTTAGCATCTGGTGGCAAGGACATTTCTCGGGCCAGGCCATGATGATCCAGTATGAAGGTTGAGTAAGGCAGCTGAGGCTTGGCAGATTCTTCAAGATCTGAAAAATGTTGGTTGAGAAAATTTTGAATTCGTTGATCTGCTGGAGAATAAGCATTATCGAAGAGTCTATTACGTTCGCGATAATTGCGAATCAGGTCTTCAGCGACACCAAGATCGGCGTCTTCGCCTTTGCCAAAAACCGGACAGCCTAGTGCTGTTAATTTTAAATTGATATAGCGTAGTACGTCCTGACGCGAGTCAAGCTCTTGCCCTGCTTGAGCAACTCCTAAGAATTTTTTGGTACTCATGCTCATACTCCCATTGTAATTTTAGTTGTAAACCACTTGTCTAAATATAGTATTTTTATGACATAGAGGTTAATATTTAGTATATTTATGACATGGTCTTCTCGGTTAAATCGCATAAAAATGAGCTGTGTTGATTGTAATGTGCTCAAATTTGGAGTTTAGAGAGGCAACTAATTTGCTCTAAAAACTGACTATAAATTAAATTAGTCTGGAATAGATTGACGTAAGTATAGAATCCGTTACTTTTATGTTAAAAATTGCAGCTTAACACAAGCATTTTAAGGAATATTATGGCAGCAAAGATTATAGATGGGCGCAAGATATCTGTAGAAGTTACAGAAGAACTCAAGGTTCAGGTCGAAGTCCTGAAGAATGATCATGGCCTTCAACCTGGTCTGGCAGTTGTCATAGTTGGCGACGATCCTGCTTCACATGTTTATGTGAATGCTAAAGAAAAGAAAGCCAAAGAACTCGGTATTTTAAGCAAAAAGATCGTGCTTCCAGCAGATACGACTCAGAAAGATGTTTTAAAGCTTATCGATGAATTAAATAGTGATGATACAATTCACGGCATTTTAGTTCAGTCTCCTCCACCGGCTCATATCGATGAAGAAGAAATTATTTTAAATATTTCACCAGCTAAAGATGTAGATTGTTTTCACCCATATAATGTTGGACGCATGCTGATTGGCGATGATGAAAAAGGTTTTAAACCTTGTACGCCACATGGCTGTATGGTTCTTATGGAAAAAAGCGGTATTGATCCATCTGGTAAGCATGCTGTGATTATCGGCCGTTCAAATATTGTCGGTAAGCCAATGGCTTCACTTCTAGTTCAGAAAGCAAAGGGGGCCAATGCAACGGTCACTATTTGCCACTCAAGAACTAAGAATATGGAAGAAATTGTCAAACAGGCAGACATCGTTGTAGCTGCTATCGGTAAGTCGAACTTTGTTACCGCAGACATGGTAAAAGAAGGTGCTGTTGTTATTGATGTCGGCATAAACCGTGTAGAAGATGCAACCAAGAAGTCCGGCTTCAGATTGGTAGGCGATGTTGATTTCGCCTCTGTAGAACCAAAGGCATCTTGGATAACTCCAGTACCGGGAGGTGTTGGTCCGATGACTATCGGCATGTTGATGAAAAATACCATAGTTGCTTGCTGTAATATAAATAAAATTCAACTCGGTTAATGTCAGAACAGTTTATAATAGATAAAGGATCTCTCTCCATCATCGAAACCTTACAAGGTGCAGGTCATACAACTTATCTTGTAGGTGGTGCGGTGCGCGACTTTTTGCTAAATATTGAGCCAAAAGACTACGATATTTCGACAACAGCCACGCCAGAGGAAGTTAAAAAACTGTTTGGTAGAAGTGCCCGTATTATTGGTCGGCGTTTTAAAATAGTTCACATCTATAAAAGTAGAAATGTTTATGAGATAAGTACATTTCGACGCATGCCTACAGAAGAAGAACGCAAAGGTCGTTTCGATGATGAAGGCTTGATGGTCTGGCGTGATAATGAGTGGGGAACTCCGGAAGAAGACGCTTTTCGTCGTGATTTTACTGCAAATGCTCTTTTTATGGATCCTCTCGATAATAACAAGATTATTGATTATTGTGGCGGTACAGACGACATCGAAAATGGTATTGTACGTTCTTTAGGTGAGCCATCAGTCCGTTTTGAAGAAGATCCGGTGCGAATGCTAAGGGCTTTAAAGCTTGTTGGCCAATATGGCTTTAAACTGGAAGATGCAGTCGCTAAGGCAATAACGCAACTGAGTGATAAGATTTGTTTGGTTTCACAGCGACGTTTATACGAAGAAATATTAAAGATTACTTATAAGCCATATAGCGCTTCGACCTTTCAGGCATGTCATGAAGCATTGTTGTTAAAATATCTTTTGCCAGAAATGGATGCGCTTCTTTCGGGTCCGGATGCTCAACAGTTTCTTGACTTGATTGGTAATCGAGATGAAAAAATTTCTCAGGGAAGTTCACTTTCCAGAGCCTACTCTCTGGCAGTTTTGTGTTATCGCTACGTAGAGCAATCATTGAATCCAGATTCCAATTTTGGTGATGGATGGGAAACTTTTGATGGTATAGATTTAAAAGTTCGTGAAGCAGTCGAGGATTTTTTGCAGCCTTACCATGTGACTCGTCTTGTTTCAGCAAGAGTTAGAGATGTTTTATTGTTACAAAGACGTTTTAAGATTATGAAGGGCAGAAATAAAACTCGTAGACATCCTGAGTTTCACTATGCCTGGTTGCTCTTCAATACTTTGGCAGATTCTTTAGATTGGCCTAAAGTAGTCACAGTGCCTTGGGAAAATGACGATACTTTGATTAACAAAAGACCGAAGAGTTTCAAAAAGAGAGGTTCTAACCGCTAGTATGCATAGAACTATGCTCAAGGCTTCCATTTGTCTGTTACTTTTAAGTGCGGTGATTTATGTATGTGGAGAGTATGCCTTAGTTGCCAGAGAGCTTGAAAAGTTTCAGCTTTTAGAAGAGTCCAAGGAAGAGCTGGCAAAGAACCACCCCTCACTATCAACCGCTTTGAAAGAACCGATTGTTGAAGAAGTCATAGAGCCAGAAGAAGAAAAGGTTTTTGTATCTGTTGAGAATGTTAATTTCCAAAAAATTAATGGTTTAACTCCACCTTCTGATCGCAGTGTCGGAGCTGGAATTTTACTGGATGTCAAAACGCAGAAGATTCTTTGGGGCAAAAATGTTACCGAAGAAATTCCTATAGCTTCTCTCACAAAAGTACTTACTGTTATTACTGTTTTGGACGAAGTTCGCCGTCGTGAAGATGTAACTATGAAGACGAAAATCAAGATATCTTCTTCGGCCCGTTCGACAAGGTCCAGTTCCTTTCTGAGAAAACATCCACACAGTGAAGTGCCAATAGATGAGCTTTTGCAATCAGCTATGCTTAAAAGTGCCAACGATTCTTGTCAGCTTTTAGCGGAGTTTTTTGGTGAAGGCGACAGCAAACGTTTTGTGGCCATGATGAATGCCAAAGCGAGATCATTAAAAATGAAGCATTCGATGTTTTTTAATCCTCATGGCTTGCCTGGTGCTTACTATAAGCCGGAGCGTCCGGATAATACTTCGACGATTGCTGATCTCACACTACTTGTTTTTGAAGTGATGGAGAACTACTCAGGAATTTTTAATTGGACGTCAAAGCAGTCTATGTATCTTCCTAAAGGTCATCCAAGAGCGGTCTATGTTCCAAACACTAATCCACTGGTGCCAATACGTGGTGTAAATGGCTTAAAGACTGGTTTTACTTTGAATGCTGGCTGGTGTTTGATTACTACCTGTAATCGCGATGGACATTTTTACATATCCATAGTGACGGGCTGTAAATCTAAAGCAATTCGGAATTCATTTTCGCGTTCTTTATTGCTTTGGGGGTTTAAAGCAATTGACAAACTTTAATCTGTTTTTTTAGATTTTACCCTTTCTTGAAATTCAGTTTGCCTGTCTTTGAAGCTTAAGTGACCAAAAGAAACATTTAAGGCTTTTGCAGCCATTTCCAAACAACTATCTAACTTTCTTTGCCGCAATTAGACTTCAGCTAAGGTATCCCAGTAATGGGCATTATCCGCCTCCAGTTCAAGAGCCTTTTTTACTTCCAGTTCGGCCTGATTCAGGTTTCTATTGCATAGAGAAGAGTTCCAGGCCTTGTTATTGTAAAGAGTGGCAGACTTTGGAAACATTTCGATAATGTCAGCAAAATTTTGGTCTGTATAACTATGTAATTTGTCGGCTGCCTCAGAATGACTATTTTGGTCGAGGAAGTTTATGGCAGGTCCAGTAAAATCACTGTCAGATATGTAGTGATTTAAAAAGCTCTGGGTTGCTTTGATGGCAAGGTCTTTATTTTTAATTGCGATACCGCATTTTAATTGACTAGCATAAAAACGCGATAAACTGCGCAAAACAATCAATGGTGATTGGAGGCTGTTGTTTTGGATTGAAAGGGCTGTTGCAATGGCTTGTAGATAGGCAGCTTTTTTAGGATTCTCCTGAAGGAATTCATACCGAGACATAAGTTGAAACGCATTCCTGTAAAAGTGAGATGAGCTTTCCAAATAAAAGTTGCCAAATACAGCTTTAGAGGAAAGTTCACTTTCTTCTTTTAGTTCTGCAGCTATAAGATCCTGAAAGGAGTTAATTCGATTGTAGAGCGAGAATTTATTGCTGATCAGTGATTGACGAAAATAAACTTTATAACCTGCCATCTTGAGTTTTTTCATACATACAGCAGTTAAGAATTGAGCTCGCTGTTTGTAGTATTCCTCAAAGGTAGTTTTGGAAAGTATATCTAAGGCACTTTACCATTGATGCTTTTTTATCAATCTTATTATTTCTGATAACTGTGGCCTGTCTCCGCCATATGTCAGTTTTAAAAATTTTTGAGTATTTTTAGGTCTATTGTATTTCTGGCAAATGAGTGAAAGGCTAAAAGCCATACTGCTGTTCTTTTTTACTTAAAGTTAAGTGCTTGCTAATAATTTCTTAAGTTCTTCATTTGAGTATTGTTTATGAACAAGTCGGTGATAGTTCTGGAGTCTTGTGTTATCTGACTGTCCTAAATACTACCATAAGTAGTAGGCAGAGATTTTGTAGCGGTGACTTAACACTTTTTTTATGATGTATGAGTTGTTTGGGTTTTCAGCCAGCCAGTGGTCAAGCTTTTCCAGTAATTCTTCATCATTGAGAGTATAGGAGTAGGGTAAAAGAAAGTCGCCGAGTTTATTTTGCTTCACTTGTGTTAAAATGTCATGCGTCAAGACTGTTTTGATTTTATCAAAGTCAAAGCAGTTGAGGTAAACTTGAGAAATCGCCAGTTTGGCATTCATGGATTTAGCATTTTTAGTATAAATTCTTATCGCGCTATCAACATCACCAGCTTTGGCATACAGGGTAATTGCATCTTCAGGAACATGCTTTTCTGCGAGCTTTAGGGCTAAGTCTCTTTGATTTAGCAGAATCAGTATTTCGATGAGCTTTTTTGATTCAAGTTTTTTATATTTGCTTATTGAGTTTTGTAATTTTTTTTCAGTCGGTTCCTTTGCTTGCAGATGCTTCGTATGAAACATTTTCGAGGCATCAACTGTCAGATTACTCCGCATGCTTATAAGCTCAATAAGTAACTGTATCTCTTTATGTTCTAAGCTCGCAAAACGGAATACATTTGACTCACGGCCCATGGTCTGGCTAACGTCTCTAAGTATATCGAGCTGGTTAGTGGCTCTGCATATAGCGATATAAAGCTTTGAGAGGTCTAAGGATTTGTTCTTTTTAGTGTATTTTTCCTAGTAGGTAAACTTTTCGCTTACTTTGCCTAGGTAGGCAGCAAAGTATAAAAAGTCGGCAGGGAAGCCTTCTTCTGCATAGAATCGTAAAAGTTTGTAAGTGAGCTTTTCATCTTCAATTACAGCTAAGTCTTTTCGAAAATTAAGTCGTGTAAAAAGAGACTTTACTGAAACCTGCTTATTATTAGCTTTTGCAAGATCCAGGAGTCTTGCGATCAGTTGAAAGCTTTGTATCCCTTCTGAATTATAGAGTGAGAGCAGAAAGGCGCTTTTTTCCTCATCTTTTTGCTTCCAGAATTCCTCAATTTGCTTCTGAAGTTCTTTTGAAAGTCCCGGAAATATTCCTTTAGCGATTTTATCTAGAACTCTCCTAGCTCTAAAAGATACTTCAGGGTCGCTGCTTTTGGTAGCTTTCTTTAGGTACTCTACTGAGTCTGGTGCTGCTTCCCAAAGACTATTTTCTGCAGTAGAGTGATCACGAAAGCCTTCTGCTCCAAGCTGTTCTATGAGAACAGTAAATTTATCCTTATCTGCAAAGAGCGTTGTCGCCCCAAAAAATTAAAGTGAGAAAAAGTTTGTAGCGCATTAGGACCCTTAGCTTGTTCTTTATAAATACTGCTGGAGTTTTCAGAAATTTCAATTAGCCTGTTGATAGGCATAAAGTAGTCTATCCAGAGCTTCCTTGAGGAGCTCGGTTGTTGTTGCAAAATTCAGGCGGAGGAAACCTGGTGAGCCAAAATCAGAACCGTTTGATAAAGCCAAACCATGTTTTAAGAAATATAGGTATGGATTCTTAAGTTCCAGTTGGCGAACTTCCAACCAGGCAAGATAAGTTGCTTCTCCGGGAATGTATCTTATTTTTGGCATATTTTGAGAAATGAAATCAGCGATAAGGTTGCGGTTTTCCTGAAGTTTTTTAATGAGTTCCAGACGCCAGGGCTCTCCTTGCTCGTAAGCAACTTGGCCGGCAAGCATTCCAAGTTGACCAGGGTAAGGGACGATGCCTTTCATGGTTTTGATGAAACGTTTCCGCAATTTATAATTTTGAATGATTGCAAATGAAAAGCCTAACCCTGCTAGGTTCCAGGTTTTACTGGGAGCCATAAGTGTAACACTTTTATTCGCCAATTCTTCACTTATTGTTGCGATTGGGGTGTGAGTTATGGAGTCGTCTAGTATTAGGTCACAGTGAATTTCATCTGAGCAGATAACAGCATCTGCCTCCAAGCAAATCTTTCCAAGCTTCTCAAGTTCATCTTTTGTGAAGCAGCGCCCAACAGGGTTATGAGGATTACAAAGCATATAAAGACCGGTTTTAGATGTGATAGCTTTCTCTAAAGCATCAAAATTCATTTTGTATTGGCCGTCAACGAAATCTAATTCTGTTGTCTGTAGTTTACGGTCTGCCAGTGCCGGAGCTTCAAGGAATGGTGGGTATATTGGTGTACTGGTAACAATGTTCTGGCCTTTTTGGGTATAGGTACGGCAGCAGATGTTTAAAGCAGAAACCAAGCCTGGTAACCAGACAATAGATGAGGCCTCGACTTTCCAGTTGTATTTTTCCCAGAGCAGGTCGATGATTGTACCAATGAGCTTTTTTTGTGGAAGCGTATAGCCAAATATGCCATGATCAACAGCGTTGTGCAGGGCATCGCTAATACACTTTGGAGTTTGAAAGTCCATGTCCGCGATCCAAAGAGGTATCACGTCTTCCTGGTAGCGTTTCCATTTAAAGCTACCATGCTCACGACGATTAGGTAATGAGTCAAAGCTCATTTTAAATTAGTGTCCGATAACTAGAGTTCGGTCGTCAACAGAACCTGCCTGAGCTGATAAAGCGAACATCTCAGAGATCATAGCATCCGCTTTCCAGGAGAGGTCCTCAGCTAATTTTTTCATGAAGTCCGTTTCAAGGAAGTAGCTTATGCCATCGGAAGATAAAATAACTTTTGAGCCTTTAGGGAATTCTTTGGTAAGGATCTGGGGTTTGGTTTGCACTTCACCACCAAAGTAGTTTATAAGGCAACCATCCGGAGTGTTGTGTTCATCGGTTATTCTTTGAGCACTGCCATCTGGTAGGAAAATGTCACATGTACTGTCACCGAGGTGCCTAAGGTGCAGTTTCCCGTTGATAATAAGAGCAATTGTCAGAGTCGCACCACTACTAAGGTATTCTTTTTCATTATTGAGCTGAGCGCTAACGAAAAAAGTTTCCCATAGTTTATCTAAAGCTTTGTCAAGGGTGTCTTCTCCAGGACCGTCTTTTTTTGCGAAATTATAGTAAATATCAACTATTTTTATGGCGTGCTCGGCAAGTTCTCCACCTTTCGGACAAAGGGTTATGCCATCTGAAACTGCCAGGCAATAGCCCAATTCATCAGTATCAGTTCCTTCTTTAGGAACGGCTAGGGCGTCTTGATTGAACCCTTTTACGCCAGCTTCAGTCCGCGAAGCAAATTTCATTTGACAACTCCATGTGGTGTGCCTTGCATTGACTGTCAATTCATTGCAAAGTTAAATCCTTAGGTTATGATATCTAACTACTACTTATTTGCAAACGTTTAACTTAATCATTTGGCGAAAAACAAATTGAAATTTCACTTTCTTGGAACATCTGCAGGCAGCCCGACTATAGAGCGCAATGTCACCTCTTTGGCATTAACATTTGAACAGAAGAGCTCATGGTACCTTTTTGATGCCGGAGATGGGACTCAACAGCAGATTCTAAGAACGAGTCTTTCCTTACCAAGATTGGATAAAATCTTTGTGACTCATATGCATGGTGATCACTGTTATGGTTTGCCCGGCATACTTACCTCCAGAGGATTAATGAGCGGTTCAGAAGGCAAAGTAACAATTTTTGGTCCGAAGGGTATTAAAAAATTCATTGAGACTATTTTGAAGCTTTCTCACACAAAACTGAAGTACCCGATTGATTTTGTCGAAGTTACTCAGTCAGAGACAGTTTTTGAGGATGAAAATGAAAAGTTTGATTGCGTGAAGTTGTCGCATGATGTTCCCTCTTATGCCTATGTTGTGCAAGAGAAAGATCGTCCCGGGGCGTTTGATGTCTCAAAAGCTAAAGCAGCAGGTATTACATCTGGCCCATTGTACGGAAAGTTAACAAGAGGAGAGAAAGTGACTCTTGAAGATGGCCGTGAGTTTGATGGTAAGGATTTTGTTGGAGAAGCAAAGAAAGGACGTAAGGTGATTATTGGTGGAGATAATGACAGCCCTGAACTGTTAAATGGTTATCTTCAAGATGCAGAAGTTTTTGTGCATGAGTCGACTCATACAGTTGATGTTAAAGAGAATCTTGTTTGGAAGGCACGCCACTCGACTGCAGCCTCAGTTGCCCAGGTGGCCCAAGAGAAAAATGTTAAGAATCTTATATTGACGCATTTTAGCCCTCGTTTTTCGCTGCGCGTTATTGATGAAGATGATTCATCGATGTGTCGCATCCGTGAAGAAGCAGAAGGAATTTATAAGGGGAACCTTAATCTTGCTCAAGACTTTGATTGTTTTTGCCTCAACCGTCAGGGCGAACTGACTTTAGAGAAGCGTAAGGCTGTTAAGCGCCGGAAAAGTTAGTGGCTCTTGCGTAGTTTTCTTGAATTGTCTTGAGAGTTTCTTCTATAGTCTTTTGCCATTTTTGACTCAATGATTGTACGACAATTCTTATGTCTTGTGGTTGAGACGCTTGGGCATTTATTTTAACGTATGGTCCATCGGTTTCAGTTAAGACCTGCTGAGGTTTTAAAGATTGTAAAATCTCTTTGCCTTTTCGAGACTTGAGCATCGCTGTATTGACTGAGAAATAGATATTTTTTGGAGCTGAATCAATAAGTTCAGCAGGACCTGAATACCAATGCATGATCGCAGAACCCTGAAAGTCAGCCCCAATTATTTTAAAGACATCCTCTGCAGAGTCCCGGGAGTGTAAGCTCAGAGTTTTGTCACCACTTTCGTTACATTTAGAAATTATTTTTTCGAGTATCTGTCGCTGGAGAACTCTCTCTTCTTCGGGGACTGTGTAGTCCAGACCAATTTCACCAATTAGTTTAGTCTGCGGAATAAGATCGAGGAATTCTTCAAGGTTGTGCCCTTCTTCTTTAGCCTTAAGAGGGAAGAGACCCATTGAAGGAAAGATGTGTTTACAATTCTCAAGCAGTGGGAAGAGTCTTTTAAACTCTGCAAGTGTTGTAGTGACAGCGTGAGTGGTGATTTTTGAATCGTTGAGTTTCTGTATAAAGTCTGGTTCTTTATAGTCGAGAACGTGGCAATGTGTATCTATGAGCTGATCTTCAAGTTTAGCCCATAGACCGCTCATTACTTTTTCTCTACCATGTCTTTTACTGCGTAGCCAGCCATGAGAAAACCATAGGTGCCGGTTATAAATGTCGCCGTGCCAAAACCGCTGAAACAATCCAGCTTTAGATTATTCCCTTCAGGTTTTTGGTTGGCAACACAACCATCAGCTTGAGGATAAACTGGTTGTTCTGGAGAGAACGCACACGGGACTTTAAATTTCTTTTTAAGATTGCGCGGGAAGCGGTATTCTTTGCGAAGTTTTGCTCTAACCTTTGACAATAAGGGATCGCCATGAGATTTACTCATGTCATCTATTTGAATCATAGAAGGGTTTATGCGGCCTCCGGCACCACCACTGACAATAATCGGGATCTTGCGCTCTTTACAGGCATTGATCAGTAGGCACTTCGCACTAAGGCCATCTATAGCATCGAAAACATAGTCAAATTTTGTGGAGAGGATCTCTTCGCAATTATCTGCTGTGAAAAATTCGCGGATTGGGTTTACCTGACATTCAGGGTTGATCAGAGCAATACGGTCGGCCATGACATCTACCTTACTGCGCCCAACGGTGCCATTCATAGCGTGCAATTGGCGGTTTGAGTTACTCAGGCAGACATCGTCCCAGTCGATGAGAGTGATTTGACCAATGCCACATCGAGTCATGGATTCTGCAATCCAGCAGCCAACACCACCAATACCGATGACACAAACATGAGCCTTGCGCAAAATTTCCGCTTCTTGTTTGCCGTAGAGTCGTTGTATGCCACCAAAGCGGTGTTCAAAGCTGCCAGCATCTATTTCCATGTATTATCTGTCCTTATGAAGTCAATATATTAAATTTTCAGTAACTCACGGTTGTAATCGGTGTTTCAAAAACAATATGATACTTTTATAAAAGAATCAACAGGGGGTACCATGAGTCTACTATTTCCACATATTGAACCTAATAATCACGGTTTTCTTAAAGTCGATGCAATTCATGAAATTTATTATGAAGAATCGGGAAATCCAGACGGTAAGCCGGTTATTTTTATCCATGGAGGACCGGGTGGTGGAACTTATCCGGCCAATCGCAGTTTTTGGAATCCTGAAGATTATCGCATCATTCTTTTTGATCAACGAGGTTGTGGAAAGAGTAAACCACATGCTTGTTTAGAAAATAATACCACATGGCATTTGATCGAAGATATTGAAAAGATCAGAGAGCATCTTTCCATAGAGAAATGGCAGGTTTTTGGCGGTTCATGGGGAAGTACTTTAAGTTTAACATATGCGATTAAATTTCCTGAGCGAGTTTCAGAATTGGTTCTGAGAGGGATTTTTATGCTGCGTCCTCAAGAGTTGAAGTGGTTTTACCAGGAAGGTGCCAGTCACATTTTCCCAGATGCCTGGGTGGCTTATGAAAACAATATACCGGAAGAAGAGCGCGGTGATTATATATCTGCCTACTACAAAAGGTTGACTGGAGATGACGAGAGCACTAAGCTTGCTTCGGCCAAAGCCTGGAGTATATGGGAAGGTTCTACCTCTCGCTTGATTACCGATCAGAATTTGATAGATAAGACAGCAGACGGGCATTTTGCTTTGTCTTTTGCCAGGATTGAATGTCATTATTTTATCAACAAAGGCTTTTTTGATTCAGAAACCTGGATACTTGACAATATTAACGAGGTAAAGGGGATTCCTGTAACGATTGTTCAAGGGCGTTACGATGTCGTATGCCCTGTGAGATCAGCCTGGGATTTGTCAAAGGCTCTTCCAGAAGCTGAATTAAAGATTGTTGAAGATGCCGGTCACTCTGCTGCAGAAGAAGGGATTATTGCAGAACTTGTTGCTGCTACAGAGAAGTATAAGTCTTAATCATTCATTGCTAATTAGTTGAAGTTTGACCAGCATCTTTCCAGATGCTGGTTTATATGTGATTCGGCCTATTTGGCTAGAACTGTTAGTGTCGTGTTTAACAACAGCATACCTTGTCTTGCTCAATTCGTAAGATCTCCAAACGACGATTCTTGAAGTCCTGTTTTACTAAAAATTTCTTGAAAAAAATTCTTTAAACAAGGCGTTGACGTGACGTGGAGATTTAGCAAAAAGTAAAAATTGTGTTGTGTGTCTTTTGTCGTGATATCTATTTTGGTCAAGGAATACCAGTCTGAACTTTTCTAAAGGAGTTGAGTCTAATGTGTTGAATATATGTGAACCTTTAAAGTAAATTGTTTGATTCTTCATCTTTAGGTAAAGAGTTCTTTATGGTATTCTGATTCTAAAATATTCAGATTATCTACAGTGAGTTACTGCTTTTTTTTATACATAAATTTTTACTATAATAATCATTATAATTTTTAATCCGGCCTGTTTATTGCGATCGTGTAAGGACAGGTTATGAATATTTTGGGAATGTTAATGGGACTCATAAATGTAGAAAAAGTCAAGCCGGGAATGGTGTTGGCAGAAAAGGTGATGACGCCTAAAAAGATGATGCTCTTGCCAGAGGGGATTGAATTGACGGCTGCTCACCTTATCACATTTCAAACCTGGGGAGTGACCGAAGTCAATATTGTGGGAGAAGCTGGTGTTGATGAAGGCTCGGATATGACTCCTGAAGAAAAAGAGGCCTTAGAAAAAGAACTGAAGATTATCTTTAAACACAATGATATTTCTAAACCACTAACAAAAAAGCTTTTTGAGCTGGCCTGTATGTACCCGGGGAAAAATCTATGAATACAGCTGCCAGAAATTTGGTTGATCAGGTAAAGAAGCTTGGAACATTACCAACGGTCTACACTAAGGTGAATGAGTTGGTGAACGATCCAAATTGCCCTGCAAGTAAACTTGGTGATGCTATTTCAAATGATCAGGTGATCACTTCAATGATTCTGAAACTGGTGAATTCAGCATTGTACGGTTTTCCCAATTATATAGATACGGTGACTAAAGCGGTAACTATAATTGGTTTTAAACAGACCCGGGATCTGGTGTTGGCTTCTTCTGTTATAGATATGTTTAAGAATGGCAAGGCCAACGAATTTATAGATTTACAAGGTTTTTGGAAGCATAGCATAGCTGCTGCAATTTCGGCCAAAGCTTTAGCCGGTCATATAAGTAAAAGTGATCCGGAAGCGATGTTTACAGCTGGCCTTTTACACGATATAGGCCGTTTAATTATGCTGGAATTTACAGATAAGCTACCTTTGATTCCACTTATACAGAAGTGTAAAGAGCGAGAAATCCTGGTTTATAAAAATGAGCGGAAAGTACTTGGTTTTACGCATATGGATGTAGCCGATGCACTTTTTTATAAATGGAATCTGCCTCCGGTGCTCAAAGAAGCAGCAGTTTTTCACCATGCTCCACAAATGGCACCAAGATTTAAGGAAGAAGCCTGTTGTATACATATTGCAGACGCTATAGCACATGCCTTACAATTGGGGAATAGTACAGATTTATTTGTGCCGGTTATACATGAAGAATCCTGGGAAAGCCTTGGTATACCTTTGGATAAGTTACCGGTAGTGATTCGGCAGGTGAATAGTTCATACCCGGACTTAGTAAAGATTTTCTTTAAGGAATAGCCGTAAGATGTCAGATGAAATTTATGAACTTGAAGATAAAATTCGGGAGTTAGAAGATTTTAACTCCAGGATCATAGGCGCGATGAATGCCATGGATGGGATTACTCAATTCCAGAAGGATGTTCTCGCAGTTGAAGAGATCTCAAACGTTTATGAAGTGGCCTCTGATCGTCTTAAGAAGATTACCGAATTTAAGTTTTTGTCCTTTTTCTCAATAAATGAAACTATGGCTTTTGATCTCAGTTATGTAGAGCCTGAAAGTTTAAGGGATGAAATTCAGCAAGAGTTCGACAAGCAAATGAAAGCGGGAATGCTGGCCTGGGCTCTGAACAGTGATAAGTCTATAAATGCAACTGCTTTAACAGGTGATTTTAAGGACGGCCCCCAATTGCTGATTCATCCTCTCGAGTCAAATACAGGGATAAATGGTCTTTTTGTCGGTCAGCCTGTTGCGGATGTCGATGAAATGCACCAGTTAGACCTGACTCTCTTAAATGTTAGCTTGTCCAGTACCTCATTGGCGCTTGATAATACCAGTCTGACTCAACAGTTAAAAGAATCAAATGCCGATTTAGAAAATAAAGTTGAAGCTAGAACTGAGACTCTGCAAGTTGCTCTGGAAAAAGCTAATGAAGCAACCAAAGCCAAAAGTGAATTTTTAGCTACTATGAGTCATGAAATACGGACTCCAATGAATGGTGTTCTAGGAATGTGTGAATTGATGCTGGAGACTGGTTTAAATGATGAGCAGTACAAGTATGCCAGTGTTATAAACAATTCAGGTAAAGCCTTACTGACGATTATTAATGATATTCTCGACTTTTCAAAAATAGAAGCTGGAAAGCTTGAGCTTGAGTATATCCCCTTTGATTTGCGAGATACTATTGAGGATGTCGTCCACGTCTTATCTCAGAGAGCTGCAGAAAAAGGGATTGAGTTGATTTCAGATATTGATTGTCGTACGCCTACTGCGATTGTAGGGGATAGTATGCGACTGAGGCAGATTTTACTGAACCTCGGTTCGAATGCAATTAAATTTACCGATAAGGGTCATGTCCTTTTTGCCCTAACTGCAGACATCGGTATGGATGGTTCTTGTACGATGGGTTTTAGAGTAGAGGATACAGGTATAGGTATACCGGAAGACAAGCTTGGAAGATTGTTTCAATCTTTCTCACAGGTTGACTCTTCGACCTCTAGGAGATATGGCGGGACTGGTCTTGGCTTAACTATTTCACAAAGCCTGTGTGAGATGATGGGCGGTAAGGTTTATGTTGAGTCTGAATTTAATAAAGGCTCTACTTTTGGTTTTGATTTAGATTTTGAGGTAAATGAGCTAGAGCCTTCAGCTATTAAGGAAGAGGAATTAGCTAAGAAAAGAGTTCTCTTAGCTTCTTCACATGAAGGGCAGACAAAGCTTGTTAAGGACTATCTTGAATGGAGTGGCATGATCGTCGATGTTAGGAAGACTCTAAGTTCGATTGTTGTAGCTACAAGTGGTAGTGAAACTTATGATTATCTCATTGTTGATTTTGGCTTAATGGGGTCTTCTAGAAGTATTCTGGATGAGATTTTGGAAATTGCCCGCCAAAATTGTGGTAAATGCTTTTTGATGAAACCTTATGTGAAAACTGACCTTCTTGCCGAAGTAGAAACTAAATTTGATGAGAGTATAGCAAAACCTCTGAATTATAATGTTTTGGTCAATACATTACTGAATAGAAATCTCGAAAGGAATGTTGATATAGAAAGCTTCCATTTGCCAGAAACAAAGACGTGGAATGTACTTTTAGTGGATGATGACCGGACGAACTTGGAAGTCGCGAAGCTCAGATTTGAAAAAATGAATTTAAAAGTGACAATGGCTGCCAGTGGTGAGGAGGCCTTATCATTTTTTGAGAAGGCACATTTTGATATAGTTTTTATGGATTGTCATATGCCTGATATGGATGGCTATATGACTACAAAAATGATTCGCCAGATAGAGCTAGAGAAGAATTTAGAGAAAAGTACTCCTGTTATGGCCCTGTCAGCAAATGTAGCAGAAGATGCGGCTAAAAAATGTTATGCAGCCGGGATGGATGATTATCTGACAAAGCCGATAATTATAGCTGATTTAATTCGTGCTTTACGAAAATGGTTATTGAGCGACGCAGATGAAAGGTGGCGCGGTTCTACAAAAGTCAATTTGCCACCTAAGGAGAATGTACCTCCTGGGAAAGAGACCAATTCTACTCCTCAAGCAACTTCAGAATCAGTTGATGAAAGCTTCATGGATGTAACTGTGATTCGGGATCTTCTTGGAATTGAGAATTACGACTTTGAGAAAAGTCTCATAAATACTTTTCTGATAGATTCCTTTAAAAGGCACGGGGAGATTGCCGCAGCATTTGAAAGTGATGATGTGAAGAAAGTTAATTATCTGAGCCACACGATTAAAGGAGGAGCAGGTAATATCGGAGCTAAAGCCATACAGCGCAATTGTAAAACTATTGAAGATTTCTCAGGAGAAGGTGATTTGTCGAATGTCGAGCCTTTGATAAGTCAGCTTTTAGATGACTTAAACAAGCTGCAAGTATTCTTTGATACAAACTACTTCGATTAAAATCACTAAAATATTTTTTGCGAGTCCACTGAACAGCTCTCTGCGGGATAGTTCCTGTCAAATAATGATTATGGAGCTCTTATGTGTATCAGGCTTTCTCATACATCTCTTATCTTATTAACCTTGTTGACAGGTTGTTCTTCAACTGTAGAATTGGAGAGTAAGAGGCTAAATATTTTACTTAAATTCAGTGATGATCAGAGGATGAATAATCTAAGTTGTTTTGGTAGTGAAATATCAACTCCGAATATCGACTCTATTGTGGCTGATGGTATGAAATTTAACAGTTGGTATGTGGCATTTTCTATTTGTACGCCTTCACGTTTTAGTTTAATGGCTGGCAAGTAACCTGGTCGTTCTCAAGATCGGCTTTTGGGACCTTTGATGTTTTTGGAAGAGAGTGACCATAATCGAGGTATTAAGCCGGGAGAAACAACAATTACTCAAGTTCTTGGTGAGAACGGCTAAGATAAGGCCTTAATTGCTAAATGGCACTTAGGACATGATTTAAAAGAAGCGTTGCTGGGTAGCCATGGTTTTCAGAAGTTCATAGGACATACTGGTGGTTGTATAGAATTTTTTACTATGTGTTACGGAATTAAGCAGGATTGATATGAGGATTTTGAGCATAAAGATACCGTTGGCTATGCTACAGATATCTTTACTGGAGAGGCTGTAAGCTACATTTCTGAAGATCGAGAAAACCCTTTCTTCCTTTATCTTTCTTACAATGTTCCGCACTTTAGCAAAGGGTGGGATGTCGGAAGGCAGCAAGTTATTAATTTCATGTAGGCAAAAGATGATGATTTAAAAGAAGTGCAACATATTAAAGATCCGATTGGCCGCCAGTTCACCGCTATGGTAAAATCGATGGCTGATGGAATTAGTCGTGTTTTAGAAGCTTTGAAGAAAAAAGGATTAGAGGAAGGTAGATTCGTAATCTTTATGCCGGATAACGACGGGGACGATAAATTATGGAGGTTCCAATAAACCTTTTAGAGGACAAAAAGCGTCTTTATATGAAGGTGACATATATGTTCCTTGTGTTATGAAGTTTCCTGGAGTTATACCGTCTGGTATAGAGAGTAGCGACTAGGTAGGTTCGATTGATTTATTTCCTACATTTTATCAGTTGGCAGAGATTCCGACAACTGATATTATCTTGGATGGAAAGAATACCTTGCCTCTTTTAAAGGGTGAGAGGCCTGCCGAATGGGAAATGCTTTTTGAGTTACATAGTGCTACAGCTTTAAGGGTTGGGGATTGGAAGGATCTAAAAGTTAAAGGTGAATCTGCACAACTTTTTAATCTTAAGGAAGACTCTCATTGGACGAGAAATTTAGTACATCAACAACAATCAACTTTCACTCGACTTGAGTCTAGCCACAATGAATTATTAAGGGATATTGCTTCTGATTAGGGCGTACCAGTCGGTATATTGAATTATTTTCTAATTTATAAAATACTCATGATGTGGAGTTTTTATTAAAATATGACGGAATTATTCAGTCGGGAAACTTGACTGATCGTGCATTTTTATCTAAAGTTGAATTCCTTGTAATTTATGTATGGATGTGTATTTAATGAGTTTAGTGGTTCCTTATCTCGGTAGAAATAACTGGAAAGGAAAAGATCTTCTGATGCACAGAGATCTTGTTCAGACAAATCACTTGCATCGAGCTGTTGTATGCTACGGGATGAAAGGTGAAAATGGTAAGAATCAGTACTTGACGAGTATTGAAGCTGATCAATCCGGTTATACCCTTGATATGGTTGAAACTGAAGCTATGCAGAATCTTCTTTACCTCGACCAGCAGGAGGATGCTGATTGGGTTCCTGTTATTTCAGAATCTCAAGGGCAGAAGGTGACTTTACTTACTAAAACAGGAAGTGATGTCACAGCAAGTAATATCATACGTCCTGATATTCTAAGAGATTTACAACACTATTTTGAAGCTCCAAATGTTGCTATAGGGGTGCCCAATAGAAATACAATCATTGCATGCGCTAAACCTACTTTAATGCTAGATTACATGAAGAGAAAATATGAAGAATCTGTTAGCAGAGGTTATGAGCCGGTTTCTGATATGGTTTACCTTGCTAAAGGTGGCTTGTTGATTGGTGCTGCTCCATTTCCGGGTTCAGAAGACCTTGTGGATCGCGGTAGAGAAGATACTCAGACTGTTTCACTCAATAAGATTTCAAATTCTACGCCTTTGAAGAAAAAAGCCAGAGCTAAGACTCTTATAAATATGGACAAGAAGAAGAAGGTAACCTTTAAGTCTCGTTAATGACTTTTTTTTGTAAAGTTTTGATTTGGCCTGAGTTTGAAAAACTTGGGCTTTTTCGTGCTTGGTCTTGAAAGGTTAAGGCTGGCTTTTCGTATGATGTATATGGAGAGTGAATTATGAAGCAACAAGCAGAAATATTGAAAGAAGCTTTTGGTTATCAAAGCCAGCTAACGGCTTATGCTTATGTCGTGTTGCAGGATTGGGGATTGGCAGAGGACGTTGTGCAGGATTTATTTGTTACTGTCAGCGTTAAGTGGGAGACATTTGATTCTTCAAAGGCTTTATACCCTTGGCTCAAAAGAATTGTTCGGAATCGTGCAGTGGACATTATTCGCTCGCGGTCTAAAGAGTTTTATTGTGAAGATGAAGCTTTACTTGATTTAGTCGATTTATCCTTCGATGAAGGAGAAGCTCGCTTACAGCAGGAAAAGAAAGGTATAATGAATAGCGCTTTAAGAGTCTGCATTGATTCATTAGGACAGGCTGCCCGTGAACTCCTTAAAGGTTTTTACTCAGACGGTAAGTCATGTATTGAGATTGCCGAAGAGCAACAGCGAAGTGAAAATGCCATATATATATCTTTGACTAGAATTCGTCAGCAATTGAGGCGTTGTGCTGAAAAGAAGCTTGCCTCTGAGGGATTATGAAATGACAAATGAAGAGCTCTTTAATCGTTATCTTAATAAAGATTTAGATCAACAATCGCAAGACAAGCTCAAAAGTGTTTTAGCGACACCTGCAGGGCGCC
This sequence comes from Lentisphaerales bacterium, assembly GCA_022446985.1. Classification (GTDB taxonomy): domain Bacteria; phylum Verrucomicrobiota; class Lentisphaeria; order Lentisphaerales; family Lentisphaeraceae; genus JAKVBD01. The sequence goes on from JAKVBD010000041.1 coordinate 30,513, forward strand.
AGGAATTTTTTCAGTTTATGTCCGGATCAGCGGAAATTGGTCAATACCTCAAATTGGATGAGAAGTGTTCAGAGGAGGATTTGATTTTTTCAGATCTTGTTAAACGCAGTGAAAAGAATTTATTAGAAGGTCTACAGGGGAATTTAGGCTCGGACGAAAGGTCAGTTCAAAGACATTCGTCACTCCGCCCCAAACATTTACTCTATATGTCTGTCTTAGCTTTAGCTTCAATGCTTGTGTTGGCTGTTTTTATGCATGGTAAAGCGGAGAAAGTGAATCCGCCGTCGGTATTGATTAATTCAGTTGCCAGAGTCATTTTGCTTGAAGGCGATGCAAATGTAAAACTTGGAGATTGGCTGAATCCAGGAGATGTAACGCTTTACTCTGGGGAGATGGAATTGGCTTTTGATTCTGGTGCCAGGGTTTTACTGCAGGGACAAGTCGATTTTCGCTTGGAAACAGCTCAGCGGGCCTTTTTGTATGAGGGGAAGTTAACCGCTTATGTTCCTCCAGAAGCCAAGGGTTTCATCATAAATACTCATGAAGGGACTATTGTTGATTTAGGAACTGAGTTTGCTGTAAATGTTGATCGCGACCAAAGAGTTGATGTTCATGTGCTAGAAGGTGAGGTCGAGGCTTCTTTGCTTGAAGGTAGCGCAGTGAAACTATTGACTAAAAATCAGTCAGTAAGGATTGCCGAAGGTGGTTTTCGGGAAAGCCTTATACCTGTTACTTCATTTGAACGTTTGAGGTCACAAGATACGACTTTGAAAACAGCTTATATATATTGGCCCTTTGAGTCGGAAGAAAATGGCATTTTAAAAGATCAGGGAAACAGTGGCTTTGGTGACTTTTATAATTTGGAGCTTCAGAATCAGTCCATTGCTCTTCAGCCTGGAAAATTTGGTAATGCTTTGAAGTTAAATGGTAAGAGGCAATACCTTACTTCTAAGTTTAAGGGGATAGGCGGTACAGATCCGCGGACAATTTCTTTTTGGTTGAAGATTCCTCCGAATCTCAAGGATGGGGAGCATTATGCTATCATTGCCTGGGGGAGGGTGGCTCCTACTCAAAAATGGCAGCTTGGTATTAATTTTCAAAGAAGTACTGGAGTAAGGGGGGCCATACGTACAGAGTTCTCTAAGGGGTATGTCGTTGGTACAACAGACTTGAGGGATGGGCGTTGGCACCATATAACCAGTGTGTTTATTGGGGGGGATAATGCCGATGTAGCGCCGCATGTCAGGCATTACGTCGATGGCAGGTTAGAGGGTGTTAGTGGCTACCAGCCGATTAAAATAAATACTGCTACAACAGCTCCTGACTCTCAGCCAGCTTTTATAGGTAAATATATAAATAGAAACGGCTGGTACTTTAGAGGAGCTATTGATGAAATGTATATTTTCGAAAGTGCTTTGACGCCAGCACAAATCGTCATGCTCCGCGACCGTCAATTAGAAGCGGAGTAAGGTCAAAGCATTTATTGCATGCCTTGACCTTAGTAATTCAGCCTTGAGCAGCCTCGTAAAGTTTATTTACGTTTTCCCAATTTACGACATTCCAAAAAGCAGAGATGAAATCCGGTCTTCGGTTCTGATATTGTAAATAGTAAGCATGTTCCCATACATCCAGAGTCAATAATGGCGCAGCACCATCCATCAATGGAGTATCTTCATTGCCAGTAGATGAAATTTGTAGTTGGCCTTCTTTCAAGCTTAGCCATGCCCAGCCACTGCCGAACTGTGTCACTGCGGCATTGTTAAATTCTTTTTTAAAGGCAGCAAAGGAGCCAAATTGAGAATTTATGGCGTCTGCAATTTTTCCAGTTGGTTCACCACCACCGGATGGAGAAAGTGAATTCCAGTAAAGATCGTGGTTATAGTGTTGACCCGCAAATTGTTTTACCGCGGCACGTTTCTTTGTAGGGACTACAGATAAATCGGACACAAGTACTTCTAGAGGTGATTCTATTAGTTCTGAATCTTCCAGTACTGTGTTTAGTTTGGTTATGTATCCTGCGTGATGTTTTGTGTAGTGGGTTTTAAGCACGCTTGCATTGAAATGAGGCTCAAGGTCGTTAAAGCCATAAGGCAGAGGGGATTGTGTAAATGCCATGATTTTTCCCTATTTTAAGTTTCTAAATATAACTTAATAGATTCTTAAGTGGCTTGAAAGAGTCAAATTCTCATAAATAAGACTTTTTTAGCCTATTTATTGTTACGTTAGAAGTTGTCATAAATATTAATTTAATTTACCAGGATTTACTAATTCGTTCAAAAATGAGTTTATATGGTTTGATTTATTAGATTTATGACTTACTATTCAGCATTATGGGTGAAATTTACAATTTAGGGTGATTGTAAAATAGAAATTACAATTGTGTAATTATTCAATAAAAATTAGGAGTAAACTTATGAAAAAGCTTACGAAGGGAGTCCTGGTACTTCTTATGTTGCTTTTAGTATCGAGTGTAACAGCTCAGGATGCTGCAGCTGCAAAACCTGCACCAGTAAGTATTGCACTTACTGAAGATGGCGCTGAGATGAGTGAAGCGTATCAAGATGCAGTTCTTACTGTCAATGACGGTGTGCATAGCATCGTACAAGAAGGTGTCGCTAAGAAGAATGAAGATGGTAAAGTCGAGTTCCTTAACGATTCCCGTTTCTGGATTTCTAACGTATTTATGATGTTCTCAGCAGTTCTGGTTTTCATCATGCACCTTGGTTTCTGTACTCTTGAGGTAGGTTTCTGCCGTGCCAAGAACTCAGTAAACATTATCTTTAAGAACTTCTCTATCGTTGCTATGGCAACTTTAGTTTATGCTCTCATGGGCTTCAATATCATGTATCCTGGCGATGACTGGATCGTCAACAAGTTCATGGGTTTCTGTGGCTTCGGTGTTGATCCTTCTGCTGTAACAGCAAGTGTTGCTTACAACTCTGGCTATACTTACTGGACTGACTTCCTGTTCCAGGCGATGTTTGCTGCTGCAACCGGTTCTATCGTTTCAGGTGCTGTTTGTGAAAGAATTAAAATCGGTTCTTTCCTTCTATTCTCAATTCTATTTACTGGTATTATCTACCCAATCGTCGGCTCATGGGGCTGGGGTGGTGGTTTCCTGAGTGATTGGGGTTTCCACGATCTTGCCGGTTCAGGTCTTGTTCACGCTACTGGTGGTGCTGGTGCCCTTGCTGGTGCTATCGCTCTTGGACCTCGTCTAGGTAAATATGTAAATGGTAAAACTTTCGCAATTATGGGTCACAACATGCCTGTAGCTGCTATCGGTGCTTTCCTACTTTGGTTCGGATGGTTCGGTTTTAACGGCGGTTCACAGCTTAACGCTAACCCAACTGGTACTTCTGGTATCATGGTTATGACTCTCCTAGCATCTTGTGCTGGTGTTGCAGCTGCAATGATTGTGAGCTGGGTTATGACTGGTAAGCCTGACCTTTCAATGGTTCTTAACGGTGCTCTTGCCGGTCTTGTTGGTATCACTGCTGGTGCTGACATCATTGGTCCTATGAACTCTGTTATCACCGGAGCAGTTGCTGGTGTAATCGTAGTTCTTGCTGTTAATCTTCTAGACAAACTTAAAATCGATGATCCTGTTGGGGCGATCCCGGTTCACCTATTCTGTGGTGTTTGGGGTGTTATCGCTACTGGTATCTTCGGCGAAGGTGCCAGTCTTGGCGCTCAGATCAAAGCTGCGGCATGTATCGTAGTATTTGCTTTTGTTTGTGCATTCGTTCTATTCACAATCATCAAGCTTACAATCGGTCTAAGAGTTTCTGAAGAAGAGGAACTTGAAGGTCTTGACCTAGGTGAACACGATATGGAAGCTTACAGTGGTTTCCAGATCTTCACAAACATGTAATCGAAGGCAGGAGATTTAAAATGAAACTAATCGTTGCATACATTCAGCCTCAGAAACTAAACAGTGTCAAGCAGGCTTTATTTTCTAAAGACATTTTCAAAATGTCAGTGACCAATGCTCTTGGCTGTGGTCAGCAAAAAGGCTACCACGAGAATTACCGTGGTGTAGATATGGAAGTAAACCTTCTTAAGAAGGTGCGCATTGAGATCGCTATCAACGATGACTTCGTTGACCAGACTGTCGATGCAGTAATCGAAGGTGCCCGTTCCGGAAATATCGGTGATGGCAAAATCTTCGTTCTTCCTATCGAAAAAGCTATCCGCATTCGTACCGGAGAAAAAGGTACAGAAGCGATCGGCTAAGTCTTTTTAAAGGTATTTAGAAGCGTCCGGATACTTAGCCGGGCGCTTTTTTCTTGCTTTAAATCTTGTCAAAAATGTTTTCGAATGAAAAAGTTGAACGCGTTTTATGAGGGTTTAAATCCTTAATTATAATGAGTTTGCAGATTTGATGTGGGGCTATAGAGAATAATTCTCGGGAAAATGACTTTCTGTATTTGCAGGAATAGTAAAGGTACGTTAAAGTACGCGTTCCGTATTTTTATGAAGTAGAACTAAGATTTTACATATTTGATTTACTAAGGTTGATTTTATGGTCAAAATAAGACTAAAAAGAACAGGCAAGAAGAATGCTCCTTGCTACAGAGTAGTTGTGGCAGACAGCCGCAGCCCTCGTGACGGTAAAGTTATTGAGATTGTTGGTCTATACGATCCACGTCTTGCCAACGAGTCACTAAAGATGGACAGAATTGATTACTGGCTTTCAAATGGTGCACAGCCTACAGATACTGTTGCTGACATCATCAGAAGAGCTAAAACTGGTGAAGCAACTTGTGGCTACAAAGGTAAGAAGAAGCCTGAAGAAGCCGCAGCTGAAACAGCTGAAGAGGCAACTGCTGAGACAGAAGCAGCAGCTGAAACAGCTGAAGGTTAATTTATGCTTGGCTTTTTGAAAAAGCTTTTTTCTGGAAGCGACTCGGAACTGGGTTTTAACCCTAAGCCTACCGGTGGCGTAGAAGATCTTGAGATGTTTGTTAAGTACGTGGTAACAAATCTGGTTGACAAACCTCAGGTCGTAAATGTTGAAAGTGAACAGAGAGAGAAAGTCCTGGTAATTAAGGTTACCTGCCAGAAAGAAGATGTCGGTAAGATTATTGGTAAGAACGGTAAGACTATCGAAGCTATTCGCTCTTTGGTAAACGGCGCTGCCGGCAGACTTGGAACAAGAGCGAACGTGGAAGTTGCTGATTAAAAGTGGCTCTTAAGCTCGATATAATTACGATATTCCCGGAAATTTTTTTCGGGCCTTTCGAGGCCTCTATTGTAAAGAGAGCCAGAGACAAAGGTTTGGTCGATATAAATGTGATCAATTTGCGAGATTTTGCGGCTGATAAACATAAGTCAGTTGATGATCGACCATATGGCGGCGGACCGGGAATGGTAATGACTCCAGAGCCTCTCTTTGAGGCAGTGAAGTCTGTAAAGACAGCAGAAAGCAAAGTTTTGTTGATGGCTCCTTCTGGGGAGCCTTTCAGACAGGAAGTGGCAACAGAGTTAAAAGAAGAATCACATTTAATCTTCATTTGCGGCCACTACGAAGGAATAGATGACCGGGTTAGACAGGCTTTGGTTGATAGGACTCTCTCAATTGGAGACTATGTTCTAAGTAACGGAAATCTGGCTGCTATGGTTATTGCAGATGCAGTAATTAGATTATTGCCGGGAGCTCTTGGTTGCGGCGCATCCGCAGAACAAGAGTCATTTAGTAACGGATTGTTGGAGTTTCCACAATTTACTAGACCGGAAGTTTTTGAAGGAATGGAAGTACCGGAAGTATTACTTACAGGAAACCATAAAAAAATAGAAGAATGGCGAAATGAACAGTCGTTATTGCTGACTCGGCAAAGACGGCCAGATTTATTTAAGGAGAATTAAAGTGAACTTGCTAGATAAGATAAGTCGTGAGAACGTTAAAGAGGACGTAGCTGACTTTAACGTTGGCGACACTGTAAAAGTCAACGTAAAGATCTCTGAAGGTGGTAACACTCGTATTCAGGCTTTCACTGGCGTAGTTATCGCTAGGAAAGGCGCTGGTATCGCTGAGACTTTCACTGTACGTCGTGTGACTTTTGGTCAAGGTGTTGAAAGAGTTTTCCCTGTTAACTCACCAATGGTTGATAGTATCCAGGTTGAGCGCAAAGGTATTGTTCGCAGATCTAAACTTTACTACCTTCGTGACAAGGTTGGTAAGTCTGCGCGCATCAAAGAAAAACGCGAATACTAAGATTTACTCGATCATTGAAGCAGCCTGAGCTTTTCTCCCAAGAGGAAGAAGGTCCTTACTTTTTTGAAGAAGAGGCCGAAAAGCAAGGCTGCTTTTTTATTGCCGGTGTAGATGAAGCTGGCAGGGGTCCTCTTGCAGGGCCGGTTGTAGCGGCAGCCGTTATCATAAACCGCAAGCTTGAATTACCATCCGGTATAGATGATTCAAAAAAGCTTACTCCAGCTAAGCGAGCTAAACTATTTGAAGAGTTGAAGTCACACCCTGCAATTACCTGGGCAACCGGTATTGTTGATGCCCAAAAAATTGATGAGATCAATATTCTCAATGCTACTCACCTCGCAATGAAAAAGGCTGTGGAAGGACTTTCTCCTCAAGCCGATTATTGTTTAGTGGATGGTTTACCAATTAAAGGTCTATCTGTTGATCACAATGCCATAGTTAAAGGCGACAGTCGCAGTGCAAGTATTGGTGCAGCCAGTATTATAGCCAAGGAAACCCGTGATCAAATGATGGTTGAATACGATAAGGAATTTCCTGGATATGGTTTCGCAAAACACAAAGGTTATGGTACAAAGATTCATACTCAGGCTTTAGATGAGTTGGGGCCATGCTCAATTCATCGTTATTCATTTTCACCAGTAGCTAAGGCGGTAGATAAACATGCTAAGTGATCTTCAAAAACGCGATTTAAAACACCTTTGGCACCCTTGTTCTCAAATGAAGGATTATGAAGACTTTCCTCCTATTGAAATTACTGGTGCAGAAGGGACAATTCTGCAGACTGAAGATGGTGAGTTGATTGACATTATTAGTTCATGGTGGTGTAAAAGTCTGGGGCATCGCCACCCTAAGATTCAAGAAGCTGTTAAGGCTCAAATGGATAGCTTCGAGCATGTTATTTTAGCGAATACGACGAATGCTACTATCGTGAGACTTTGTGAAGAGTTGATCGCTCTTTGTCCCGGTTACGATAAAGTTTTTTTTGCAGATAGCGGTTCAGACACCGTTGAGGTGGCGATGAAAATGTCGTTGCAGTATCATTTGCAATCAGGGAGCCCTGAGAAGAAAAAATTTTTGGCTTTGGAAAATGGCTATCATGGAGAGACTGTCTTGACTCTTGCGACAGGGGATTGTGGTTTATATGGAGAACCTTACCGTAGCCTCATGCCTGATGTTCCCAAGATAACTGCTATTCCTTACGTTAATTCTCAGCAGGAATGGGAAGATTCTCAAAAGGTTGAGGAAGCTTGGAAAGGTATTGAAGTTCAGTTAAATAAATTTGGAAGCTCAGTTGCTGGTATTGTGATTGAGCCTGTGATACAAGGAGCTGGTGGAATGCTTTTCTACCATCCTTTGCTGATTAAGAAGCTTTACGATTGGTGTGAAAAAAAGGGCAGTCATTTGATTGCTGACGAAATTTTATCCGGCATGGGACGCCTCGGTCAGGCAAGAGCTTGTGAGCTTGCTGGAGTAAATCCTCACATGTCTGTTTTTTCAAAAAGTCTTACTGGTGGCTTTAGTCCATTGGCTTGTATGTTGACCAGCAATGATATTTTCGAAGCGTTTTACGATGATTATGAAACCGGTAAAGCGTTTATGCACTCAAATACTTACTGTGGAAGTGCCATTGGTGCTGCTGCAGCTGTGGCTTCTCTGGGTGTTTATAGAGATGAAGATGTTTTTGCGCGAGTTCGCGAAAATGAATCATATCTGCTAGAATGCTTTGAGGAAATTCATCGAAATACCGGTCATTTACAAAATATTAGAGCTAGGGGCGCGATTGTAGCAGCAGATTTACTTGTTCCTGAAGGCTTGGAGAAATCTCGTCTTGGATATGAAATTTATCGTGAAGCAGTCAAGCGTGGAATGCTGTTTAGGCCTCTTGGGAATACTCTTTATTTCTTGCCGCCATTAAATACAGATAAAGTTGTTTTTGAGCGTGCTGTAGAGATCGCTTCCGCTTCTGTGAAAGCAATTTTAGGTTAACTGTAAAATAGCCTTTTTCCTAACTGCTGATATTCTCCCTGAACAACCTTGCAGCACTTGAAGTTATGGTTATATTCCAAGACACAAATTTTAGATTATAAATAACTTTAACTTTTTGGTTTATAAAGCTTTCAGGAGTATCTGATGTCTGTTCTGCAGGAATATCTAAGCGCAAAAATCGGCGCCGGTGAAGAAGTGTCCACTGGTATGGTTGCCTACTTGGCAAATCTAGAGCAAGTTTCAAAAGTAGATAAGAACGTTGTTCGCAGCGTCATTCAGGAACTTGAGGATCAGCGTTCAAACCTTAAAATGATTGCATCTGAGAACTACTGTTCACTTTCAACTCAGTTGGCTCTTGGTAACCTCCTTACAGACAAATATGCTGAAGGTTTCCCGAATCACCGTTACTATGCTGGTTGCGATAACATCGACGATATCGAAGCCCAGGCTTGTAAAGAAGCTTGTGACTTATTTGGTGCAGAACACGCTTATGTGCAGCCTCACTCTGGCGCAGATGCCAACATGGTTGCTTACTGGGCAATCCTTACTAAAAAGATCCAGGAGCCTTGGCTGGAAGAGATCGGTGAGAAGAACGTTGCAAATCTTTCTGACTCTGACTGGGCAGATCTTCGTGAGAAGCTTGGTAATCAAAAACTGTTTGGTCTAAACTACTACTCTGGTGGTCACTTGACTCACGGTTACAGACACAATATGTCTGCTAGAATGTTTGACGCATACACTTATGACGTCGATAAAGAAACTCAGCTTCTGGATTACGATTCAATCCGCAAGCAGGCTGAAGAAATTAAGCCAACAATTTTACTAGCTGGCTACTCTGCTTACCCTCGTAAAGTTAACTTCCGCATCATGAAAGAAATCGCTGACAGTGTTGGTGCAACTTTCATGGTTGATATGGCTCACTTTGCAGGCCTTGTTGCAGGAAAAGCTTTCACTGGTGATTTCGACCCAATCAAATGGGCTGACGTAGTAACGACTACGACTCACAAAACTTTAAGAGGTCCTCGTGGTGGTATGGTTCTTTGTAAGAAAGAATATGCTGAAATTGTTGACCAGGGTTGTCCCATGGTGCTTGGTGGTCCACTTGCTCACAGTATTGCAGCCAAAGCTATTGCTTTCAAAGAAGCAAATACTCCAGAATTTGAAGAGTACGCTAAAAGGATCGTTGAGAACTCAGAAGCTATGGCCGCTAAACTCATGGAGAAAGGCATAAAGCTAACCAGTGATGGTACTGAAAACCACTTGATGGTTCTTGATGTCAGCAGCTTCGGAATTACTGGTCGTCAGGCTGAAAACGCTGTACGTGCCGCCGGTATCACTCTAAACAGAAACTCACTGCCTTTCGATCCAAATGGTGCTTGGTATACATCAGGATTAAGAATCGGTACTCCAGCTCTCACTTCTCTTGGTATGGGTACTGAGGAAATGAAGGAAATAGCAGCAGTAGTTTATGAAATCCTAAATGCGACTGAAGCTAACACAATTGCCAGTGGCGCAAACGCCGGCAAGAAATCTAAGGCAAAAGCGACAACAGACGAAGCTGTCCTTGTCTCATGCCGTGAACGAGTTAGTAACCTGCTTGGCAGGTTCCCGCTTTACCCTGAAATTGAGACAGAAACTCTTAGGAAGCTTCTCGACTAGGTCACTGACAAGTAGGTAAAAATAGAATTAAAGCGGGGCGCCTGAGGACTCAGGCGCTTTTGCTGTATCTAAGAGATTAGATAAAAAAGAAGTTTAAAGTTATTTGGAATAGATAAAAATGAATGGCGCAGAAGCCTTAATTAAATGTTTGGAAATGCAGGGAGTTGAGTACATTTTCGGTTACTCCGGCGGTGCTGCAATTCCAATTTTCGATGCAATCATAACCACGAAGACCAAGATCGAAATGATTCTGGTAAGACACGAGCAGGGGGCCACTCACATGGCAGACGGCTACGCTCGTGCTACTGGTAAGCCTGGTGTTGTTCTGGTAACTAGTGGTCCTGGTGCAACAAACACAATCACTGGTATCATCACAGCTCAGATGGATTCAGTTCCAATGATCGTTATCTGTGGTCAGACAATCAGTCCTATGCTTGGTAAAGATGCCTTTCAGGAAGCCGATGTATTTGGTATTTCTTTACCGGTAGTTAAGCATAGTTACCTGGTAAGAGAGACAGCTGATATTCCAAGAATTATTCACGAGTCTTTCCACATCACTAACACAGGTCGTCCAGGTCCGGTACTAATTGACATACCGAAAGATGTTTCTTCTGCAGAAGCAGATTTTGATCTGAGCCCGGAGTTGGATCTTCCAGGTTACAGTTATCCGACAACTGGCGATACAGACAAGATCAAAGCCATTACCAAAGCTTTAGGCAAAGCCCGCAAGCCACTTCTACTTGTTGGTCATGGTGCAGTTTTTTCTAAAGCAGATGAAGTTGTAACTAAACTTGCAGAGACTTTGAACTGCCCAGTTGTGACGACAGTTCTTGGTAAAGGTGCTTTCCCGGAAACTCATGATCTTTCACTTGGTTGGTTGGGAATGCATGGTACTGCTTATGCAAATAAAGCAATCCTTGAGTGTGACCTTCTTTTCTCTATCGGCTCTCGTTGGGATGACCGAATAGTTGGTAAGTTAGACGAGTTTTGTAAAGATGCCTTTAAAATTCACGTAGATATCGACCCTGCAGAAGAAGGTAAGATGGTTGTTCCAGACATCTTCTGCTGTGGAGATGCTAAGCTGGTTATCGAAGAGCTTATTGGTTACAGTGAAAAGCTTGAGATTGATCCTTGGGTTGAGAAGTGTATGAAGTTCAAAGAGGACTTCCCGCTTAAAGCAGAAGTGACTCCTGGTAAGCTAAGCATGCAGGAAATTCTTAGAGAGCTTGATCGTTTAACAGATAGTAACGCTCCTGTTTCAACTGACGTTGGTCAGCACCAGATGTTTGCTGCTCAGTTCATGAAAACCAGAAAAGGTTTTGACTGGATGAGTTCAGGTGGAGCAGGTACTATGGGTTATGGATTTCCAGCAGCGATCGGTGCGGCATTTGGTCGTCCAAATGAACCAGTAATCGCCGTTGTTGGGGATGGTGGTTTTCAGATGACGATGTTTGAAATGGCTACAGCAGCTCTTCACAAGCTTCCAGTTAAATGTCTTATTTTGAATAACAGCTACTTGGGTATGGTTCGTCAATGGCAGGAACTATTCTTTGACAACCGTTTAAGTGGTGTTGATTTACAGGGTAATCCTGACTTTGTGAAATTTGCTGAATGTTACGAAGGGGCTAAAGGTTTTAAGATCACTAAATCTTCAGAAGTAACTAAGGTTCTTAAAGAAGCTTTAGCTTTTAACGATGGTCCATGTATAATCGAAGCTGTAGTGGATAAAACAGATAATGTTTATCCGATGATTCCGTCTGGTGCACCTTATACTAAGATGTTGCTTGAAGCACCGACAGAAAAGCTCGAAAAACCAACTGGTTCTACTTAGGAGAAAGACGATGAGTGATAAGAACCATACTATCAGTATTTTCGTTGTTAATAAGCCTGGTGTACTTATGCGAGTAGCTCAGGTATTTTCGAGACGTTGTTACAATATTGACTCTTTGGTAGTTTCATCTGGTTTTGATGATCGTTTTGCCCGTATGACTATAACTGCTCAGGGCGATGCAGCCAATCTCGACCAGATTAAAAAGCAATTGAGTAAGCTGGTTGACGTAATGCACTGTATTGAGCATGACGACAGCAGCTCAATTATTAAGGAAATGGCCTTGATTAAGGTTGGCTGCAAGCTGACTCAGCGCACTGAAATTTTGCAGATTGTTGAACATTTTGACTGTAAGACTGTTGATTTGACCAAGACTTCAATGGTCATACAGGCTACAGGGGATTCTGCGAAACTGGATGCAATGATTGAATTGCTCCGCGATTATAAAATTATTGAGCTGGTTAGAACTGGTAAAGTTCTCATGGCTCGTGGTGATGAAGAAACTTAATTCTCATTTTAAAAGGAAGACATATGTCTCGTGAACACAATATCGCTGTTATTGGCGGTGACGGTATCGGTCCAGAAGTAACTGAAGTTGCTTTAGACGCAGCTCAGGCTCAGGCTGAGAAATTTGGTTTTACTCTTAACCTTACTGACTTCCCACAGAGTGGTGCTCACTACCTGAAAACTGGTGAAGTTCTTAATGACGATACTCTTGAAGAGCTAAAAAAATACGACGCAATTTACCTTGGCGCTGTTGGTCACCCTGACGTTAAGCCTGGTATCATCGAAAAAGGTCTACTTCTTAAGCTTCGTTTCGAGCTTGATCAGTACATCAATCTTCGTCCAGTTAAACTTTACAGTGGCGTAGAAACTCCACTTAAAGATGCTGGCCCGGAAGAGCTGGACTACGTTTGCGTACGTGAAAACACTGGTGGTCTTTACAGTGGTGTTGGCGGTTTCAACATGAAAGGTTCTAAAGACGAAGTGGCTATTCAGTCAATGGTTTACAACAGAACTCAGGTTGAGCGTTGCCTGCGTTATGCTTTCGAACTTGCTGCTAGCCGCCCTCGTAAGACTCTAGCCATGGTTGGTAAGACTAACGTTCTAACTTACGTTTTCGATCTTTGGGACAGAGTTTTCAACGAGCTTGGTGAAAAAGAATTCCCGGAAGTTAAGAGAGAGTACTACCACGTAGATGCAGCTTGTATGTTCATGGTTAAAGATCCAAGACGCTTCGATGTTATGGTTACTTCAAACATGTTCGGTGACATCGTTACTGACCTTGGTGCTGAAACTCAAGGTGGAATGGGTATGGCTGCAAGTGGTAACATCAACCCAACTAAGTCAACTCCTTCAATGTTTGAGCCGGTTCACGGATCTGCTCCTGACATCGCTGGTCAGAACAAAGCTAACCCTATAGCCGCTATTATGAGTGCGCGTATGATGCTTGAGTTCCTTGGTGAGAAAGAAGCTGCTGACGATCTGGACAAAGCGATTGATACTTACACAGGTTCAAACTCTTTGACGCAGTCGACTTCTGAAGCTGCTGAAAAGTTCATGGCTATTCTTAAAGGTTAAGCTTTCTGAATGAATAACGAAAAAGTCAACGCGATAATTACTCTACTGGAAGATGAAGCCTCTGATGTTCGTCAGATGATGGATTCTCAGTTAAAGCAGATGTCTGTAGAAGAGCTTTCAGAGCTTTGCGAGAAAAGTCGCGAAGTGAATACTGAGATTTCTCTGCACATAAGAGATATCTGTGAAGAGAAAGAGAATGACTTTTTCGTAGCAGAACTGGAACAGAAAGTTTCAAATGATGATCTGGATATGGAAGGTATGGCAATCTTTCTATCCAGATTCATTGATCACTCGGTTAAAGCAGAGGACGTTAAAAGTCTCCTTAATGATTTAACTGAAAGATGTGAAGATTACTTACAAAAGCATTTTGACGAAAATCGCGGTGCTGTGTTAGCTCGTTTTTTAGGTCAGGTAGAGCAGTATATCGGCGATAGAAAACAATATTTTGCGATTGGTAATTCTTCGATTTACCATGCTTTGACAAATAAAAAAGCCTTACCGATTACCCTTTCAGTGCTCTACATTGTCTTAGGTAAGAGACTTGGTATTAATATTCAAGGCGTTGCAGTGCCGGCCCATTTTGTTGTGGGTGTTTTTGAAGATGATCCAGTTACTTACTATAACCCATTTGATGCTGGAAAAGTTATGTCAGTGAGCGATTGTCAATCATTGGCGAGAAGGGCAGGTTACCCATTTACAGACGACATGTTAGAGCCGGTTGACGTCAGACCAATCATTCTACGAATGCTGAATAATCTTCAGTACGTTTACACCAGAGAAAAGAAAGCTTCAAAGAGCCGTGCAGTGTCTAAACTTTTGAAAATCTGGACAGAAAGAGTTTTCGGTCAGGTTTAAGAAAGTCTTTGAATTCTTTGGGTCATTCCGCCCATGACATTTCTATTACTAAAGTCTCGTATTTTTAAGACTGGACGATCAAACCTCAATACAACATCTTCATTTACAGCCCCATTTCGATTCTTTAATATAGACAAGGTCATATCTACCAAACGGTCATTTACTTTAACTCCCTGCCGAGCCTTAATCATCGATTTGTTATAGACTCCAAGAATGAGATTGGCATCTTGCTCTATATCGCCAGCTTCTCTTAACTGGTCGAGTCTCACGACTTCATCAGCTTTCCCTTTTTCCAGTTGGGCTCCCATGATGATTGGAATCTTGAAGGTTTTGGCCATACGCAATAGCTCATTCGAAATCACCTGTAATTCTCTTTGTCGATCAAAACTACATTCTTTGAGTTTCATTTTCTGGACGTAATCGATAAAAACTCCGCCAACTTTGCCGTCTTTGGTTAAGTAGGATAATTCATTATGTAAATCATCCAGATCTGGACCATGATCCAGTAACCAGAGCCTACGAGTAGAAGTCATAGATTCTAGTTCTTTAACGGCTTTTTCGATTTTCGGATTATCGATTTTGTTGCCTTTCATAATATTCTCAAAGTGAGTAAAGTTATTCGTTTCATCGAAACAGCACTCACTCATATTGATGAGGACTTTTGAAGCGAGGTGTTTGCTGTTTTCCTCGTAAGAATAAAATAGGAATTGTTTTTGAGGGTACTGTTTAACACAGTTGATAAACATATTGAGCATGACGCTGGTTTTACCGTGTGAAGGTTGCCCAGCAACGATGGTTAGTGCTTCCTGAGGAATACGAATCAGTTTATCGACTGCAGGCCAGCTGGTCTTAAGGCCTTCGGTATCTTGTGAAATTTCTACTTCTAGGTCAACTAAACTGTAGGGCCTTAGCTCGCGAATGTCTTTATCGCGATTTAAACCACGTGTTCTTTCGGTTATAAATGTCTTGAGTTCTTCATACTTTTGTTGCTTCAGAAGGTTTGACCCATGTTCAAGGAGTTCCTGTAAGCCATTTTCTAGTAGTTCTCGTGCTTGGTTGTACTGTAAATCTATCTGTCCTGTCTTAAATGGATCAAATGTTGACATCCCAATTATCCTTCTGTAAAATTCGCCACCTTCCTATTTTAAAGTACTTTCCCCGGCTTTGGTAGTAAAATTTTCAGTTAATTTGTTGGTAATGTCTCAAGTATCATTTGATGAAAGGATAATAATTAAGAAGTGCATTTAGGTCAGATTTTAATTTTGCACAACAAAATATGAGGATTTAAATACAATACGAAATTACAATGTGTCTTTGGCGTAGTCTGTAAGAAACAGGTCTTTCCTTGGATGAACTTGTATTAAGATTGAAAAAGTTATTTGCTTCAG
>JAKVBD010000042.1 GCA_022446985.1 Lentisphaerales bacterium
AAAATGTTATTTTACCACTTTAACCACAGTTAATATTTTTGAAAGTTCCAAACGAAAATCAACAGCTTATCAAGTAACAATTTAAAAAGAAAAACCCCACTTTAGAAAAAGTGAGGTTTAGTGGAGGTGGGGGGAGTTGAACCCCCGTCCTGATAAAAGGCTCCAACAGCTTCTACATGCTTAGTTCACCTTTAAAGTTTTCGTCCTCGCAGCTGCCGGTAAACAGGGCCACTTTGAAGCTTATTCTTCAGTAAAATCTCACTTGTTGAACCTGATGATACAATCAACAAACCAGCCAAATAAATGTCGATTTGCACTGCCTATAAGGCGTCAGCAGGAAATCGTAGCGGGCTTATATTATGCCGCTAATGCGTAATCTTCGTTAGCATTTATAGTTTTGATCGGCTTTTTACGAGGCCAACCGACCAACCTCGACATGCAACTGAAGTCTTCTCTTAACAGTCGAATCCAGTTTCACCCCCGATTGGGAGATGTTTAAACATAGTTCCCTTTGTGCTCAGCTGCAAATGGGATTGAGCTCAGATGTTGATCATATTTTAACGAGGAGAGATTAAGAGTTATATTAACAAGACGAAAGTGAAAAGTCGGTTATATTGTCGCCATGAAATCGATATATGATAAAAAAGACTTAGAGAAGTTTCTGGAAAAGCAAGGTTATGGTCATCGCGAATTGCGACGCGCCAGGCGTTTGTTGTTTCGCGAATTTGAGCCTTTGGAGAGTATTCCAGAGAGCGAAAAGGTTCTGCCTGCATTAGAAAAGAATTTTAAGGCTTCCTTTTTGAAGTTAATCAGTCGAATGGATTCAAATATTGATGGTGCGACAAAGCTTCTTTTTGAAACTTATGATGGCAAACAGATTGAGACGGTTATTTTGCGAATCAATACAGGCCGTACGAGTATTTGTGTTTCATCTCAGGTCGGCTGCTCTGAAAAGTGTACTTTCTGTGCTACTGGTGCGATGGGCTTTTTGAGAAATCTTTCTTATAGTGAAATTCTAGATCAGATTGTTCATGCTGGTAGAATCCTTCGCGAAGAGAATCGCAAGTTGCGAAATATAGTCTTCATGGGAATGGGCGAACCTCTAAGAAATTATACTAACCTCGAAAAGTCTCTTGAGTTGTTACTTGATGGTAGTGCTTTTCAATTTGCTCATAAATTTATCACCATATCTTCATCCGGTTTACCTGATTTAATGTTGAAGTTCTCGAAGCGTTTCCCACAAGTGGGAGTTGCCTTAAGTCTCAATGCGGCAGATGATGAAACTCGCGTTCAGGTGATGCCGGTTAATGATAAGTTCCCAATGAAGGTGCTGCGTGAGACTCTTGAAGAGATTGAGGATGTTCGGCAAAGTGGGGTGATGATCGAGTATATCATGTTCAAAGATGTGAATGACTCTTTGCAAGATGCGAAGAAAGTCGCAGAGTTCTTACGTGGTCTCGATGTTCACATCAACCTTATTCCTTACAATCCGGATCTCAGTGATGTTAAAGGTTTCTTTGCATCTAATCCGGAAGATATTATTGCTTTTCAGGATTACTTGAAAGATGAAGGATATAAAGTGACCCGTCGTTTTTCTCTTGGCCAGGATATCGCAGCTGCTTGTGGTCAGTTGGCAAACAACGAAACTATCGAAAAATAAACCGATATTTATGAAATAAAAAAACCGGCCTGAATTAGACCGGTTTCAAAATCTTATTCCTAACTTCTAATTAAAGAATTAGACCAGCTTTTACTGCAGAAGCTTTTAGCACTTCGAAGTTAGCAGGATTGATATTTGTTAGGGGAAGTCTGAATTCATCACCGCATAGTCCCATTTCAGCAAGAAGAGTTTTTGCCGGGATTGGATTAGATTCGATGAATAGGTCATTCATGAGAGGATAAAGTTTTGTATGAAGAGCTTTCGCTTCCTTCATATTCATTTCATTGGCATACTTAACTAACTGTACCATTTCTTTTGGCATAACGTTAGAAATAACGCTGATTACGCCTTCTGCACCAACAGAAATCATTGGCAGAGTCAGGGCATCATCACCACTTAGAATTGTGATGTCACAGGCCTGTTTGATTTGGCTGACGCGATCAACACTACCACCAGCTTCTTTGATGGCCGGTATATTTGGGTTTTCTGCAAGTCTTGCCACAGTTGAGATATCTATGCCTGTAGCAGAACGTCCAGGTACATTATAAAGAATTATTGGCAGTTCAGGAGCTGCATCAGAAATGGCTGTGAAGTGCTGAAAAAGACCTTCCTGAGTCGGCTTATTATAGTAGGGAGTAACTTGCAGTGAACCATCAGCACCATTATTGAATGCTTTAACAGTCAATTCAATGGCTTCAGAAGTTGAGTTACCGCCAGTACCTGCAACAACTTTAACGCGTTTAGCTGCTTTGTCGATGATATATTTGATAACTTCAGTGTGCTCTTTGACGTTTAGAGTAGGGGATTCACCGGTCGTACCAACGGCAACTATACCGTCAACACCACCTTCGACTTGCATCTCAATCAATTTTTCAAGTGAAGCGTAATCAACTGCACCATCTTTAAAAGGGGTTATAATAGCGGTATAAACACCGGTAAAACTCATTTTTCTATCCTTAAAATCGTCAATATTTTCTTTGTATCAAAAAGTCTGCTAATTCATCAAGTAACTTCCGGTATTTGTTATCCGGCAGCTGCGATAGAGAATCTTTAGCCTTCTCTATACATTCTTTTGCCATTTCTTCAATGGCAGATAGGGCTCCGCAGTCTTTAATTATGTTTCTTGTGCGTTCTAAGTCAGCAAGAGACATATCGACATTTCCAAGGCAGTTCATGAGATGCTGGAGATCTTCGCCTTCAGACATTTCTAAAGCTTTCTTAATCAGAAGAGTCACTTTTCTGGTTCGAATGTCATTACCAACCGGCTTGCCCCATTCTTCTTCCTCCGCATAAACTCCAAGTATGTCGTCTTGAAGTTGGAATGCGAGACCGGCATCCATGGCAAACTCACCTATAGATTTAACCGAGTCAAGTCTATAGTTGGCAGTGTTGAGGCCTATTAAGGCTCCAGTTTCGGCAGCAAATTGTAGAAGTTCGCCAGTTTTCCACTTGAGCATAGTGAGGATCTCATCTTCAGATATGTCTTCTAATTTTCGGTGCTCAAATTCGACATCGATTGCTTCTCCGCTTAGTAGTCTTGGATAGAGGAGATTGATCATTCTGTCTAGAATACTGAGAGTGATGTCACTGGACATGTCTTTGCCAGAAGCTTTGAGAAGTAAGGATATAGCCCAGGCTTGTTGTAGATCTCCAGTAAGAATAGCGAAGCTGCGGCCAAATTGCTCACTGGCTTCGGCTTGAGTGGCAAAGCGTTTCTGAGAAATCTGTTTTAGATCTTCATGAGAAGAAAGCTCACCACGACGTGTTGAGTCGTTATCGATTATATCGTCGTGGACAAGAGTCCAGGTATGAAAAATTTCGATTGCACAAGCAGGCAGTAAAGCACTATCCGGTTTATTCGAAAAAAGACCGCAGGCCCACATAGCTATAGCAGGACGCAGTCTTTTACCACCTCTTAAAGGATAGGCCAGGACGGCCTCCTTTAAGTAGTCCGGAAGAATGGTTTCCGGGAAATCGTCTCGTGTTAAAGCTTTGTCTACTTGTTCGGCAATTCTTTTAAGGTCACTTAGCATATTAGAAATCGAGGTGAGAGGCCATCATTTTATCGTTTACTTTATGATGATTCTTCTCGATGACTGTCAACCATGTGCCAGCTTCAGGATACAGGTCAAGGACTTTGAACTGAGCTTCATCGGCGGCGCGGTCGTAACCAATTTGCGTTCCGGGTTCTAGAACAACGTGTTTGTCGATGATTGCATTACGGATCTGACAGTTTTCGCGTATATCAACATTATTCATGATGATACTGTCACAGACGGTAGAGTAGCTGTGAATGCGAACTTCAGGAGAAAGAATCGAGTTAAGAACGGTACTGCCTGAAACGATACATCCGTCACAAATCGTTGAATTAATAGCTTTGCCTATACGCGCTTTACCCTGGAACCCAACTTCTTCGTTATGGACAAATTTTGCCGGAGGAAGTGGAGTGTTATAAGTATGGATTGGCCACTTATCACTGTAAAGATTCAATTGTGGATCGGCCATTCTCAGGTCCATATTTGCTTCGTAGTAAGACTGCAGAGTACCCACATCACGCCAGTATGGCTGCTTGTGCTTATCTGCACCGGCAATCTTGTTGTCATAGAAATTGTAGGCAAAGACTCGACCAGTTTCGACTGCATGTGGCAAGATGTCGTTGCCGAAGTCGTGTGAGCTGCTGGAATCTTTTGCGTCTTCATTTAGAACGCCGGAGATCCACTTAGAATCGAAAATATAATTACCCATGGAAGCCAGGCAGTAGTCTGGGTTATTTGGTAATGGAGTCGGGTTATCTGGCTTTTCCTGGAAACCAGTGATTCTCCAGTCTTCATCAACTTGAATTACTCCAAATTGTTTACCTTCATCTAATGGAACAGGGATTGCCGCGATGGTCGCTAGAGATTCTTTTTCGGTGTGGAATTTAGCCATTTGACTAATGTCCATTTTATAAATATGATCACCACCGAAAACTGCGAGTAGTTCTGGCTTGAAGTCATTTACTAAGTGAAGGTTTTGCCAAATGGCATCAGCTGTGCCGGTATACCATTTTTTATTTTCACTTTGCATCTGTGCTGGAACAGGGACGATGAATTGTCCCTTAATTAAACTGGAAATGTTCCAGCCATTGATTATATGTTCAGATAAACTTTGTGAGCGAAATTGGGTGATGACAAAAGTACTCAGTATGCCACTGTTTACAAAGTTACTGAGAACAAAGTCAATGATTCTGTATTTACCGCCAAATGGTACAGCGGGTTTTGCTCTTCTTGTAGTTAATGGTGCTAGTCTGGTTCCTTCCCCACCAGCTAAGATCATGCCCAGTATAGATAGACGCATGTTTTAATGACTCCTCATATTAAGACTGTTTATAAATCTTGCTTCCTTTAGCGATAAGTCAAAGCTGAACTAGACCAACAAGTATAATGAAGATGTTCTTTTTTGATTAAATTCTCATTAAAACTGGTTAGAAAGTTATATTGTGCTGACATATTCACTCCATCATCATGAATTGAAAGATGTAAGTCATAATGTATTTTTCAAATAATTATCAGGAATGGGTAGATGAAGTCAGTCAAAGAAAGTGTTCAGAATTATTATTCCAGTGTGGTGAAAACAAGTGGTGATTTGAAGACCAGTGCTTGTTGTGCAGGAGGCGAACCTCCAAAGTGGATCAAAGAATTGATTGCGAATATCGATGACTCTGTATTAGAAAAGTTTTATGGCTGTGGTTTTCCCATTACTGAAGCAGTCGAAGCTTGCACCATACTAGATTTAGGGTGTGGCAGTGGGCGAGATGTTTACATGTACAGTCAATTGGTGGGGGAGTCTGGAAAGGTTATTGGTGTTGATATGACAGAGGAACAACTACAGACTGCCAGAGAGGTTGAAGCTCAGCAGATGACAAAGTTTGGTTTTTCTAAAAGTAATGTCGAATTCAAGCAGGGTTACATTGAATCTCTGTCAGATGTTGGACTTGAAGAGGAATCAGTTGATTTAGTCGTTTCAAATTGTGTGGTTAATCTGTCTCCCGATAAAAAAGCAGTTCTCGAAGGTATTTACAAGACTCTAAAAAATGGTGGCGAATTTTACTTCTCAGATGTGTTCTGCGATAGGCGTTTGAGTGAGGATATTCGTCAGAATGAGATGTTATACGGAGAGTGCCTTGGTGGAGCATTGTACATCAATGATTTTATAAGCTTAGCTAAACAAGTCGGTTTTCTGGATCCTCGTTTAGTCAGTGAAGGAACTATAGATCTCGATGAAGATGTAAAGGTTCTTACTGGGAATGCTCGCTTTTATTCCAAAACATATCGTTTATTCAAAATAGCGGACTTAGAAGATAATTGTGAAGATTATGGCCAAATTGCTACTTATAATGGGACGATGAAAGAAAATAGCCACTTGTTTGTGCTGGATGATCATCATTCATTTGAAACAGGCAGACCTGAACGGGTTTGCGGAAATACAGCTGACATGTTACAATTGAGCCGGTATAAAGATCATTTTGAGGTTGTTGGGGAACGCAAAACTCATTTTGGAGAGTTTATCTGTGGGAATACTATGGCTGCAGATGACTACAATCAACAAGACAGTTCAGGAAGCTGTTGTTAAAATTGGAATTTATAAATGCTTAGTGCAGAAATGACCATCGCTCAGATTTTACTACTGGGTGCCTTAATCATCACTTCATTTGTTACCGGCAAAATATTTCGAAAAATCGGTTTTGGAGAAACAGCAGGGCAAATAGTTGGTGGTATTCTTATTGGTCCTTCATTTTTAAAATTAATTGATTATTTGATTAATAGTTTTGAGGAAGGTTTGCCAATTTTAGGAAAGGCAGATGTTTCTATGGTGGCAATGCATGAGAGTGCGCTTAGCAGTCTTTTGTTTTTTTTACCGGTCTATATGGGTGTTGTTCTGTTTACTATTACTGAAGAGTGTCATGCAGACCGCCTTAAAGAATTGGGCAAGGATTCTTTAATAACCAGTTTAACTCACACCTTTATAACCTTCTTACTTGTTTTTGGAGGTTTGTATTATTTTCTGGACCTTCAACCATTTTTATCGGCTATTTTGGCCGCAGTAGCGTCTTCTTCTTCTCCAGCTTCAGTTCTGATCGCAATGACAAATCGAAATGTCGAAGGGAGAATGAAAACGATTTGGGCACAGTCGACAACTCTTGATACAATCGCAGAGTTAATTTTGTTTGTTATTATCCTGATCGCGTTCAGTGTGCAAAGCCAATTCCTAACTCCTGACTTCAAGACATTTGTTCGCTTTGCGGCAATAACTTTGGCGATTGGCGGAGGTGTGTTTCTACTAATAAGGTCTGCAGTTCAAAATAGAATTATCTGTGATGAATTCAGCGAAAAGACATCAAATAAAAAGTTAGTAGATCTTTTGTCGTCTGATTCGATTCCAACCGTTACGGTTTTATTTATTGTTTGGGCCGGAATTTTTATGAATGTCGGCTTTGCGATGGTGTTTCAGGTACCTTTTACCATTGCAGTCATAGTTACTGGCCTTTTAGTTTCGAATTATCATAGTCAGTACATTTTTGACTCTCTGAAAGTTCCTGATCTTATGAGGTTTTCTCATTTGTTTTTCTTTGCGCTAATAGGCTCGAGATTCGATTTCGAGATTTTTAATGACGTAGAAAACCTTAAAATGATCGGTTTGTACATTTTACTAAGAACTGTTGGTAAGCTTTTTGGTACTTGGCTTTCTTGTCGAATTATTGATAAGGGAGGAAAATTGGTTAGAGCTTTACCTTACTTATTTATACCAAATATGGGATCAACAGGAATAAGCTTATTAGTCATGGGAACGTATCTAAGTGACAGTTTAACGAAAGGTATTGCTGCGATAATTCCTGCAATGTTACTTTTTGAAGTTGTTGGGGCAGCTCTGGTAACTCAGATTCTTAAGAAGTGGAAACAGACACTTGATGAAGAACGCGTTGAAAAGCAAGAAAAGAATCAGGCTCCAGCGCCAAATGAAACAGTTGAGTTGATTTCCTTCGATCAATTACTTCAGGATCGCGTCATTATAGATATTGATGTTCGCTCCAAAGAAGACGCTATAAAGATGATGTGTGCCGAGCTTTTAAAGCATGGAAATATCAGTGAATTGCAAAACATCCACAACCTTGTTTTGGAAAGAGAAAAACTTTGTTCAACAGGAATGGGAGATGAAATTGCCTTGCCACACTGTAGAACTTCAGATGTTGATAATCCTATGGCGGTGTGTGCATTTGTCGCAGAAGGCGAAAGTTTAGAGTGGGATAGCCCGGATGGCCAGGGAGTGAGATACATTTTCATATTGATCAGTCCGACAAATGATCCGAATATGCATATAGAGGCAATGAAGACAATCACTTCTCGTTTAATGCAACCTGGCTTCTTGCAAGAGTTTTATGAAAGCTCAAAAGACAAGCAGAAAAATGAAAGCTCTTAATTGCCTTATTCTTTTTTTACTGGTCAGTTGCGCGACAACAGAAAAGCCCAAAAGTATTCCTAGGTACTCTAATATTTCAAAATCTACTGGCGCGAAAGTTACTCAGTCTCTCAAGAGTCCTTCTGTTAGGATTGATAGAAAGTATCAAGCTTTTAAAGGAGAGATAGTTTATAAAGAGCTGAAAGTAGAGAGTGACTGGATCGGTGGTACGGAGGAAAATCCAATTTACTTTACAAAGTTCGGTGAGAGAATTTTTTCCCTGGGAAAGGATATCTATGTTTACCCCGTCACTGTTCTTTCTATAGATGAAAAGGGGAATGTTGTTTACCCAGAGGATGGCATAAAGTTAGTAGGAGATATGCAGGTAGAGCATTTCCTTTTACTCGTTAAAGAACTTTCTAAAATGGCTGAAGTAAAAAGCGTTTGTTTTATTGCTGATTCAAATTTTTTGGAAAGGCCAGCAAAGGTAATTGATCTCAAGACTAGTAAGGTAATTGGCCAGTTTAAATTTATTGGGGCAAGATGGGAAAAGGTTAAATAATGGGCGTCAAGGTTACATACAATTCTCCAGTAATTCTGACTTTCACTATTGTGAGTTTCACAGTGATGGTATTCAGTGTAGCATTTAAAGATCTGACACCTTATTTGGCATTACATGCAAATTTTGAATGGGCTTCAGCCGACTACTATAGATTACTAACATATACCTGCGTTCACTCATTTAAAGATTTCAAATTGCAGACAGATTTCACCCATTTTATAAGTAACTTTACGATAATTTTACTTATTGGTCCTGTACTTGAAGAGAAATTTGGTAGTAAGAAAATCTTTCTAATGATGGCGTTTACAGCGATAGTAACAGGACTTTTAAATACGGTATTTTTTAGTAATGGTATTATCGGCGCCAGTGGAGTAGCACTAATGATGGTTATTCTTGGATCTTTTACTAATTATTCCACAGGTGATTTACCGCTGACTTTTATATTTATAAGCTTACTTTTTATGGGGAATGAACTGGTTTCATCTTTCAGTAGTCAGCAAATTTCCCATTTTGCTCATGTTATGGGTGGTATATCTGGTGGGATTTTTGGCTTCCGTTATGCGAGGTAATACCAAGAGCCATGAGCAGCAAAACCAATCATAAGCATTAACCAGGATTTAAACTTCAGCTCAATCGTAGACTTACAAAGTCCAGTCAGAGATTCCGGGTCATCCATTTTATCTAGAACTAGTTTAGTATTAAAAATTCGTTTGTCACTCACCATGAATAGTCCTGCAAATGCCAGTAGGCATGGCCATGGAAGTTGCTTTAATGCTACAGCAGCGATGATACAACTAAAAGCACATGTTATGGCAATCTTGTGAAAAAGAAGGGCTTTTTCGATTCCAAAACGAACAACGAGGTTCTTTTTATTGACTTTTTGGTCTGCACGAATATCCGGGACCTCATTCATAATGATGATGGAAAAGCCAAGGAAACCAAGGAAGAAAGAGGGTAGGATTAAGATTGGATCAAAGACTTCAACAAAGGCCATGAAAATTGCGCCTATAATAAAAAGTCCGTTATTCAAAAATATAATGATTTCTCCAATCCCACGGTAACAAAATTTTAGAGGAGGTGCGGTATATCCCCAGCATGAGATCAGACCAAGAGCAGAAAATATTAAGATTAGATCGTTTGTCAGTGCTGCAATAATAAAAGAAATGATGGCTCCAATTAGAAAGAAGAGCCAACTCATGTATAAAACTTTTTGTGGACGGATCAGGCCTTTTTCTAGGATACCAGTGCCGCCACTAAAAGGTGTTTTGACATCTACTAAAGCATCATTGCCAGAAATATGGTCGTAGTATTCATTAATCATATCTGCACCAAGGTGGTAAACCAGGCTGCCGATTACCATGAGAAAAAAAACTAAAGGGCTGACCGAAACATCATAATGGTATATAACCATGGCACTGCCAAGAAGAACCGGCATGGCACTTATAAAGAAAAAGCCTTGAGACACGCGCATAACTTTTAGCCAGTTGAGAAGTCGGCCTTCTTGCTGTAGATACTTCATGTTATGCAGATATGTCCTGATTTAGTTACCGTTTAAAAAATTCAAACCATAAGAGGTCGGATGAGCTTGTCAAATATTCTTCAAGCAAAATATTTACTTAAACAGATTTAACTGACAGATAACGGTATTTTTTAATGAAGCTTTTATTATCATTACTATCACTTTTTCTTTTCTTTTCCTGTTCTTCGCCAGAAAGTACTAAGAATAACTCATCGGGTACTAAAGAAGGTATGAGTAGTAAAGCTTCCAAAAAGAAGGGGTATAAGGCTCAAGTGATTGTTGAAAATGAAAAAGGTCAAAAGGTCAATCCAAATTGGAAGAAAGGTGAAGAGAAAGTTCTGTATGATCATAAAAAGAGAACTTTTAATAAAAGTGGTGGTTGGATAGATGTTGCTGAGGGGGGAGGAAGGCTCGAGACCTTTTTTAAAGAGAAATCAGTTAAGGAATTACTTACTTTAAAAAGTAAAGCATCTCGACATGAACTCACATTGATTATTGAAGAACTTTTGGTTCGCAAAGAATCTAGTATTCCTGCGTTGGCCAGCTTTTTAAGTGATCAGCGCCTTGCTGTGTTTCAGAAGGGGAGAGAGTATTGGTGGTATGAAAAGAAAAATCAGCCTCCTGAACCTGTGAGCATTGCAGTGTATGCAGCTTATGCGTTACAAAAGAAAGTACCCGTGCAACCAAGTGGAGTTACTCTGGGCTTAACTAAGGATAGGATGTTTTATGCAGTTAAGGGTGGCTTTGCTGTTGTTAAGGACGATGTTCAAAGAGTTTGGAAAGAATGGTGGAGCAAAGCAGAAAATGATTACTAAGAAATTGCTTCTTAATTCAGTGGGACTTGTTTTTGTCGCTTCTTGTTCGAATAGCAGTACTAATAGTGCAGGGCAAAAGGTTGATTCACAGGGACGTGCTTATGATACCAGGACTGGGCGGGTTATTCATGTTGAAGTAGTTAAAGATAATGGGCAAAATGCCACTGATGCGACTCAAAAAGCTAATTCAGAATTTTTAGAAATTTTCAAGAAGAAAAAGCAGTGGTCTAAAATGCCTGATTCAGCAAAGCTGATTAGAGGTTTTCGAGAAATGTCGTTACCACAACTTAGAAGTGAATTAGCTGTAGCTAATGAAGAAAAGACGGTCATGATCATTGAAGCCTTAAAGCAAAGAGGTGAAACTGGGATTGAGTTGATAGCGAGCCTTTTAAATGACACTAGAAGGGCGGCATTCGCAGATAGATTGCCAATTTTTTGGTATGAAAAGAAAAATCAGCCACCTGAATTGGTTGAGATTCGAGTTTTTGCAGCTTCTTATCTAGCAGAAATGCTGAAAGTAAAGCCACAGGGAGTGCTTTTTGATTATTATGATCTTCAGACCAGTGATTTAGGCTCAGTTAAAGTGTTGTATGCCTTGCAAGGAGAGTATGCCTTGTCAAAAGATGATCTTAGTGAGATTTGGTCACAATGGTGGTCAAAATTTAAAAGTGATTTTACAGCCAATTAATTCTGCAGTTTAGACCAAGCTAAAAACAGTAGAAGAACTGCTGAGAAAAGAGCCGAAAGGCGTTCTAAGTTTCTTGCCCACTTGGGAATAAAGTGAAGATTTTCAAAAAGGGCTAGATTTCGCGTTTTTTCTTGCCTAATGGCAAAGACTGCAAATAAAATCAGATCTTTGTAAAGAATTGAAAACGCTAGGTAAAAAGAAGCACGAGAGTAGTTTTCTATCATTAAGTAGGAACAAAGCCCAATTTCAGTAATGATAATTAAAAAGTTGGTTATGAGTGAAAGCGTGAATCGGTAGAGGAAAACATTTTCATCGGAATCTTCGTCTTCTACATCTCCAATTTCAATTTTTTCTAGCGATTTTTTTAGAACACTATCAGGAGTATTTGAAACCAGGTTCCAAACTTCGTTACCTTTAAAGGCAGCTTTAAATTGTAGGACACATAAAGTCCAAATAGTACAGATAGTGATCATGAATTCCTAAACAACTGCTCTAAATGAGCAGTACCATGCTATTTCATTTATTAATTGTCGGCAGATTTTCATATGTTTGGCATCTGGGTAACTGCCCTTATGAACCATAGTTAGAAAAACTTCGTCTGCAATACCAAATGTCACAGGAGTATCTTCTAAATAGAAAGTGAATAGTTGAGGGTGAGGTAAATTGGCTTGCTTAAGAAAGTGTTTGGTTTTCTTAAATAATTGAGGCGTCGCAGCAGCTAAGAGCTCACTATTACTTTCAAGTAGTGAGGTATCGCCAGTTGAACAAATTTCAAAACCATCTTTTTCTGAGAGAATGAGTGACTTAAATTTAAACTTTTTCTGGGCTGCTTTTAAAAGTTTACCAAGAGGATAATCTTTTTCTATATCGAGATCAACGAGTTTATTGAGCCTGCGCTCAGCAGCTTCTAAATCAGCAGATGGCCTTAGACCTGTTAGAGAACGGTATACAGAAGTACCGACTCCTGGTACATTTAGAAGATTGTTGACTCTTTGGAAATCTCCATGCTCTTGTCGGTAGCTGATGATTGTTTGGGCTAACTTTTCTCCGGCAGAGTGAAGTTGACATAGATCTTTAAGGTTACTACGGTTGATGTCGATACCATTGGGTGCAGTACTTGGTCTGGTGCTTGTTTCTTTGGCTTTGGGAATTTTCCCTTCAAGTGATGGCCTCGCAGGTTTTTGATATGCCGTAGAATGTGATTTTCTTTCTGACTTTTCACTTTCTTCTTGAATACCGAGAGCGACTTCTTCGGTCTCTTCTTTGATGTCGAGAGTGATTTCTTCAGTCTCTTCTTGAATATCGAGAGCAACTTCTTCTGAATCATCTTCCTCATCGTCTATATCTAGCTCAAGGTCTTCGTCATCATCAAATAGAGGGGATGTGTTTCCAAGAAAACCGCCGGTAATCAATGAGTCAGGGGAATCCTTAGGTGGTGGGGTATCTTGTTTTTGAATAGTTGAGTTTGCAGTTTCTATTTCTAGTTCAACTTCAGTTTTTTCTAGATCTTCATGAGCTTGGCTTTTTTCTTCTTCAAAAGCAGAGCCAAAGACATTATTCATTTTCTCAAGAGAGTCTGTATGTTTTGTGTCTTGATCTTGTATAGTCATCCATTCTGCAGGAATAAGGTCTAATATATTTACTAGACCTAAATCAATTTGTTCATCATTGGACATTATTGAGTTGTCAGAAATACCACCATATTTGCAGATTTCTTTTCTTGAGAATATGAAACTTCCGGATTTAAGACATTCTATAGCTTTGCTCTTAGGAAGGTTAAATGTCACATGAGGATTGCGGATTATTTGAGCCAGTCTTTTTGCAGGGATAATTAGTATTTTATCAGAACTGGTTTGCGACAGAAGATCCATTTCATTTTGTGCCTCCTGAGTAAATTTATTCAAGCGTGGTGGAGGCGTAAGCTGAACTGCTGTTTCGCGAGGATCTTGAATATCTTGGCTCTCGTCAAAACGAGAGACGTTTACTTTGGGTGCTTCTTGAACCTGTGTGGTAAGAGGATCCTCATGTTCCTCTTCGATATTTAGAGCGATTTCTTCCTCTTCAGTATCATCTTGTGCATGGGCAGCTTGCTCAGCAGGCTTTGGGATATCTTCCGTAATGTTGCTTTCTTCCGGCTCTGGGGCAAAGGCGTCGGCAAATGGATTAGTCATATCGTTGAGAGATTCAGTTAAAGAGTTATCCTGATTTTGCAGTATAAACCATTCCGGTGGTATAAGTGGTAAAATTCCGTCAAGAGGAATATTGAAAACTTCTTTTATCTGATCAGTTTTGTTTATCAACAATTTCTCAGGTAGTCGTTGAAGGAGAGCGCCACCTACTACAGCAAAAACGCCTTGAGATAATATAGGGAGTAGCTCTTCTTTACCAAAGCGTATTGTTTCCGAAGATGTTACTGCTTCTGTGGCTCCGGGAACTAGAAATTGCTCGGGTATATGGCCAATTAAAAGACTTAAGGGGATATTAAGCCCTTCTCCTGCAGGAGATATTGATACTCCTGGAGGGGCAAGTGAAGATGTCTCATTTCCGGACTTTGTCTGGCTTAATGATACTTGAGTTAATTCCTTGGGCTTACTGCCAGTGACGGTATCTGTAGGTTGTACAAGTTTGCTGTTTGTCTGATCATGAGCTGGGATGACCAGTTTTTTGACGCTGGGCAATTGGTCTAGATGCTTCTTTTCTGTAGTAGTAGTTTGGAGTTGAGTAATTGTTTTTTTCGAAGGCGTTGGTGCAGAAGGAGGCTTTGGAGCAGTTGTTGATTCTGCCTCAATATTATGCTTGAGATTTACAGGAGACGGCTCAGTGGCAGGAGTTGGGGACTTTGTAGGAGCTTCTTTTTGGTTGGTATTTTTCAGTTTTACCGGCTCTGAACGCTTTTTCATCTCCAGCATTTGATTGCTCAGGTCAGGAGCTTTTTCTCCCTTCTTTTTAAATAAATCGAAAAATCCCATAATTAATCCTAACAGTAACCCCTAAAATCTTCAAAATATCTTTATTTAAACTCATAAAGTGTGTATTTGTCTATTTTAGAAAAAATCAGGGGTGGTTACAAGTTAGTAATTGTCTGGGAAAAGGATCCTTTCTACACCTTCGATTAGAATGTGGAGAATCATCATATGAATTTCCTGGATTCTATCGGAAGTTTCACCCGGAATGATCCATTCGTAATCATACTGGCCTTTCATTTTTCCGCCGCTTTTTCCAATTAAGGCAACAGTGATAGCACCTTTGGCTTTCGCAACATCCATAGCTTTGATGACATTGGCTGAATTTCCGGAAGTTGATAGGCCGATAACAACGTCGCCTTTTTGGCAAAAAGCTTCAGTTGGTCTGGAAAAAATTTCTTCAAAGCCATAGTCATTTCCGACACAGGTAATATGGCTGGCATCGTTATATGCTATAACGGGAAGAGACTTACGGTCTCCTCTGAAACGGCCGGTAAACTCTTCTGCGAAGTGAGCTGCATCACAGGCGCTGCCGCCATTGCCGAAAATAATAGATTTGCCACCATTATCGAAACATTTTGCAAGATCTTTAGCGAGGTCATCGACGCGCTGAATATTTTCCTGGTCAGCAATAAAATCGTTTAAGGTTTTTTGAGCAATAAGAAAAGAGTCGAGTAGTTTAGACATATATTAACCTTGTAGGGTAGTTCTATTGCCTTTAATAATCATTAAAGCTAATTGTTCAAGCAACATTCTGCGAGGAATTGCAGAACTTACGAATTTTCTATTTGCTGTAGTAATGTAGTTGATAATCTTTATGAGTTCCTGACCGGTAAAAAGTGAGGCACTTTGCGACATGATTTTAGCGCGGTAAGGATGCATGCGAATTATTTCGTTATTTTTATACTTCTCTTTGTTTAGTGGATTCATATTTTTTAAGAACCCATAAACAGCATCTGGCCCTTTTAAAGATGCCTGTTGCATAAGAATTTTTATCTTGAGCAGTGTTCTGAAATGACTCGCAGTTTGGTAAAGAAGGCTCATCACGACACCTTCCTGGTCCTTGCTTTGGTGAATGATATTATCGATGGCTTTATAAGCATTTTTTAGTTTTCGATCGCCCAGAGCATTGGAGAAGGCCCAGATTGCTGTAGATGCATTACCGGTACATATATCGACTATATCGATGTAATCAATCGTTTGTTTATCAGGACAGGCGCAGACAATTTTCTCAAGTTCAGATTCTATACGGCCGGTTTCTGTACCGATAACTTCACATAGGTACTCAATAGTACGACCAGTCAAATTAATATTTTTACTTTGAGCAGCAGTACGGATTAATGATTGAACTTGATCTTGCCACTTGCCTGACAATTGGAGTTTCTTGAAACTGTGGATTTCAGCATCAGCTTTGGCGCAGGATTTATGCAGTGATTTCCTAGAGTCCAAGCCTGAACCACTGATAATTAAGAAAATATCTGCAGGGATGCCATTTGAGATGATTTCAGCCAGAGCTTGAAACTCTCTGGCAAGCGGAGACTTGTCTGTTTTAGTACCTTCTCTGTCTAGAAAGGTGCAATTTTGCAGACAAACAGTTTTTTGGCCAAAGAAAGAGGGCGTTTGAATGGATTTGATCAGGTCGCCCATTAAACCTACAGGAGTAGAATCGTCTGATTCTGTTAAAATGTCCAGCGAAAATTCATCTGCATTATCACCTGCTATTTTGGTAACAACTTCATTTGTTTTTTTGCGGATCAGATCTTCATCATCTCCAGTGATCAGAACCAGATTGGAACTCATTTACATCCTGTCTATTTTTAAGAGTTCAAGGAATATACCTCTTTGACACAAAAAATCCCCCTTTTAGCGGCCTTTTTTAAGTATGTGTGTTGACTCTGCACTCAGGCAGGATTAATTGAGGAAATGAAAATTTTAACAGGACAGATTTAATGGATTTGAGCGAACTGCGAGTGCAGATAGATGCCATTGATGAGCAAATAGTTACACTTATAAATAAAAGATACGGCTTGGTGCACGAAGTCGGAAAGTGGAAAAACAGCAACTCTCACGAAATATATGTTCCGGAGCGT
Source organism: Lentisphaerales bacterium (assembly GCA_022446985.1). Lineage (GTDB taxonomy): Bacteria > Verrucomicrobiota > Lentisphaeria > Lentisphaerales > Lentisphaeraceae > JAKVBD01. The sequence goes on from JAKVBD010000042.1 coordinate 16,733, forward strand.
GAAAAAGCTCTTCTTGAAAGATTGGGTAAACTAAATAAAGGCCCACTTCCAAATATAACCTTAAGAGCGATTTATCGTGAAATCATGTCAGGTGCATTGGCCTTGGAGTATCCACTTGCAATAGCTTATCTTGGCCCTGAGAATACATTCACATATCAAGCAGCAGTATCTAAGTTTGGTAAATCTGTAAAATATACTCCGAAAAACAGTATCGCTGAAGTTTTTGAAGATGTTGAAAAGGGAGTAGTACCTTATGGTGTGGTTCCAATTGAAAACTCAACTGAAGGCGCTGTAACGTATACACTTGATATGTTCGCTAATTCAAATTGCAGCATTTGTGCTGAGATCAATTTACCGATTCATCATTTTTTGATGAGCCAGGGGACTGCTGAAGATATTGAAGTGATTTATTCTCACCCTCAAGGCATCGCTCAGTGTCGTGCTTTTCTTCATAAAAATTACCCTTTAATCAGATTGGTCGAAGTACGCAGCACTGCTGAAGCAGCTAAAAGAGCCGCTTCAGAAGAAGGAGCTGCTGCAATTGCTAGTGAGATGGCTGCAGAAACCTACCAGTTGAATGTTCTCGATAAAAATATCGAAGACCGTTCAAATAATAACACCAGGTTCTTCATTATCAGCAAGCAGCAACCGAAAGTGACTGGCGATGATAAGACTTCACTTATGTTTATCGTTAAGGATAAAGTAGGTGCCTTGTACGAGTGTCTTTCCTACTTCGATAAAGAAGCGATAAGTCTAACGATGATCGAAAGTAGACCATCAAAGAACAAAGAAGGGGAGTACTTGTTTTTCGTAGATTTCCATGGTCATAGTAAAGATGAAGTGACTGAGAAGGTTTTAGGAGACCTTAAAGAGTCTTGTATATTCGTAAAGATTTTAGGCAGCTACCCAAGCGGTAAATTTAAAGAGTAGAATTAATGAAAGTTTTAGAAAAGCTGAATAAAAATATCAGCAAAATTACTCCTTATCAGCCAGGCCGTCCAATTGAAGATGTCGCTCGTGAATTGGGGCTGGATCCAGATGGTATAGTTAAACTTGCTTCCAATGAAAGTGCACTTGGCGTTGCTCCAAGTGCAGTGGAAGTGATTAAAAATTTTGCAGAGGAAGCTTTTCGCTATCCGGATGGCGGAGCTTATCAATTACGTCAGAAGATTTGCAAGAAGTTTGATCTGAATGAAAAAGAAGTAATCTTTGGGTCCGGTTCAAACGAGATTCTCGTTTTTCTAGCTATGACCCTTATGGGAGAGGGAAAGTCGGTAATTGCTTCAGAAAAAGCTTTTGTTATTTATAAAATCCTTTCAATGATGACAGGAACTGAGTTTAGAGAAATCCCAATGAAGGGACTAACTCATGATCTTGAAGCCATGGCGGACGCCATAACAAAAGATACTTCCATTGTTTTCGTCTGTAATCCCAATAACCCAACCGGTAGTATGGTTACAGAAGCAGAGATCGATAAGTTTATGGAAAGAGTTCCAGAAGATGTTCTGGTAGTTTTTGATGAAGCTTATGCCGAGATTTGTTTGGGTGATATGCCAAACACTATGAAGTATTTCCGCGAAGGAAGAGCTTCTATAGTATTAAGGACATTTTCTAAAGCATATGGCCTAGCCGGTTTAAGAGTTGGTTATGGCATGGGGCCAGAAGCTATTATTCAGGCTCTGGAAAAACCACGTCAGCCTTTTAATACAACTCTCATTGGTCAGTTAGCAGCCGCAGCAGCTTTGGACGATGAGCAATTCATTAAAGATTCTCGCGATACTTACATACAAGGTCGTCAGTTATTTGAAGAATTCTGTGAAAAGAAAGGCCTGGAGTACGAAAAGACTTATGCCAATTTTATGCTGATTAAGACCGGCAATGGCGCAGATATAACAGCTAAGTTAACGGCGAAAGGTGTTATAGTACGACCAATGGCTCCATATGGGCTGGGAGATTGGATACGCGTCAGTCTTGGAAAGTCGGAAGAAAATCAGAAGTTTGTTGATGTGCTTGATGAGATTCTAGATTAGACAACTCAGTCTATTTTTTTGCAAAAAAAAACTCGTTGCACCATTAGAGGGGAATATGGGAGGAGGGAGGGGTTTTATGGTGCAACGAGTTTTTTAAGTAACTTGTGAATTGAGGCTTTTCAAGCTCCGATTTTACAATAACTAATTGAAAATAAATTGTTTATACAGATCTGTACACTTTGATTAGCTGTTGAAATTGTACAGGAAACCAGTGAAAGCTATCATAATGGGGCTAAATTAGCTTAAAATTTTAAGGTGTTAGACATGATTTTTGTTACTCATATGGAGATAACTCCAAACCCTAATGCTCTTAAGTACGTCCTTAACGAAAGAATACTGCCAAATGGAATTTGTCAGTATGATCATGTTGATGAAGCTAAGGATGATCTTTCAAGAGCATTGTTTGAAATTCAGGGTGTAACTTCTGTTTTCTACAGAGACAACTACGTTACTGTTTCTAAAAATGAAGAAGTTGACTGGATTGACGTAGAAAACGTCATTAAAGATGAAATTAACAATCGCATCGAAGCTGTTGAAATTGAAGCTAAAGAAGCCCCAAAGCTGGACTATGGTGAAAAGGCTGATTTAATAGAAGAAATCGATCAGATCCTTGATGAAACAATCAGACCAGGACTTGCCATGGACGGCGGCGGTGTTGACATAGTTGACCTGTCAGATGAAATGGAACTGAGTATTCATTATCAGGGAGCCTGTGGCTCATGCCCTAGCTCTCAGACTGGGACATTGATGGCGATTCAAAATATTTTGCAAGAGCAGTTTGATCCACGTATGACCGTGAAGACTGCTACCCCACAATACTAAAGAAAGTAAAACATAAGGTAAACATAAGTTATGAAGCCAGATGTAAAACCAGCAAGACCTTATTTCTCTTCTGGTCCTTGTAGTAAGCGCCCGGGCTACAGCCTGGAAGACCTTAGAACAGACGTACTTGGTCGTTCACACAGATCTGCTCTTGGTAAAGCTGCTCTTAAGGACGTAATCGAGAAATCAAAAGAACTTCTAGGCCTTCCAGAAGGCTACAAACTGGGTATCGTTCCAGCTTCAGATACTGGCGCAGTAGAAATGATCCTTTGGTCGGTTCTTGGTGCTAAGCCGGTAGACGTTTGTTACTGGGAGTCTTTCGGTAAAGGCTGGATGGCTGACATTACTAAAGAACTTAAACTGGATAACATAAACTGTCTTGAGGCTGGTTACGGTGAGCTTCCAGATCTTAGTCAGGTTAATCCTGATCACGACGTGGTTTTCACTTGGAACGGTACGACTTCAGGTGTAAAAGTTGACAATGCAGAATGGATTTCTGATGACCGCACAGGTCTAACTATCTGTGATGCGACTTCTGCTGTTTTTGCTATGGAACTTCCTTGGGAAAAACTTGATGTTGTAACTTACAGCTGGCAGAAAGTTCTTGGTGGCGAAGGTGCTCATGGTGTTCTAATCTTAAGCCCACGTGCTGTTGAGCGTCTTGAGTCTTTCAGTCCAGATCGTCCTCTTCCAAAGATTTTCCGCATGACTAAAGGTGGTAAGTTGATCGAAGGTATCTTCACTGGTGCCACAATCAATACTCCTTCTATGCTTTGCGTTGCTGATTATGAAGATGCTCTTAATTGGGTTGAGTCAGTAGGTGGCGTTGCAGGTACAGTTAAGCGTTCTGAAGCAAATGCTGAAGTTCTTGCTAAATTTGTTGCTGAAAATGACTGGATTCACTTCCTTGCGAAAGAAGACGCACAGCGTTCAAATACCTCTGTTTGTTTGACTCTGGATCTAGAGGCGGACAAAGTTAAAGAAATGATTTCTCTTCTTGCGAAAGAAGATGCAGCTTATGACATCGGTGCTTACCGCGATGCTCCTGCCGGATTGCGTATCTGGTGTGGTGCGACAGTCGAAACTGCAGACCTTGAAGCTCTAATGCCTTGGTTGGCGTGGGCTTACAACGAGGTTAAGTAAAACCTTTTGGGCGCTCTTCGGAGCGTCTTTTTTATGTCTACTAAGCTGACATTTATCTACAATGCCAATAGCGGCAAATTAAACGCTCTTGGGCACTCTCTTCATAAGCTTATTTCTCCTGCGACCTACAGCTGTAGTCTTTGTAGCCTGACTCACGGCTTTTTTAAAGAAAAAGAACTCTGGTCTAATTATCTGATAGAACTGGATATGGCAGTTGAGTTTTACCATAAAGATGAAACTGATTTGAGTTTAAACTATGATCTGCCGGTTATCTTACTTGAGACGGAAGGGGAGTTTGATGAGTTGGTTTCAGGGAAAGAGTTGAGCCAAATTAAAAAACTTGAAGATTTAATTGAACTGATGAAAGCTAGAACCAAGGCATAAAAAAAGGAGACTAGTTAAAGTCTCCTTAGAAAATCTTTTTTAGCGAAGTATTACTTAGCTTCTTTGATACTTGTTATTACTTTATGAACCAGTCCGTACTCATCAGCCTCTTGAGGGCTCATCCAGAAGTCACGGTCGGCATCTTCTGAAACTTCTTCAGTTTTCTTGCCTGTAACGCCTGCAACAACATCGTTGTAACGAACACGAGTTTTTTCGATTTCATCAGCAGTGATCTGAATATCAGATGCTGAACCACGAATACCTGTAGATGGTTGGTGAAGAAGGAAACGAGAGTTTGGTAGGCTGTAGTTCTTACCTTCATCTGCGCCAAGGAAAATCATCACAGCCGCACTTGCGCACATGCCAGAAACAATTGTCACTACAGGAGCCTCGAAGAAGCGGAACATGTCGTAAATTGCGAAGCCAGAGTCAGCGCAACCACCAGGTGAGTTGATGTATACCTTGATTGGCTCTTTTGTGCAACGTTGATTTAAGATCACTAACTGAGAGAAAACTTTTTTAGCCAGTTCAGGTGAAACTTCTTCAGAAATGATGATTGTTCTTGAGTCGAACATTTCATTTTGAAGGCCTGCACCAGACTCTTTTTTTTCTTTATCGTCTTCTTTTTCCATTGAAATATTGCCAAACATTAAGAGCTCCTTATAACTAGAAAAGTAGTAAAAAATTATTTCTTCAAGATACAGCAAATTGAATCCATTGCGAGTCTTTTTGCCAGATCTTACCGCTTATTCAGGCTTGCTTGAAGAAGAGTCCGGCCTTTTGTACCAAAAGTCCGCGTTTTTCCTCTTTTTCAGCCTCCATGGCATGAACCCCAGTGAAAACATTTTAGTGAATATTTCCCATTTGGAATACCATTTCATTTTACGGTCTGAAGTAATGATAAAGCTTTTTGTCAGGATCGTGAAGCCACCTTTGCCATTTTTTTTGCCCCATTTGCTTAATGCCCGTGAAAATACGACATCTTCAGCAGCATAAATTTCTTCGCTGTAACCTCCACAGTTCTTATAAGCTTCGTTGGTACAAAAAATAAAAGCGCCGGCAGCAATTTTAGTTAATTTGCTGAGAATCAACCAGAAGTCGACGAAAAGGCTGGGGGTATCAAATTTTACGAGGCAGCCGCCACCACAAAAGTTACCCGATTTTAATACTTTTAGCGCGTCTGTAACAACTTCATAAGTAGGCTGGGTGTCGGCATCAATAAAAAACAAGTAATCTGCGTCAGGGGCAGATTTAGCCCCTTTATTTCGCGCTTTGGAAATTTGATTGACTGGTTCGAAAACTACTTTAGCTCCGGCTTTAGCAGCAACCGTAGACGTTTGATCTGAAGAATTATTGTCGACGACAATAATCCGGCAGTCATACTCAGAGAGTTTTTGAGTAATGGAAAAAAGGGTCTTGAGTGTAGCAGGCAGAAGAACTTCTTCGTTATAGGCGGGTATAATGAATGCCAGAGAGTTCTTACTGCCCATCTGGGTAGATTAATCTTCGAGACTCTTCAAAGCTCTTTCAAGTTCGAGGTAAACTGCATTAATAGAAGCTTTGTTACCTGCACCAGTGTAGTTTCTAGAGGCAACTGTGTACTGACAGGTGTTTTCTGTTAGAGCTTCAAATGTAACTGTTACATCATGGTAAAAAGTCTTTACAAGAAGAGTTCTTTCAACTGTATCATTGGCAATGATTTCCCAACGGCTGCCTATGGCATCGATGGATTTTTGCCAAGCCATATCCAAAGGAACATCGGCGTGATTGTAGCGGTTTGCGTAAATAGCACTGTAGCGACCTGGTTCCTGAGAAATACAGCCAACCATACTTACAGCCATAAACAAAGTAAGAATTACTTTTGCAAAGTTCATAAATGATCCTTTTTGCAGGTTTAAAAATTTCATTAATACCAAAATAAACTTAACTGAGTGAATGTCAATGCTTGACGGGAAAGTGATATTGTGTATATTGAGACAGTATCTCAATTAAAATATAGGATGTAAAAATGACAGGGCCTTTAAGTGAGAGTTTAAATTATTGTTACTCTTTAATGTTTACCGCAAACAAACATTCCGAGAAGGGGTGTTTTATCAAAGCAATGCTGTGTTATGAAAATTGCCGGAAGGTGTCTTATGAAAATTTAGCAGAGTCATCAGTTTATAGTCATTGCTATATGCGTTCTGTACGTAAAGAGGCTCAGTTATTAATTAATCTGGGTTTAAATCGCAGAGCTTATTTAACTTTAAGAGATGCCCTTAAAAATGTTTCAGAGGGCTTTCACTCTATGGACAAGTTTTTAGTTTTAGCACAACTGAGTGATTTAAGTGTGACCTATGCTAAGCACCGAATAGAAGAGTATAATTCTTTAATGCAGTTGGAGCTTTTAAAGCTAAATGAGTAATTGAGTTAGAAGAGCACAAATAATTCTGCTAAATTAAAAGTAAAAATCAGGGATAAGTTAACGATGTCAGAGAAATTAAGGGAATTTCTTATTGAAATAGGCTTGGCAGTGAATAGTCGTTGTCGTCTTGGTTTCACTTCAGAGACAAGTTTAAGCACCGAAGTCAAAACTTCTCCATCAGATATTATTTACCAAATAGATGTAGAAGCTGAAGAAGTAATTATACAAATGATGGAGGATAGAGCTGCAGACTTTGGGGGAATTTTACTGCTTGCTGAAGGCATTGGCGATAATGATACTTCCGTTTATCCAACTGGTCTAGCAGTTGAAGAAGCGCAGACGAAAATAATCTGTGATCCGATTGATGGTTCAAGAGGCCTGATGTACGGCAAACGACCGGCATTTTTTCTTGCGGCGGCCGGACCAGTTAATTCAAAAAAATTAAGTGATCTCGATGTCTCGGTTATGGTTGAATTACCAATTCCCAAACAGGGTGAATGGGATGTTTTATCAGCTATACGCAATTCAGGTTTTAGAGCAGAGCGTTATAATGAAACGGGAAATCAGGGGGTTGTGAACTTAAGCCCTAGTGAGAACGTATCGATTGAAGGTGGATTTTTCTCCATGGCTAAATTTTGTTATCCTGGAAAGGGTTTTATTTCAGAAATTGAAGAAGAATTACTGGATTCAGTTTTTGAAGCGAGAGATAAAGAATACCTGCCTGTATTTGAAGATCAGTACATTTCGTCTGGTGGCCAATTATATGAATTGATATGTGGACACGACTGCTTTGTTGGCGATTTTAGAGCTTCAATGTATGACTTGTTTAAAAAACAGGGACTTAGCAAAGGCCAGATTTGTCATCCTTATGACATGGCGGGTCTTCTCGTAGCAAAAGAAGTAGGCGTACATGTTACAGATATTCAGGGGAATGAGTTTGATGCTCTTCTAAATACCACAGATGAAGTCGATTGGTTTGGTTATGCAAATGCTGAAATTCGGCAGCAAATAGAAAAGCCTTTACTTTCGATACTTGAAAGTAAAGACTTGATATGAAAAATGCCCTCAAAGAGTTGATGGAGAGGCGGAAACAACCGCGGCCTCTTTGAGGACAAAAATTATTATTTTTCTGGATGTGGAACTGCCAGCATAGAGCAGGATAGTCGATCCAGTATTTTTTCTATGGTTCCTCCAATAAGCTTCTGCAGGAGACCGGTTTTGCCGATGGTTCCCATTATGAGAAGTCCGGCACTAAAGAGTTCTATAAAGGCAAGGATTTCTTGAGATGCTTTACCACTGCGAACATGAATGTCGTACTCAAGGCTGTCTAAGTTTGCTTTATTTAAGAATTCCTGGAAGTCGTGAGTTAAAACATACTCTCGGTGTTTTTCGTCACATTTCTTATTATCAGGCATGCTGCTTATGTAGCTGCTTAATGTCCAGGGAGATACCGGAATATCGCTATCCATAAGACCTGGGTAGTAAGACATCTTTGGTTCGACATGCAGTATGTGCAGTTTAGCATTGATCATTCTTGCTAAACTTGCAGCATTGTTTAAAGTCATGAGAGAATATTCAGATAAGTCTACAGCACAAAGAATACTGTCATAGTCAACTTTCTCTGTTTTGCAATTACTAATCCAGACAGGAACTGGACTGGTGCGAACCAGTTGTTTCGCAGTCGCCCCCAGTGTGTGGTGGGCGTTGTCATTTATGCCTGCGCCAATAATCAACAGGTCAACTTCCAGGATTTTGGACGCAGTGTGGATTACGGTTATGGGGTCACCTTTTTCAATGATGGTTTTGAAGATGCTTACACCTTTAATTGCCAAGCGGTCTTCAATGACTTTTATACGTCGCTCAATTTGAGAGGCGAGTAAGTCTTCTTCGTGCTGTTGGTTACAGCGCGGTAGATACTCTATGGCGTGAATCGGGATGATTTTTGCATCATACTTAGACGCGAGCATGAATGCATCTTCAATCGCTGCATCTGACTCATGTTCAAAGTTGATACCTAAAAGTATCTTTTTCATTGTGGTGCCTCCATCAGTTTGTACTGTATTTAATATATAGCAAAGAGAGGGCCGATGGAAATTTTAACGACATAAGTCGTTGATTATAAAAAAGATATTTTTTATGTATTTTTTAGATGAAAAGTAAGGTGTACATTTATGGGTACACTACATGAAGTCATTCATGTCGACATCCTCTGGATTTGTAGAGAAGATGTCAGGGTAATTATCGCCGCTTTTAAACAGTTTATCCATTACGTGTACGTTCTCTTCCGTAGTTTTTGCCGGACGGTAATCGTTCGCAGCCAGCTTTCGATTGACGGCTTGCCAGATTTCCATTTCAGAATACTCTTTAAGAGAAGGCTTTTCAGAGATTAGTTGCTGAAGCATTTCGATTTGGGCGTCGCCAAGATGCCCGTAAACGGCTTCGATGTTCCCTATGATCTGTTGAGTTATACTAGCCATTTTTAGGAAGTAGTTTGTCGAGAATTGCCTGACCACCTTCGTCTAGGAGAGTTTGGCCCAGTTCGGCCCCACTGCCTTCGAGTTCATCAAGTGTTCCCTGAAGTTCTGCTTTATAGATTGGCAGGCCTGAAGTATCAGCGATAAAACCATACATTTTGAATTCATTGCCATTTATCTGTACATGACAACCTGCAGGGATCTGACATGAACCACCAACGACTGTATTGAACTCACGCTCAGCTTTTACAGCGGCGGCACTGCCGTTATTATTTAATTTTGAAAGAAGTTCTAAAAGTTTAGTGTCGTCTCCACGGCACTCAACGCCAACAGCACCTTGGCCGGCAGATGGGATCATTTTATCAACAGGGAAAGAATTTTTGATGCGGTTGCTAAATTCAAGACGTTTTAGTCCAGCAGATGCGAGTATGATAGCATCGAACTGACCTTCATCGAGCTTTCTCAAGCGTGTGTTTACATTGCCGCGAAGCAGTTTGATTTCATACTTACTTTCAGAAAGTAGCTGACTACTGCGTCTCAGTGAACTTGTGCCTACCACAGCTCCTTCTGGTAGTTCAGAAAAATCATTGTAGGTGTTCGATACAAAGGCATCAGTCGGGTCTTCTCTTTCAAGGATACTTGCCAATACAAGACCTTCAGGAAGTTCAGTAGGCATGTCTTTCATAGAGTGAACTGCTATATCTGCTGTCTTTTCGAGAAGAGCAGTTTCTATTTCTTTGACAAAAAGGCCTTTGCCACCGATTTTTGCCAAGGAAGTATCGAGAATAATATCTCCTTGAGTTTTGATGATGTTTAGCTCAATTTCGAGGCTTGGGTCTAGTTTTAGCAGTTCGCTTTTTACGTGCTCTGCCTGCCATAGGGCGAGCTGACTGCCGCGGGTAGCTATGGTATATTTCAAAATGGAATCCTCGTTTTATAAATTAAAGAAATCTTTAAATACAGAGATAAATCTGGAACTCTGTTCTTTTTGAACCCCTTGTCTCAGAGAGATAATCGGGTCGTGTTGAATCTTGTTGATCACTAGAGTTAGACAACGCTCAATCACCTTTTTGTCTTCATCTGTGAAGTGCTCATTTTTTCTAAATAGTTTTGCCAGCTCTTCCAGTTTGATCTCTTCACTGCGTTTCTTAAGAGATGTAATAACCGGACCGAGATTTGCTGTATACTGGCCTTTTTTATAATCTTCGATTTTATTTAAAACTATGTCTTCTGCCTTTTTGACGGCGTGGTTTCTGGCTTGTTGATTTTCTTGAGCGATTTTATTTAAGGCGTCAATATTGTAAAGGAAAACATCATTGAACTCATCGACTTTAGGGTCGATATCTCGTGGGACGGCGATGTCGATCAAAAATAATGGGTGCTCGCGTTTAGGAGCTATTTTGCCGATGAGTTCTTTAGTTAGAACACAGTCTGGAGAGCCTGTAGAAGAAAGTATAATGTCTGAGTCTTTCGCAGCTTCTTCCAGATCTGTAAGAAGGTAAGCTTTGCCACCAAATTTATCGGCTAGTTTTTTGGCATTGTCGATACTGCGGTTAGCGACATTGATGGACTCAACTCCAGCTTCGTTAAAGTGAACTCCGGCCAATTCACACATCTCACCGGCTCCGATGAGTAAAACTTTTTTATCGTGAAAACTGGAGAAGATATTTTTAGCCAACTGAACTGCGATAAAACTTACAGAGAGTGAACCTTTACCAATTTCTGTGCCCCGACGAACGGCTTTGGCACATTGTAGCATTTGCTGATAAACTTGTAGGAAGTTATTGCCACTGACTTTGCGATCCATGGCATCTTCAAAAGCATTCTTTACTTGTCCGAGAATCTGAGTTTCACCGATTACCAGGGAGTTTAAGCCGGAAGCAACTCTGAATAAGTGTTGTAGAGCTTCAAATTCATCAAGTATGTAAAGGTAGTTTTTTAGTTCGTTGATTTTTGTAGAGCCGGACTCAGATAGAAAGTTAAGGATTTTGTCTTTGCCGTTATGTTCACTTCTGTAGAGAAACTCGGTGCGGTTACAAGTCGACAGTAAAACAAGTTCTTCAATGTCACTTTCAGAGCTCAGCTTTTTCAGAGTATCTTCGTACTTTTGGCCAGAGAATGCTAATTTTTCTCGTAAGTCAACAGGGGCTGTTTTGTGATTTAAACCAATGATACTGAAAAAGGACACTTAAGAGGCTCCTTGTTCAATAGCCGGTTGCGAGGCAGTAGGGCCGATTGCATTAATCGAGAGTGCCACCCAAAAGGTTATGACGACAACAAACAGAAAAGTTACAGAACGAGCCAGGTTTCTCGGGTCAATTTTTTTCATCATATGCATGAAGAAAAGAATTGAATAGAAAACCCAGATGGCCAAGCCCCAGATAATCTTTGTATCATTGGCCCATTCGTTTGAGGAGTAATCGATGCTAAGAAGGGCGATAAGCAGACCGCAAGTCATGCTTATCCAACCAATATTAAATGTACCGAGAAAGATAGTTTCCAGCTTTTCCAATGAGGGAAGACGATCATCGAGTGCTGTGCTGTTGTGGGCTTTTAAAGCTCTGACTTTCAATATATAAATAACAGCTTCAGAAAAGGCTAAGAAGAAAAGAGTTAAGCTGACCAGAATCAAAACAACGTGGAGGTCGGTAAAAAATTGACTTTTTAGAGTTGTTGTAGAAACAGCTTTTTTGGTGCCGGTGATAATTGGAGTGATCATAGTAATGGTCACAACCGGCATAAAGAGAGCACCAAGAATACGCATACGATACTTGTTTTCAGCAAAGAAATAGGTAAGTAGCATAAACCAGGCAAGGATGTTGTAAGGCTGGATTTGGCTAAAACCTTGAGAAAACCCCTGTATAACGAGCAATGTAGTTAAGCCGATGAAACCGACAAGGGTTCCAAAAGTTGCAGCTACAAAGTATTTTTTTTCTTTGCCAAAGGCGTGAAAAATAAAGCCAATGAGGCCGGTAATAATACCTAAAAATGCTATGCCGAATAATATTTGCACTATTTACTCTCCAGGAAATTTTTAACCCTTTCTGCAATCTTCGCAGATGCTGTTACACAGTCATTCATAGAAACACCATAGAAAGCATTACCTGTAACAAAGATCGCTTTGTCTGCAGTGAGCTCTTCCAATTTCTCGATTAATTTCCAATGTCCCAGTTCATAACGGGGAATGGCTTTTTGCCATCGAATAATCTTGTGTAAATCAGCTTGTTTCTCTATGCCTAAAGTTTGCCGATTTTCAGCGAGAATCAACCCTAAAGTTTCCTCATCAGTCTTTTTTGTTATATCCGGGTCTTTACCACCACCTACCATGGCTCTTAAGCTAAAGGTATTTTCGGGAGCTCTGCCATTGAAGACACATGAATCGAAAAGAGTACCTAGAACCTTTGAATTTTCAGAGGTTGGAATGAGGTAGCCGAAAGCATTTATGTGATCTGGTTTAGGGGATCTAAAACCTTGAGGGACAACAGAAATAGATGTGTACGGGATGTTCTTTACTTCTCCTGCTAGGTCACCAAGAATTGATTGTAGTATATTACCAGTAGGTTCAGCTGGGCAGGCTGTTATAACGATGTCGTAAAGTTCAGATGAACCAGAATATGAGACTTCGCAGCCAGTTTCAGATTCTGAAACTTTTTCTATCTTTACACCCGTTTTAAATGAAATTTTATCTTCCAGTTTTTTCCTTAGCCCAATAATGAGCTCTTCCATGCCATCTTTAAACGAACTTAGTTTCCCTTGCTTTTTCTTAGGCGAGTTTTTCATTTTAGTAAGAATGGCTTTAAATAAAGAACCGTGCTCCTGTTCCATATCTCTCAGTACTTTGAAGGCAGAGCGGATGGAGATTTTGCGGCAATCAGAACCAAATACACCACTGGTAAAAGGGTCAAGGACGTTATCTGCCATGTATTTACCAAGTCTTCTGCAGGCGAATTCATAGATAGTTTCATCTTCTTTGCCTGATTTCGAGATAAAAGGTTCGCACATTAAGCGTAGTTTCGCGTGTAGAGGCAGGAAGTTTGAGGTGAAAATGTGAGGCGGCTTTTTGGGAAGCCTTTTAAGTTTGCCGTTTTTTAGAATGAATCTTTCAGCAGAAGCATCGTTAGATTTAATCATCCGATCATTCAGTTCGAGATCTTCACAAAGATCGAGCATTTCCTGGCGGGAGTCCATGAAACCATTTGGGCCGTGCTCAAATAGAAAGTCGGATTGCTTCTCGGACTTAATTTTCCCACCAAGACGATTGTCTTCTTCATAAAGTGTTATGGCACAGTCCGGCAGAGCCTTGTGTATATACAAGGCGCTTGTCAGGCCGGAAACGCCTCCACCTATGATGGCGATAGAAGGCAAATTTTTTCCTTTAAATTAGTTTTCAACTACACCAGCGTGTAGAGCTTTAACAGCTTCTTCAAAAGAATCTATGGTAACTACAAACTGCATATTTACCTGACGCATACATTGATCTACAGCGAGGATATTAATTCCTGCTTCAGCAAGTTTTCCAGCAGCTTTAGCCATAAAGCCAGGATAAGAAATGTTACTGCCAATAGCTGAAACAAGAGCAACGTCAACCATTCTGATCTGTGCTGTTGCGAACTCTGATTTCAGGTCCTCTACTAATTGAGAAGTCGTTTTATTTCTGTTGGCAATATAGTGAGTGATCGTATTTGCGTTTGTGTTTTTAGCGATATAACTAATTTTATGCTCTGCAAATAACTTACAGATACGATAGTCATAGCCACTCTGACCAACCATACCAGGATCCATAACTTCAATAGCAATGAGGTCCTTTCTACCAGTTACCATTTCAACACGGTGCTTTTCGCTTTTGAAGCTTTTACTAATTAATGTACCGGAGTGAGTCGGGTCAAAGTCATTTTTTACACGAATGTTAATGTCACTCATTTCCATGTCTTTCGAAGCTTTTGGGTGAATAGCTTCCATGCCAAGGTCAGCAAGCTGGTCCGCTACGTCGAAATTGGTTTGACCGATGATTTCTACTTTGTCAATGCCGACAAGATTTGGGTCACCACTACACAAATGGAATTCTTTGTGGATAATACCTTCGGCTGCTTCAGTAATACAGGCTATTTTGCTGAAAGTAATTTCACTGTAGCCACGGTCGAAAGTTTTCATAAGACCTTCAGTGCATTTTGTGTAGCCTGTTGCAACACAAAGAGTTTTGCTGAATTCTATACCTTCAAAAGAAGATTTTACTTTTTCATCGAATGGCAGGTTTTTGTTGTCTTTCCAGCCAGTAAGGTCTGCAAAGTGAGCATTTAACCCTTTTGATTTAAGGATCTCAACAGAGTTAAAAGCACTGTGCGCTTCACCAATTGAGCTGAGAAGTTCTCTTACAGCAAGAAGGTAGTCACTCAGTTGAAAGTGGCCATAGCTACAAAGGCTGTGCAGGTCTTCAAGGCAGTTTTTTGTGCCGTTTATGCGGTCGTGAATAAAGCTGTTAGCAACCGTGATATCCAAACCAAGTGGTTTAAGCTCTTCATTGATTTTGCACATTTCTTTTTCAACACGCATGAGGGCATTTTTCCACTCAGATTCACCACTTGCAAAGAATTGGTAAACACCAGCCTGACCAGTCTTTTTATGTTCAAGAAGCATATTGGTTATACCTGAATATGCGGAAACAACGAAAATACGGTTATAAAGTTCTTGTTCACTTCTGTCTGCAATGATAATGTTATCCAGAAGCTCGCCAAAACGCGACATAGATGTGCCGCCGATTTTTTCTACTGTATGTAAACCCATGATGATCCTTAGGTTATGGAAAATAAATATTTCTTAAAAATTAAAATTTTGCCGGGGTCAAATCAGAATACCAAATACCGGCGCCCATAGAGTATTGCAAAAATGCTTTATTGCAAGGATTTAAGGTAGCCAGGAACCTCTCCAATGTGTTCTAAAACTGGAGCACCAGTTATTTTTAGTCGGCTTTTATGTTGATGGCCATTGGCAATGAGCACGCAGGACATACCGGTATTTTGAGCAACTTCATAGTCGTGGACGGTGTCGCCAAAGAGAATTGTTTCATCGGGTTGGATATGCTTATCTTCAATTATTTGTCTGGCAAGAGCTTCTTTGCCATTGGCCTGATTGTTATCTACTCCATGAATGAGGTGAAAGAAATCGGTTAACTCTAGATGATTTATGGAGTGGTTAAGTAGATTGACTTCACAGGCGGAAAAAATTGATTGCTTGAGTCCAAGACATTTTATATATTCAAGGGTTTCTTTTACAGCTCCGTTTAATGAGCTTCTGTCCTGGAAATGTTTCTTGTAGGTAGAAATCCAATCTTCAGCCATTTCTTTGAAAGAAATGTTTTTGAAATCAAAACCTATAGCGTGATAAAAGTCAATGACTGGAAAGGTGAATTCCTGTTGGTAAAGTTCACGGCTGATTTGTTTGTTATGCTGTTCTTGCATGAATTGATTCGTAACGAAGACACAGAGGTCCATGTCATCTACAAGAGTACCGTTCCAATCCCAGAGGATGTGGGGATTTTTAATTTTCATTTGATTTAAATTGGTGTTTAACTTTTATCATTTTTATAAGGTGTACTTTATAGGTAAAGATTTATAAACTCCATAGCCTGGAATATAAAATATGAAGTTGTTGTTATTCTTACTGCTTGCTATTAAGGTATCTGCCTTTGGAATTATTCTACCTGAAATAGAATGGGACTTACCGGTTAGCTGGAATGTTTTGAAGCTGGATAAAGCAGAATCTCCCTATGTAATAGTTACTCGAGAGGATCTGAAAATTCTTGTGTTGCGTTTACCAGATGAGAGAAGTCTTACCTGGTCAGTCGTAAAGTCATGGACAGAGAGTTTGGGGTTACCTTTTGTAACAGAAGTGGACTTACCTGCTAAGTTTAAGCTCTTGGGTAATGGTGCAAAAGTTATTAATTTAAAAAATGAGAAACAGGCAATTCTCGGAGGTTTTCTTGAGTTACATGGGAATCTCTGGGTGTTTAAGTTTGCAGCTTCGACACAACAAGTGTTTTTCCTTTCGACTCAGTTTGAACGCTTTCTAGGTAGCATAGTTGTAGGGGATGCTCTCAGTAAGTATGTCCAGGGTGTGGAGAAAAAAGCCATAAGTGGAAATATAAATTCTCAGTTGGAGTTTGCCGGTCTGCTTATGCAAGGTAAGGGCGTCGACAGGAGTCTAGAAAAGGCAGTGGCTTTCCTAAATAAGGCCCGAGAGGCGGGAGCGCCTGAAGCAGCTTTTGAATTGGCACTTATAGCTCAGAAAGAAGGCCGTTTAAGTGATTGCTTTACTTTGCTTCAAGAGGGTGCGACCAGAAAGCATATTGCTTCTTTGAAAAAGCTTTCTGGGTTAATTATAGAACTGAAGCAGGACTATGAAAGTGCAGTGAATTACCTGAAAGTCGCGGCTAACCTTGGGGACCCAGAAGCCATGTATTTCCTTGGGAATATCTATTTTCAGGAAAGAAGTTTAAAGGATGAATCGGCTGCAGTAAAGTGGATTTCTCAAGCGGCAGATAAAGGTCATTCGGGTTCTTTACACTTGTTAGGTGTATTTTACCGGAATGGTTATGGTGTTGAGAAGAGTTTGAAGAAGGCATTAGAGCTTTTGACACAGGCTGCTGCTAAAAATGAAATTCGTTCTCTTGAGATATTGGGGGATATATATTATCGCGGTGAGCTTGGTGAAAAACAGCCAGATAAAGCTTTAGGCTATTATGTGAAAGCAACTATGGAGGGCAGTACAGAGGCTCTCGTGAAAGTAGCAGAAATGTATATACGAGGGCAGGGCGTTGAGAAAAATGTTGGAGAAGGGATAAAGCTTCTTTCTGAAGCGGCAAGGCGAGGCAATGGCAGTGCAATGAATAGACTTGGAGAGCTTTATACTCGTGGAATAGAAGTGAAAGCAGCTTTTGAAAAAGCTTATGAGTGGTATCTGAAATCCGCAGAAATAGGTGACTCGGCGGGAATGTTTGGCGTTTCTTTGGCACTTTTTGCAGGTAAAGGAGTCAAAAAGGATCCTTTAGAAGCCGTAAAATGGATGAAGATGGCAGCCGCTAAAGGTCATGCCACTGCAAAAAAAATGCTTAAAGAAACTGGTTTCTGATAATAAATTGCAATTTAAGACGTTAGAAAGACTAAAGAAAAATTTTGGACTCTGTTTTTGAAAAATATATTTATAGTTTCTTTTATATTGTTTGCAGCATTAGCTGGGTATTTATCTTTAAGCGAAGGCGATGTCGGGTTTGAACCGGTTGATATAGCTAAACCTGGCAGTCGCTTAACTCAAACAGAGCGTATAGGTACTCTCAGTCCGTTCCCCACAAAGAAAGATCTTCCAAAGCAAGCACTCAGGCCATCTGAAAAAAGGCAAGAGGAGCGGATTTTAAAGGGTGAGAAGCTTCTCTATTTTAGGAATCCACAAGACTACGAGTCCTTTTTGAGAATGGCTCATGCTGAAGGTTTAGAAGTCATAGGTGATATTTCAAAGTTAAAGCTTGTTAAAGTACGTTTTCGCCGATCCACCAACGAAGCAGATTTTCTGGCAAGGTTTGTCGATGTTGATTTGATTTCTGAAAATGATTCAGTGCAAACGCCAGCTCCTTTAATTAATCATGGTTCAGTTGGTTTTAGAGATCACCCTTTAACTTACTTTGGTATATCAGGAAATGAAAAGTGGGGGGCTGGAGTAACGGTTGCAGTCATTGATTCAGGGGTTGTAGAGCATCGTTCTTTAAATGGCAGTATTCAACATTTTGATTTAATCGGTGGAGCATCCGAAATAGAATCTTTTCATGGAACCGCAGTTGCTTCATTAATTGCGGGTGAGTCCAATCATATAAAAGGAGTATCACCGGCGGTTAACTTGTTGGACTTTAGAGCATTAACCGGAGAAGGTGCCGGAGATGCTTTTACCGTTTCGCAGGCCATAGTTATGGCCGTTGATAACGGTGCCAGGATTATTAACTTGTCGCTGGGAACAGCAAGTGATAATCCTGCTTTGCGAGAAGCTGTCTTATATGCGCAAAATGCAGGAGCATTGTTGGTCGCAGCAGTTGGAAATGATGGAGTGGGTAAAGTCTCTTATCCCGCAGCTTACCCAGGAGTCATTGGCGTTGGTGCTATAGACGCTCAAGAAAATTACCAAAGTTTTTCAAATCGTGGCCCGGAAGTGGATGTGGTGGCACCTGGAGTAGAAGTTAAAGCCGCAGGTTTGAATGAAGCCATCGTATATTTTACAGGGACATCAGCCGCTGCTCCTTTGGTATCAGGAACTTTAGCCTATCAATTATCACAGAATCCTGACCTAGGGAATGATGAACTAGTCGATATTTTGAAAATGAATTCAAATGATTCAGGACCTCCGGGAGGCGATAATTTTTATGGCGAAGGAATTTTAAATGTTAGACGGATTCAAGATTCTTCAGGTGCAAATGTTTTAGACGCTGCAGCAGCTGGGTTTTATTTAGAGCCAGTAGAAGCAAAGGATTCCTTTAAGTTGACCTTTTCAGGAGAAAATCGCGGTACTGGGACTTTGAGAGAGATGCAACTTTCTTTAAGTTACCCTGGCTTTGAAAAGATTTACAGCTTTTATGAAGTCGAAAGCAGTCAAACTGTTTTTGACTATATCGAAATTTCAGCCGATTCACGTTTACTTAACGGAGATTATGAATTAATCCTTAAGGTGATATCTGAAGAAGGGGATGGAAATTACCAAAATAACATTAAAACAGCTCGTATTCGTTTAAATATTCCTTCTCTTCAACAAGAATAAGGCCTTTTTTGAAGCATAAAGCTCTAAAATGATTCAGGAAATGCATTAATGGGCTTTATTTATTGAAGATCAAGGATTAATTAATGGCCCAATTTATAGAACAACACGGAGAATGAATGCGTGGCAGAAGATACGATTAAAGTTGATGGAGTTGTTAAAGAGCTTTTATCAAATGGTTTATATAGGGTTGAGCTCGAAGGCGGACATGAAATTATCGCTCATGTTAAAGGCAAAATGAGAATGTACAATATCCGCATCCTTCAAGGAGATAACGTATCCGTTGAGATGTCTCCATACGACTTAACCAAAGGTCGCATCGTTTTCCGTAAAAAATAATTTTTTGCCGCTCATTCGAGCGGCTTTTTATTTCTTTAGTGTAACACTTTTGTAAGAAAGATGTAAAAAGTTACACAAACTTCCTACCTCCTCTTTGTAAAATGCCATAAATCCTTTAGTTTTGCACCGTCGTGTGATCAGGGGTTGTCGTTTTGACATATATGTAATGGTTGGATGGGAAGAAGTTAATGAACAGTTATACCAATACTCAATTATTGGGACATGGAGTTTTTTCAACGGTCTACTTAGGAGTAGATCAGACTGGAAATAGGGTAGCCTTAAAATACTACACCAATAAAGACAGTCAGAATGTCAGGCAGAAGTTTATGCTTGAAGCAAATTGTCTGACGCAGATTCAGCATGAAAACATTCTTTCAGTATATGATTTTGGCGAAGATGATCAGGGCCTTTACCTCGCCATGGAATACTGTGAATACGGTAGTCTCAAAGGTCGACTTGATCTCAAAGGTGCTTTAGACTTAGAGCGTACTCTTGTTGTAAGTTTGTCGGTAATTCAAGCTTTAAATGTCATACATCAGGCAGGTAAGTTGCACTTAGATGTTCGTCCTGAAAATCTCTATTACAGTAATGATGGTTTTTTAAAACTGGCAGACTTAGGTACTTTGTTTAATAAAGTTCCTTATACTGATTTACCGGCGAATGCTTTATATTACGCATCACCTGAATTTTTGAATAAAGAGGCTTTAGATTATCGAGCAGATATCTACTCTCTTGGGGCTACAATTTTCCATATTTGTACTGGCCGGGCAGTTTTTGAGTCAGAAAGTGTTATTGACGTTATAAATAGTCATTTATCTGCAGAAGTACCTTCCTTAGTTGACTATGTTGATAATTGTCCAGAGAGCGTTGATGTCATTATCAAAAAAATGATGGCTAAGAAACCAGAACAGCGTTATCAGGCTTTAGCAGAGATTGAAGCTGACATTCATGCTGTTTTACAAGGTGCTACAGCTTCCTCAGACCTACCTTCATTTAACATTGTTGAAGAAAATGTAACAGTAGCTTCTTCTCCTGTATTAACACCTTTCAATCAAGTGGTAGATAGTTCTTTCTCTGAAGTCAAAACGATGCTTGGTAGTGATGTTTTACCAACATCATCAGCAACTGACATAGATGTAGATGTGTTAGCAGAAGAAGAGCAGGATGAGCCAAAAACTGAATCTGAGCCATCTAAAGCTAAACAGTTAAGGCTTGATGAGGTAAAGCTTTCTTTTTCTATGCGCTTACTTGTTGCCTGTGCCTGGTTGGTCGGTCCGGTCATTTTAGGCCTTTATGTTTACAAAACTTATTTTTCGTCAACTGAAAAAGAGACTGTTGTTGCTAAGCCTGTAACTAATGAAAAGTTGATCATTTCCGTAGATGATTTTGCTGGAAGTGATACAGAAGAGGTCGAAAAATCAACAGAAAAGGTAGAGCCTAAACTTGAGGCTCTTAATCTTGAGTTTTCATCATTTAAACAAAAAGAATTGCCTGTTGTACTTACTTCGATAGATCGCGATAATTACTTCTGCTCGTTAAAGATTAAGGAAGGCAATACCTGGACGCTTGAAATTATTACTTTAGGTCAAAGTATTGAGGGGGTAAAATTGATTCATCTTGATGCTGATTATGCAGTGTTTGAGTACCAAAATAAGGGCTATAAACTTTTACAGAATCAAACTTATAACAGTGGTTTTGAACTTACAGTTAATAATAATGGCGTTGAAACTACTTTTAGTGAAGTAAATGAAGCAGTAAATGGGTTTCAATTAGTTTCTGTTACTCCTAATGGTTTGACTTTAACGGATGCAGAGGGAAAAGAGCACAAGTTAGAAGCGTCTCTAGAACTCGATAATCAGGCAGAGGTTATCGATAATGCCAGGTATAAATCACTCCTGAAGAAATCCTTCGGTGTAGTAACTTCACTGGTGGAATTTAAACATGATTATTTTCCAATCCTGGTAAATAAAATAGCCCCCTCTAAAGCGATCAATTACTCGGTCTTTGTAAATGGAACCCCAGTAAATTATGGAAATGCCGTAAAGTCTGCCGTTTTAAATAAGAAGTTTCAAGTAAGGTTTATCGGGACAGATTTTGTGATAATTAAGGATCTATCCAATGATAAAGATATGCGTTTGAAGGCAAATCAAAAAGTCTTCCTTCAAAAGGCTGCTCTTGTAAACTATCTAGGTGTCGATCATAAAGTTAAGGATGGGGAAAACTTTTTTGGTTATAAAGCCAAGGTAGATGAAACTCAAATAAGTTTTACAGATGGTGAACATAATGAAGTTATGAATGAAACTAAAATTTTGAGTTTCTTGCCAATCAAGGAAAACGCAGCTAGTAAGCACAAAATTAAAAATTGTAATTGTAATGTCGATTTGACCGCTTTGGCGAAAAAATTGAGCACGACTAGAAATGAGAATGTTGAAAAAAGAAAGCTGTCGAAGATTGATGATCCAGTTGTACGTAAAAAAGAGGAGCCGAAACCTCCTGTAGTAATACAACCTCCCAGAGTTGCTGATGATTACCAAATAGATAAGGAGTTCGCTCAAAAAAAGGGGATTAGCTTAGAGCATTTTCTTCGTTGTTCTACAATTAGAATCACAGAAAGAAAAATGAGAGGCCGGTCTTTAACAGACTACATACCTGTAGGTAATTATCTTTATAAAGATGGACAGATGCTACATCATCCTAAGTACAAAAGTTCGAATAAAATAAAACTTGAAGATTTTGAGGTGACATCGAGATCGTTTAAGATTATGGGTGAAAGAGCAAAGTATGATAATATCGGTTACTATGACTTATTTTTTACTGAGATGGATGATGGTAAAATTTATGAAATCGAGTTTGGTCCGAATAACTATTTTACTGTAAAGAAACTAATTAAATATGTTTACTCTGTTAGTATGAGTAGTGGTATTCAGTATGATCTGCGAGGAAAGTACTCGATGAGAGGAAATGAGAAAAGCCAAAGGCTTGTTATCCGTTATGACGATGATAATGAAACAATTATCATCGACAAGGTACCATTTAAAGTTGAAGCAGATGTACACGGAACTTATCTAGTACGTGAAGGTGATCGTGGGACGTTTAACTTCGATGATTACATGTACAAATCAGCACGCTAGATTTATCAATGGTAGGTTATAGGGTAATAAAAGGGCTTGAGTCACATCCTTTATTTAAGTCTTGTTTGGCTTCTTCAGATGATGGTCAGGTTTTCAACGTTAAGCATTTTCCCGTAACAGACTTTTATCGTCAGAGAGTGGCAGCTGAAGTGTCCATTTCTAATCAAGTTTCTCATGAAAACCTTCTTAAGGTCTTGAGTTCGGGAGAAGATATTGAAGGACCTTATGTTACTTCAGAGTATTGTGAGTACGGTAGTTTATCAGGCCGTTTGAAAGAAAAGGGGCGTTTAGACTTTTCAAGAGTTCTCCAGGTTGCAGAGTTATTACTTAAAGGCTTGGAAGCGTTGCATAGTAAGGGGATTGTTCATGGGAATATTTCTCCAAAAAGTATTTACATAGGTAACGATGGTCATTTAAAATTGGGTGATTTTGGTTCGGCTTGCGAAGTCTCTAATCTAGATGAGATCCCAATCGGGATTTTATTATATAGTTCACCAGAGTTTCTGAAAGGCCAGGAGTTAATACCACAATCTGACTTTTATAGCCTTGGTTTAACTCTTTATCATTTATATTATGGACGACCGGCCTTTGTTTCTGCAGATAATAAAGAGTTGGCCCGTCTTCATTGTGAAGTTTCTTTTCCAGATGAACTGGACTCAGCTAACTCTGTAGCAACGCAGTTTAACCTATTTCTAAAGAACTTAACAGCTTTAAAGAGCGAAGATCGTTATGAGTCTGTATATGCTGTATTAAAAGATCTTGTGGCGTTGATGCACGGTAAATCTAATCTTCAGGAAAGTACAAAAAAGAAGAGCCCTAAAGAGCTTTCGAAGGCCTGGTTGACTTTAGCGGCAGCATCAGTTGTCGCAATCATTGTTTTAGGAACTTTGATTGTTCAAAAAAATAAGCAAAAAATTTATTTATCAGAGGCAGATGAGCCTCAAGTGCAAGATGTCGTAGAAAAGAATACTGTTGAAGATGGGATGGTTTCTGTAAAGCTTCAATCAGTAAAATCAGGTGGCGGTTCTAAATTTTCAGAGACTGATGCATCCTCTAAATTGGTTCAGGAAGATGAAATTCATTTTATATCATATGTAGAAGAAGCTTTTCCTGTAAAGTTGGTGTCGACCTCGTTAAATAAAGCCAGTTTAGAGTTTTCTGGTAAGGCTTTTAGCTTATCCAGAGGACGGGAATTGCATGACGTAAGGTTATTATCGGCTTCAAGTACAGAATGTACAATTAGCAATAATCGTCAAGCTTATACTTTGCAGAAGGAGCACCAGTACAGAATATCTTTTAAATTAAAGCTGAAAAATTCTAATTTAACACTGAGTTTCACAGATGCGATTTTTTTGTCAGAAGGTTTTATCTTTAACAAGGTTGAAGATGGCAAAGTTTATTTGACAGATAGAAAGGGCAATGAACGGATAATTCATGCTCATTTTAAACAACAAGATTTATTAGAGCCATTATCTTTAAGTGCTAAAAATCGGCAAGAAGATAGTCTTCGAGTCTATCTGGCTAAAATGAATACCGAGAAGTGATCTTTTTTGCTAAAAAAGTTCGCCCTGAGCTTCTTGCTGCGTAAATAAGGTTCTTGTAGTTTCATCGAGAAGAAGTCTTTGAAGAAGCAGGCCACAGGCATAGGAGTCGTACAGTGCTCTGTGAGGTTCAAAGTGGTCATTGCAGACAAACTCGTCAATTTTATGACCAAGCTGGAATATGCTCATGAGTGAGGTCAGACTGTAGTCGTCGATTTGTTTATCGTAGAGTTGTCTGTAAAGAGTCAGTGTATCTATGAGACCGGCAGCTTTAAATGCAGGAAATGTTTTAACAAGAAGAGCATGGTCATAGCTGATGTTATGGCCAACTAAAAACTGTCCTTGCAGGTTTTCATTAATTAGCGGCCAAGCATCTCGTAGGTGAGGATAAGTTTCCTCAAAGTTTAGATCTCGGCCTCCAGTAACGTTTTTAAAACCTATTTCACGTGGTTTTAAAAAGTCACCATCGAGAGTCAGTCCGACCCAGGCAAATTCAAGAGGTTCTTGACCATTTGCAGAGCCGGTACTTTCAAAATCGATACAAAAGAACATTACTTGTCAGATTTAGTTAACTTTAAAAGAGCTTCGATTTCTTTTGTTTTTAACTCGCGGTAACCGCCTACAGGAAGCTCTCCTAATTTTAGATTACCAATCTGAGTTCTTTTCAGGGAACGGACTGTTAGATCTAACGCTCGACAAATCTTTCGTATCTCACGTTTTTTACCTTCAGTCAAAGTAAACACTAAAACAGCGCCATTTTCGGTACGCTTTTTAATTTCAATATTTTTTGTTTTGTAAAAAATATCTTCGTGGGTAATACCTTCTCTGGATACTGCATTAATCGCCTTATTGACGATTTCTCCAGTAACATAAACGCGATATTTTTTCTCCAGCTCATAGCGAGGGTGCATAAGCTTATTAGCAAAGTCACCATCGTTAGTCGCAAGCAGTAGGCCTTCACTGTTTTTATCGAGTCTACCAACAGAAAATAGTCTGTCTTTCTTAGGAAGAAGATCGAAAATAGTCTGCTTCTCGTGTGGGTCGTGAGCCGTGCAGGCATAGCCCGTAGGTTTGTTGAGGGCTATATAGACGTAATTTTTAAGGTGTAATTGACGTCCCTTATATTTTACCGTGTCTTCACCAGGTTCGACATTTGTCGCAACCTCAGTACATATCTGGCCATTGACAATGACTTTTCCATCTCTGATAAGTTCTTCAGAAGCACGGCGTGAAGCAACGCCTGCCATTGCAAGGTATCTGGCTAATCTCATGTGAGTATTTCCTTTGTCGCAGCAAAGAATTTATCCATCTCTTCATCGGTGCCGATAGTGATGCGGACATACTTGCCAGTTCTGCCACCTTTGAAGTAGCGTATGATAATATTACGGTCATTTAAAGCTTGAAAGTATTCAGCCGCATCAATTGGCGGAATCGCAAAAACAAAGTTTGTTTGTGAAGGGTTGACTTTGAAGCCAAGTTTAGTTAGTTCTGCTTCGGTTCTAGCTCTGGTAGCTTTAATTTTATTGATGGTTTCTTCAAAGTAATCAACATCAAGCAATGCCGCCGCTGCCATGGTTTGTGAAAGAGCGTTGACATTGTAAGAATCTTTTACCTTATGCATGCCGGCAGTCAGCTCTTTATTTGCAAAAGCCATACCAACTCGGATTCCAGCTAAAGAGTAACTCTTCGAGAATGTTCTGGTGACAATGACATTTGGAAATTCTTTATATAGCTCTAAACAGTTAGTCTCAGCAAAATCACCGTACGCTTCATCGATTACAACGATGCCTTCGAAAGACTTACAGAATTCACGAATTTTTTCTTTGCAGAATGAATTTGTCGTCGGAGCATTTGGATTGGTAATGAGGAAGAGACTACAGCCTTTGGCCTGTTCGGCTAAGTCGGTTGGCAGTTCGAAATTTTCATCAAGTTCAACAAAACGTTGATTCGCTCCCTGGATTTCAGCTAGAATAGGATAAAGAGAGTAGCTTGGGTTTAACCAGCCAATAGTATCCTGCTCACCAGCAAAACTTCTGAAGATTACAGTCAATATGTCATCTGAACCATTACCAACGAGAACTTCCTGAGTGTCTACACCAAGAACTTTGGCCGCAGCTTCTTTAACTGGTTGAGAGACTGGCTCAGGGTATTTCCTGAGGTTGTCAATCACATAGCTATGCAGTGCTTCTACAGATTTTGCGGAAGGTGGGTACGGGTTCTCATTTGTATTGAGTTTGATAATGTCCGGGTTTTTAGGCTGCTCGCCAGGAATGTACCCGGAAGTAGCTTGAATGTTTTCGCGAAAGTAACTCATTTTTTTAATCCGCTAAGCTTCAGGAAATTGTCAAGTAGATCATGTCCGTGTTCAGTTAAGATAGACTCGGGGTGATACTGTACGCCATAGACAGGCAGTTCTTTGTGTTGAACACCCATGACAATGCCATCTTCTGTTTTTGCGGTCACTTCAAGACAATCCGGTAATTCACCGACAGCACACAAAGAGTGATAACGAGTAGCATTATAAGGGCTTGGAATATCATTGAAGATTCCTTTGCCAGTATGATTGATAGCTGAAATTTTACCATGCATGAGGTAAGGGGCATGACCAACCGTGCCACCAAAAGTGTCAACAATCGATTGCATCCCAAGGCAAACACCAAATACTGGTATACCCTTATCTGAGAAGTATTTAATGGCCTCACATGATACACCGGCTTCTTTAGGTGAGCAGGGGCCCGGAGAAACCACAATTGCCGTTGGATTCATAGCAGCTAATTCTTCTACCGTCTTGGCGTCATTGCGGACAACCTCAGGTAGGTGGCCCAGCTCACCAAAGTACTGGACCAGATTCCAGGTAAAGGAATCGTAGTTATCAATCATTAAAAGCATAGTTGCTTGGCGCCTTACGCATTAAGTTTGTTGAAAATGTAACCTTGTAGTTCATCAAGGCTCACACGTTCTTGAGTCATAGTGTCACGGTCGCGTACAGTTACGCAGTTGTCTTCTTCACTTTCGAAATCGTAAGTAACACAAAGAGGTGTACCGATTTCGTCCTGACGGCGGTAGCGTTTACCAATTCCTTGAGTTATATCGTGAGCCGATCTAAATGTCTTTTGAAGCTTTTTGTGAATGGCTTCAGTTTTATCTGAAAGCTTCTTAGAAAGTGGAAGAACTGCAACTTGTACTGGAGCGACGATAAAAGGTAAACGTA
>JAKVBD010000043.1 GCA_022446985.1 Lentisphaerales bacterium
GTAAAATCATATTTTCGTCATCCAAAGGTCAAATATGCAAGTTGATTTTGAATTCTAATTCATTGCCGGATTAATAGCTCTATTGGCGGTATTTCAAAAAGTGAATTCATCTCAGTCATTTCCAGCACCCTGCTTATGTATGCTTTAAACGGCTAAGATATTAACCGTTTAAAGTATAAATTGCACTTTTGCCTTTCATGAAACGAATCACGCTACTTACAGGATGTTTGGGTGGTATAGAGATCAATGTATGCACATTATCTGGCACTAAATGACCTTCTTCAATTTTACATTCTTTTTGACAGGCCAAGTTATGAAAAGCTGATCCTGGATGTTGTTTTATATTACCACAAAGAACTTTGCGCCTGCACTTCGGTATGAACACTACATGCTAATTGCAATAATAAGTTGAGTGGATTAGTTTTCTGTAATCCATTTTCTTTTTCATTATCTTAATGACTTTGAGCGATTCGAGGTAAGGAAAAGACCTACTGCCGAAAAAGTAAAACTGTAAGGGTCCATCCGGAAAAGCCGGAGGTTTACCGAATTTAGCAAAGCCGACTATCACAATATCCCTTGAGATACAACTCCTAACACAACCATAAAGAAACTATACCAACAAAGGATCCGCCACAGAAAATGAAATTACAAATTCGTAAACATCCAAACTAAGATTACAGCAAATGAACCTTTATTTAAGACTGAAGACTTGCATAAATCAAAATAGACGAATACTATGTCACCTATTGATCGAATCAACTCGATGGGAATTATGTTTAATATTACCGACAATGAACTGGATTATACTCTGTCAAACGAACATGGCATTGGCCTTAGATATACTAAGGACGAAGAAGAGTATGTTACAGTATATGAAGGTGAAAACCCACGCCGAGTTATGCTGGATATAACTACATGGAAAGGTGTAACTCAAGGTGCCCTGCACTATTATGGGGAACTCCGCATTCCGTCACTAAAAGCTGAAACTACGGCAGGAAAACGCGTCTATCTCGACAATAATGCCCCGCAGCAATCACGTGGTTTAAAAATTCAACTTACCCGTCCCATTCGTAAACGAGACCTACTTATAGATCGCGGTGAAAGATTCAAAGGCGCTCAGCTTGGTGAAAAAATTAAAAATTTCGACACCAAACGCGAAGTTGAAGCTGCAGCAGTAAAAATATTTAAGAAGCACTTCTCAGGAAACTGGCACCTAGTCAAACTGAATCCGCAAACAAGCAGTTCAATTAATGGCGTGGCATTAGAAAATTCTGAAGACGTCCTTTGCGAACTGTCCTAGTAGAAACAACGACTGTAGTAAGTCCCTTCATTTGCTTTCACAGCAAAGGTCTTTCCATAGCAAAAGGTTACTACTTCATCTTTAGTAATGACTCCAGACTCTTGTAACTTCCTCTCAAGTTGAATCGTCTGCTTCATCCCCAATTTTTTATCTTCCCCTGAAAAGTTTTCATTAGTAGCGATTTCTCTAATAGAAAATTGCGAGTGTAAAAATTTGCGCATGACTTCACCACAGGCGTGAGCTATTAGCATAACAGGCAGGTCTCGCTCTTCCCTTTCAAAACAACGAATATCTACACCGCCTTTTATACCTATGGCTAAGTGTCGAGTATAACCTGCATCCAACACATCCTTACAATGATCATACAGTTCATGATGCTCACCAGTATCACATAGAATTGCAAAGTCCTTATGATTCGGTTTAAACTTAACAAGTCCGTCAGCCAAAATAAAATCGGGGCCGTCGTCATTGGCGGTTGCCTCTGCGGAATTGATATTAAAAACCTCTGGTGCCGAAAGGCCGCGAATCGGTAAAGTATTCGAAGAGCCACGATTCATATCGGCTCGAAAATGATTCGCTCCAAGACCCAGTCCCAGTATAAAAACATGCCCGTCATGGCAAATACTATGAATCATTCCAAATGCCAGCTCCTGAATCGTATTCAGATTTTCAGCACTCAAGAATTCATCGTAAATCGTTATAATCTTTTTATGAGCCTGCTCAATAGAAACGCCATCTTTTAAAGCGTGGAGTAAGATGTAAAAGATAAAATTGTGCAGATCCTCAATGGCTTCCATGCAAATATTTTTGGCAATCAAAAAGTCTTCCGGAGCGACAACATCTGCTAATTTTCCACCATCGCGTCCACCAAAAGCAAAAATCCTTGCTCCGGCTTCTTCTGCACTTTTTAGACCGCGAACTACATTTTCAGAATTTCCGGAACCAGAAATCCCAATAACAATATCCCCTTCACCAATGCCATCCTGAGCTAAACCTTCGGCATAGATGTCAGCATAACTTCTGGCGTACATAGTGTGAAAATAATCATCGATAAAACCAGGGACTTTAGCATTGTAGCCATTACGTCTAAGCATAAGAGCCATCCAACGCGAATTATCGAAGGAGCCGCCATTCCCCAAAATAAAAATCCGGCAACTTTTGCCATGGTCGAGAATAAATTTGTGAAGACTGGCAATCTTTTCGAGTGGCAGAGACAACAAGGAACTGCGCAAGTCTACTCCACCTTCTATAAGGCCAAAGTAACTTTTAAAGTCGTGCAGTAATGAATGCCTTTCCATATTTCTCGCTTTAATTCACTGACTCACAATGTACAACAGACCTGTTAATTTACTATATTTTTTTGCGTACCTATATAGTGTATGCCACAAAATTCTAACAGGATATCCCGCAGACAGTGAACCAGAGATATAAAATAAGAACTTTCAGCTTAAAAATGATATCCCTACCATCTCAATGAGCTAATGTTGATGTAAGGCAAAAAACAATTAAAATCCCAATAAATACTTAGAGGGTCACATGCAAAAAGTTTTAGTTACCGGTGGTGCCGGCTATATCGGATCACACACAAGTTTAGTTCTTCTCGAAAAAGGTTATGAAGTTGTTATTTTAGACAACCTTTGCAATTCATCTGAAGAATCCATTCGACGCGTCGAAAAATTGACCGGCAAGAAGATCACTTTCTATAATGTTGATCTAATGGATAAAGAAGCCACTCTGGAAGTTTTAAATAAAGAACCAAATATCGATTCGGTCATCCACTTTGCTGCTCTAAAAGCAGTAGGGGAATCTGTTCAAAAGCCTCTGATATACTACAACAATAACATAAGCGGTACTATCAATCTTCTCGAGTGCATGCAAGAAACTGGTGTAAATAATATCGTTTTCAGTTCATCCGCTACAGTCTATGGTGATGCCAAAGAAATTCCGGTACCTGAAACAGCCCCTCTTGGAGCGACCAACCCTTATGGTCAGACTAAACTGATGATGGAAACAATCCTGACTGACTGTGCCAAGGCAAATGAAAAAATGAATGTCACTCTTTTAAGATATTTCAATCCAGTAGGTGCTCATGAATCTGGTGAAATTGGTGAAGACCCGGAATACCCAAATAATCTTCTACCATTCGTTCAACAGGTTGCTGCAGGTATTCGTCCTAAGGTTTTCATCTTCGGCGATGACTACGATACTCCGGATGGTACTGGTGTTCGCGACTACATTCACGTCATGGACCTGGCCGAAGCTCACGAAGCTGCCATTGCCAAAATGAATGGCGTTAAAGTCTACAATGTCGGAACAGGAACTGGCTACTCAGTAAAAGAAATGATTGAATCTTTCCGGCAGATTTCCGGCAGTGAAATATCAGCGGAAATTACCGCAAGACGCGAAGGCGATGTTGCTATGCTAACTCCAAAAGCTGAACTCATCAAAGACGAATTAGGCTGTGAAGCAAAACGCGGTCTAACTGAAATGATTACTGATGCGTGGCACTGGCAAAGTCAAAACCCAAAAGGTTTTAGAGAGTAAATTTCCAAACAAAAAAGCGGGTTCTCTCGAACCCGCTTTTTTATAAGTCATGTGCTAATGAAGATTAGCTTAATTCAGCCTGAACTTTTTCAACAAGCTTGTGTAAAGCAGCAACATCTTCGATAGTTGTAAGATCCTGCTTAAGCTCTTTACCAGCAGCTATATCTTTAAGAAGACGACGCATGATTTTGCCAGATCTTGTCTTAGGTAGAGCATCTGTGAAGTGCACCTGATCCGGTCTTGCAAATGGACCAATTTCTTTAGCAACATACTTCTTAAGAAGATCTCTATTATCAGGAGACTGATCAACGTTATTTGAAGCAGTGATGAAAGCTGCGATACCTTCACCTTTGATGTCGTGTTCATAACCGACAACTGCTGCTTCAGCAACAAGACCGTGAGCTACAAGAACACTCTCAAGCTCCATAGTAGAAAGTCTGTGTCCAGAAACGTTAATGACGTCATCGATACGACCAAGAATAGTAATGTAACCATTTTCATCTTTAACCGCACCGTCACCAGCGAGATAGTAACCCTGCTCTTCGAAACGGCTCCAGTAAACTTCTTTGTAGCGCTCAGTGTCGCCATAAACATTTGTCAACATTGAAGGCCAAGGCTGCTTCACTACAAGAAGACCACCTTTACCAGTTGGAACTTCATTGCCTTTTTCGTCAACAATAGCTGCATCGACACCAAAGAAAGGCATAGTTGCACAACCTGGACGAGTTGCAGTAACACCTGGAAGTGGTGCGATCATTACGCCACCAGTCTCTGTCTGCCACCAGGTATCGACAATTGGACACTTCTTAGCACCGATTTTCTTGTGGTACCACATCCATGCTTCTGGATTGATTGGCTCACCAACAGTACCAAGAAGACGTAGAGATGAGATGTCGTGCTTATCAACAAATTCATCACCCCACTTCATGAAGGCACGAATAGCAGTTGGAGCTGTATAGAAAATTGAAACTTTGTATTTCTCGATAACGTCCCAGAAACGATCACAGTCAGGAAAGTTTGGAGCACCTTCGTACATAACCTGAGTCGCGCAGTTGAGAGTTGGACCGTAAGCGAAGTAAGAGTGACCGGTAATCCAACCAACGTCAGCAGTACACCAATAAACGTCGTCCTCTTTAAGGTCGAAAATATATTTAGTCGTAGTCGCTGTACCGACCATGTAACCACCAGTTGAATGCTGGATGCCTTTAGGCTTACCAGTAGAACCAGAAGTATAGAGAATGAATAGCGGATCCTGAGAGTCCATCTCTTCTGCAGGGCAGTTACTTGAAACACCTTCGTGTTGTTCACACCAGTAAACATCACGGCCGTCTTTCATAGTAATTTCGTTGTTCGTTCTCTTAACAACAAGACAATGCTCGATGCAAGGCGTGTTTTCCAGAGCTTCATCAACGATTGCTTTCAGATCAAGAACTTTACCACGGCGGTAACCACCATCTGAAGTCACAACAAGTTTTGCAGAACAGTCGTTGATTCTGTCGACCAGTGAAGGAGCGGAAAAACCACCAAAGATAACAGTATGAACTGCGCCAATTCTTGCACAAGCAAGAACGGTTACTGCGAGCTCAGGAATCATTGGTAGATAAATAGCTACGCGATCGCCTTTGCCAACGCCCAGCTTTTTGAAAGTATTTGCAGCTTTAGAGACTCTTTCAAGAAGATCGCTGTAAGTGATGACTTCCGAGTCACCCGGTTCACCTTCCCAGTAAATTGCCACTTTATCACCACGGCCTTCAGCAACGTGACGATCCAAAGAGTTTTCAGTAATATTCAGTTTGGCGCCATCAAACCATTTAGCGACTGGAGCATTGTCCCAGTTGCGGACTCTGTCCCATTTCTTTGTCCAAGTGAAACATTCTGCGATGCGGCCCCAGAAAGCTTCAGGATCTTCGATAGATTCTTTGTACATAGCGTCATATTCTTCACGTGATTTGATATGCGCTTTGTCCACAAATTCCTGAACAGGCGGAAACAACCTGTCTTCACTCATTGTGACATCAATGTCCTGACTCATTTGCAGTCCCTATTTTAATATTGAAGTAAGGAATTAACCGGATAACCGGCAAGTGTTTCTCGACCCGGTAAAAAACCGAGCTCAATAAAGAAAGAAATACTGTGAATTTTTCCGCCAAGTCTCTCAACCAGAGCAGCCGCTGCTTTTGCAGTTCCACCTGTCGCTAACAAATCATCAACAATTAAGACACTTTCACCTTCCTGAATAGCATCCTTGTGCAACTCGAGAGTTGCTTCGCCATACTCAAGAGAGTAAGACTCGCTGATGCTGTCCGAGGGAAGCTTACCGGCTTTTCTTACCGGAACAAACCCACACTTTAAACGGTCTGCCATGACAGAACCGAATATAAAACCTCGTGCATCTACGCCTGCTATCTTATCAATTTTTGAGCCGCACACATCACCTAGCATCTGCTCAATAGCTAAATTGAACAAATCCGGCGAAGATAAGATAGGAGTAATGTCCTTGAAAATAATTCCTTCCTGTGGAAAGTCAGGGACATCCCTAACAGCTGATTTCAAAGTAGCAACAGGCACAGAAAGACTCCATTCTTAAGTATTGACATATATGCTAGAACACAAGCATCCCTAAAATGCCGCTAACCTTAAAATAAGTCAATCACAGAAAGTTTATTTTGAGCATAATATGCCAGTATATGTTGCATAATGCCTTTACTCATAGATATGACTTTATTATAATTTAAATTATACAGTATACTTGAAAATACTTTAGCCTCGTTTTTACTTTACAAATGGTTGATACTAACGATTAGGGAAATACGTGCAAATTTCGTGTGAACATTGTGGTCGAGTGTACGACAGTAAACTAACCAGAAGTGGTGGCCTTGAACGCTGCCCAAAATGCGAAAAGCTAAACATCTTTATTCCTGTATCGGAAGTCCACTATATAATATTAGGCGATTACCTGATTCAGGAAAAAATTGGCACTGGTGGCAATGCCATAGTTGTCAAAGCAAAGCACTTAGCTACAAACGATATAGTAGCTTTAAAACTTTTCTTTTCCAAAAAAGCAACAGATGACCACAGCTCTGCCGAGTTTATATCTGAAATCGAGATGGCCACACAATTGGTTCACGATAATATAGTGAGAATTTACTCTGGTGGTGAAATAGACAACATTCTTTACATCGTCATGGAATTCGTTGATGGCATAAATCTCAGTGAGTACCTGGACTCTTATGGCGCTATGCCAACGAGCGATGCTATGTCTGTCGCGATTCACATCTGCTACGCACTGGACCACGTTTGGTCAAGCTTTTTGATGATTCACCGAGACGTAAAACCGCAAAACATCATGATCACGACGGAAGGTAATATAAAACTTTGTGACTTCGGGCTTGTTTCATGTCACGAAAAAGCCTTCTCTGAAGATAACTCAATTTTAGGTACACCTTACTACGTAAGTCCAGAAATGGTTGATGGCAGTTCTTATCAAGACAATAGATCCGACATCTATTCTCTAGGAACCACTCTCTTCCATATGCTTTCCGGTTCACCACCATTTAACTATGGTGGCTTACTTGAAGTCTTAAATGCCCGTGTCAGGCAACCACCCCCACCTCTTAAGGACATCATACCTTCAATTTCTCAGGAACTATCGGATATCATAACAACTATGATGGCAACTGATCAGGAAGAACGCTATGCGACAGCCACTGAAGCAGCAGAAGATATTCTTCTTGTCAAAGACGGTGGTACTCCAAAGTTAGTAGATTCCTCCAGAGAGAGAGTCAATCAGTAACATTTTCTTTTGTTAATTTCCTATTTGAGATGGAAAACAACATTCAATTGATATTTTATACCTCATACAAATTTAATGCTAAGCACAGGCCTTTATGGATAAAAAACAACTTCTAGTTTGGATTGATCTGGAAATGACAGGACTTGAACCTCAAACAGATCATATCCTTGAAATTGCTTCACTCATTACAGATGGCGACTTAAAAATCATCGCTGAAGGCCCTGAAATTATCATTCACCAACCAGAAGAAATCATGCAAGGAATGAACGAATGGTGTGTAAAACAACATGGTGAATCCGGTCTTACGGAAAAAGTCAAATCTTCAACTATCTCTTTGGAAGAGGCTGAAAAGCAGACTTTAAAATTCATCAAGAAGCACACTGGCCGTACTAAAGTTCCTCTTTGTGGTAATTCTATCGGTCAAGACAGAATGTTCCTTTTGAAATACATGCCTAAAATTACCAATCATCTGCATTATCGCATGGTCGATGTCAGCTCCATCAAAGAACTTGGAGTTCGCTGGTACCCCAACATGGAAAAATTCTATAAAAAAGCCACACACAGAGCCATGGATGACATTCGTGAATCTGTTGCTGAGTTGAAATACTATCGCGAAAAGCTATTTCTCGATAAATTAGCAGACGAAAACTAAACTTTTCAAAAGCTTTGTTAAATCTCCTGATGAAGGATATAATTAGTCTTTCTAATTGAAGAAACTAACATGAAAAAGTTTGTGTCTGTCTGTTACTTGCATTTCTAGCGAGTAAATTAATTGCTGAGGAAAAACCTCTATCTATTCAACCAGTCACCCAAGATGTCAAATGGGCAGTGAAGTGGTGGATGCCACGCCATAAAGAAAAACTGGCAATCAAAGAAAAATAAAACAAGTCGACTTGGTTTTCCTGGGTGATTCCATAACTCATGCCTGGGATAACAAGGGAAAGAAAGTCTGGGCTTTATATTATGCCAAAAGAAATGCCTTGAATCTTGGTTTTTCTGGCGATAGAACAGAACATGTCCTTTTGCGACTCAACAATAGTGCTGTCGATAACATCAATCCAGAACTTTTAGTTATGATGATCGGTACCAATAATACTGGCCGCCGCCAAGATAAGCCTGAATATACTGCTTTGGGCATCAAATCAATCATTGCAAATCTTCAAAAGAGACAACCTGAGGCTAAGATCCTTTTACTGGCAATTTTTCCACGTGGTGCCAAGCCTGAAGATAAATTGCGATAGTTAAATATCGGCATCAATAATATTATTAAAGGTTATGCTGATGACAAGAAGGTATTCTTCCTAGATATCAACCAAAACTTTCTTGATGAAAATGGCGCATTACCTAGGTCAATAATGAAAGACCTCCTTCACCCTAACAAAGATCAATATCCTGTATGGGCAAAGGCTACAGAGTCTAAAGTTAACGAAATAATGGTCGAGTGACATTTAAGAATTGCCGAAGTCTCCTTTACAAAACTTCGGCAATTTACAGCTGACTTTCACCTAATTGTTACACTCAATTCTACTGAATCAGATAAAACGATATGTCATTTTTGACGAACTTGACTATGAAATGTAGAATAATAACGCCCCATGGGCAATATTAGATAAATATATACTACATAAAATTTGAGCCTATACATAAATGAGTACAATTCCAGTCAGCTTGGCTGAAGAAGATTTACAAAAATTTGAAGAAGGGATGGCTAAATGCCCATCATGCGGCAACTGGCACGATATGGACGGTTTAGATCCTTTACTGGAGTACGATTGTCAGTACTGTGATGGTCATGTTTTTTGCCCGATGTCCATTTCCGGCTTCTGGATGTATGCTCAAGCTGGTGAAGGTGGTATGGGCCGTGTCTATCTGGCCCAGGAACGCAACAACTCAACAATTTATGCGATGAAGCTTTCTGAATATACAGATGAGTGTGACTTCCGCTTCCAAAGCCTTCTCTACGAAGGTGAAATAGTTGAGGAACTTATTCACCCAAACATTGTTCGTACCTATCGCTTCGGCTATAAAGCCGGTAAAGCTTTTCTTCTTATGGATTATGTTCAGGGTATCACTCTGGAAAACTGTGTAATCAATTATGCTTTGACTGAGCAACGAATCGTCAAATGGATGATTAAGCTCTGCAACGCTCTTTCTTACATGGATGGGCTTGAAGTCCTTTACCGCGATTTAAAGCCGCAGAATGTCATCGTTGATAAAGAAAAGCTAACTCTGCTTGATTTCGGTTTGGCTGTGCATAAAGACTATCGCAACGATATCGACGAAGAAAATCTCGTAGGATCACCTTCTTACATTCCGCCAGAAAGAGTTGAAGGAAAAGCTGAGGATATTCGTTCTGACATCTATGCTATGGGCATGCTTTTTTACTTTGTTGCCAGCGGCAAAAATTATTTCGAAGGCCCAGCAGAGGAAATAATTGAAGGACACATTAACGATCAGAGAACTCCTTGCCATGAAGTTCTTGTTGGACGCTCCACTGAATTCAATAAGATTCTTGATCGTATGATAAACCGCAATCCCGAAAAACGATATCAGAGTTATGACGAAATGCGCAGTGAACTGGAAGCTCTCGAAAAGAGCCTATTACCAGTCTACTAAGCTCATTCTAGGAATTTCCTGAAAGTACATCTTTGATGAGCTCTGGAAGTTTTTCTGGTGCACAAGAAAAGCAAGGAATATTTCCTCGACGCAATTCTTGAGCAATAAGCTCATCATAAAATGGTGTTCCACTGTTCGATAAAGTCAGAAGACACATAACCTGAACTCCTGATTCTTTCATCTCCAACATCTGTGCAATCATCTGTCGACGGTCACCACCTTCATATAAATCACTTATCAATAAAAAAACTGTTCGGCTTGGCTCAGAGATAAATTCACGGCAATAGGTCAAAGATCTATTGATATCCGTTCCTCCTCCCAATTGCATTCCATAAAGCATATCGACAGGATCATCACCACACTCTTCAGTTAAATCTACAACGGCGGTATCGAAAGCCACCACTCTCGTCTTAATACTTTGTAAAGAAGCAAAAATTGCCGACATAACGGAAGCATAAACCATAGAGTCTGCCATAGAAGCACTTTGATCTACATCGACAATTATATCCCAATTTGCAGTTTTTCTTTTATGGGCAAAATAATGAATTTTTTCTGGAATGAGTTTCCCCGATTGGACGTCAAAATTCTTCAAATTCTGTCTTATCGTCTTCGGCCAGTTGATACTGTCAGCTCTCGATACAGGCGATGCCTGGCGACGATTTATAATGCCACGGACTTGTTGTTCAATTTTTGAACTCATAGCTTCTTGAACGCTTTTCACATAACGCTCAATAAGACTTCTCACTTGCTCCTTTGACTGTTCGGGAACATGTTCTTTAAGAGCGAGCAATGTCGTAATCAGATCAATATCCGGCTCAACCTTATCAAGAATTTCCGGCTCGTACAAAAGCTCTTTTAAGCCTTTGCGCTCCATAGCATCTTTCTGAACAATTGAAACCGTCTCTGAATCAAAGCATTCTCTTAAATCCCCTAACCATTTGGCAATAGAAGGCGCTGATTTCTTCAAGCCACCAGTCTGAGTCTTTTTACCTTCTTTGGAATCTGCCGAAGTCTCTGGTGGATTATCATATATTGCTCCTAAAGCAGAATCCATTTGAGCTTGCTCTCCTTCAAGACTTGTATCTTGCCCATTCTCCTCAAATTCATTTTCTACGGCTTTACCGAGAATTAAACGCCAGCGTTTTAGCTGAGTGCTATCCATAAAAGTTTCGATCGGCCTCATTTTCATCTTGAAATTATTAAATTTATCTTAAATAATTGTTCTGTAAAGAAAGATAAAGGGCAACAATGTTAAAGTTAATCATCCTTGCGATAGCATTCTTTTTTGCACACTATAAAATGTCGCAACAATCTGGATCTTCTGGCTCAATATTTAAATTCGAAAGTCGAATCGATGAATTTAAACGCGTTGGCAAGAACATTAGTAAGAGCACCAAAAGTTTTAAAGTTATAGCAGATGATTACATCAATAAATTCAGCTGTATAAGTGGCGACCCGAATCTTTACACCAAAACACTCGCTGACTTTAACATAGAATATAAGGATCACTTTAAGTGTTATTCACATAAGATTTACTCAGACCTCAACTCTGAAGAAAATGCCATGTACGAAAAACTTAAAAGACATATAGAGAAACATAAATCTGCTATGAAAGAGCTCGGCGACAACGTCCTTGTTGCAGCAACGGAAGCCCGGGCAAGATGTTTTAAGCCTGTAATACGCAGGCGAGCCTGACGCTAAAGCGAAAATCACTCACAGTTGTGAGTTCCAAACTTGAAAGCCGGATCTTAAAGTCCGGCTTTTGCTTTTAACGGATCTTTAAGGTCGCTAAACCTATTCCGGCAAAGATCAAACCTAGAATCCAAAAGCGAATAACCACCTGTGTCTCGGTCCAGCCTTTCTTTTGAAAGTGATGATGAATAGGCGTCATAAGAAATACTCTGCGACCCTCGCCATACTTCTTACGAGTATACTTGAAATAACTCGTTTGGATCATCACAGAAACCGTTTCCATAACAAAGACTCCACCAACAATAATCAATGTTACCTCTTGTTTTACAAGAACTGCAATAAGACCTATAGACCCACCTAAAGCCAAACTTCCGGTATCTCCCATAAACATCGATGCGGGATAACAATTATGCCAAAGGAAGCCCAAACAGGCACCCATAATAGCAGCACCAAATACACAAACCTCACCAGCACCTTCAATATAAGGAATATTTAAGTAACTTGAAAAATTTACATTGCCAGATAAATAAGCGAAAATCACATAGGTACCAGCACAGATCAGCATATTACCAGTCGCCAGGCCATCTAAACCATCTGTTAAATTAACCGCATTTGAAGCACCAACGACAACGATAGATGAAAAGATTATCATTATCCATAAAGGCACTCCAGCTACTACCGGATGCTTGTAAAATGGTAACATAAAGTCGTCACTATAGTTACTAAGACCTGGAATAATGGTGATACAATAAACTGCCAAAGCACCGACTAAAAACTGCCAAAGCAATTTCATTTTGGCTGAGATCCCGCCATCCGTATCGCGATTCTTGTAAAGCACTTTGTTGTAATCATCGTAAAAACCGATGGCACAATAGGCCAGCATATTACCTAAAAACAAAACAACCAAAGCGTTATTTAAAGGTGCCCATAATAGAGTTGAAACGACAATAGCAAAGACTATTAGAAGCCCTCCCATACTGGGGGTTTTAGCTTTGCTGTAATCCAACTCTTCTTCTGCAACTAAACCCTGTAACCTTAAAGGAGCGACAAAGGAAAATTTCTTTAAAGCACGAACAACCCATGGTCCAAGTAAAATCACAATCATCATGGACGTCAAAGCTGCACCTGCAGATCTGAAAGTCAGATATCTAAATATTCGTAAATGATCAGTGAATTCACTTAACCAGTAAAGCATTCAATTTTCCTTTAATTCGTAAATTTCTTATATATTTCTTCAAGTTTAATTCCACGTGAAGCTTTAAGAGCCACCAAATCCCCTGCCTGAATCTTGCGGCATATAAATTCGGAGGCGGATTCACTGTCTATAAAAGTAGGAAACTCTCCTTTTGCTGCTGAGCAAAAGTTTTCTCCGACGCCGATAATCTTCCAATTCCCGGGTATACTTTCAACAACCTCTTCATGGAATGACAAGCTGTTATCACCCAATTCCAGCATATCTCCCAGAACAAGGAAACGATTTTTATAATTTTTAACAATTCCTGGTATGTCTCTTAACCACTCGATAAATGCTAACATACTTTGGGGGTTAGCATTGTATGCATCATTGACCCAGGTAACGCCCTGTTCTTCCTGAATTTTCATGCGCATGCCCGGAAGCTCTAACCTCCCGAGACTGCCTAGATAGTCATCTAACTCAAAACCAAGTTGTTTCATAACCGTCATACAGGCAGATATATTTTGAGCCTGATGTCTTCCACTCAAAGAAGTTTTTACTTCCTTGCCTTCAATGACCAATTCGGCACCATCCAAAGTGCCACAAACATAATCAGCATAGACACCAGTTCCAGCGATACCAAAAGTCAAAAAATCCCGCCCTTCTAAAACTCCGGTACTCTGAATCTTTCCTTTTAGTTCTTCTGGAATAATTGCCAAAGCATCTTCTTTCATATGCTTGATGATATCTGACTTTTCATAGAGAATGCCATTCTCTGGAAAATTGCCGCTGTGTGAATCACCGATGGAAGTAATAACAGCAAAGTCTGGTGGAGCACACTGAGCAAGGACTGCGATTTCGCCAGGATTATTTGTCCCCATTTCTATGACTGCATATTTATGATGATCTTCTAAACGCAAAACATTCTGCGGGACACCTATATGGTTATTGGTATTTGCAATAGTAGACAAAACTTGCCCTTGAGCCGCACTCTCAAGCATCTGACTTAAAATCGCTTTAACACTTGTTTTACCAGAGCTTCCAGTAATACCGATAACCGTACAATCACTCTCTGACAATTTACCTGTTGCTAAATCCTGGTAAGCCTTAATAGTGTCTTCAACAAGTAAAATTGCGATTCCTGCCGTCTTAGCCTTTTCCAACAACAGAGATTCAGACTTTTTGTGAACACAGACTGCCGAGGCTCCTTTATCAATTACCGCTTCGACAAAATCATGAGCATCAAAACGCTCTCCCTCGAAAGCAATAAATAAAGCTTTTGAACAATCTTTTCGGCTATCCGACTCTATACTGACTCTTTTTTCAACATCAGCCGGTTCAACCAGCCAGCGTCCTCCAGTAAACCTTTGACAATTCGCCAAACTAATTGTGCTCATTTATTAACTCCTGAATGACTTGTCGGTCACAAAAAGCTTGTTTTGTTGTACCGTATATTTGGTAATCTTCATGCCCTTTTCCTGCGATCAGTAAAATACCATTTTTACTCACCTTACTCCAGGCCTGTCTAATGCATTTTTTCCGATCAGGCTCCACCTTTAAGCTGCTAAAACTCTCAAAGCCTTCTTGAATGTCACTAAGTATTTTTTGTCTGTCTTCTGTTCTTGGATTATCATCTGTCAGCCAGACAAAATCTGAGAATTGTTGAGCCGCTTGAGCCATCAAAGGCCTTTTCCCTGAATCCCTATCGCCTCCACAACCAAACAAACAATGTAACTCAGAAGTCAAAGGACGAAGACACTTTAAGGCTTTTTCTAATGCATCTGGAGTGTGAGCATAATCGACAATAGCCATCTTCTGCTCATCCCTGAATATTTGCATACGACCTGGAACACCGGGAAAGTTTGCAAGTAGTTGAATCGAGCTCTCAACAGAAACTCCGCGTTGCTCTACAGCCAAGATGGCCTGCGCCAGGTTCATAACGTTAAATTCACCTAAAAGAGGGCTGATAACATTGTACTTTTCACCTTCTTTCTCTAAACAAAAAGACGTCCCCTCAAAATCACATTTAATATCAGATATTACAACATCACCTTCTTTTTGACTCACAGTAATACTTCTAGATTCATCTAAATGATTCGCCAGTTTACGACCATACTGATCATCAATATTTATGATGGCGACTCCTTCTCCCTCCAACAACTCTGTAAACAATCTGGTTTTTGCGTCAAAATAAGCATCCATATCATCGTGATAATCTAAATGGTCTTGTGTCAGGTTAGTGAAGATTGCCGTTTTAAATGGAATCGTTCCAACTCTATGTTGAGATAAAGCATGACTGGAAACCTCCAAGACAACTTCTTCTACACCATGGGCTTTCATTTCCATGAGCAGTTTCTGAAAGCTCAGAGCATCTGGTGTAGTCATTTTTGAGGGAAAAGTTTTACCTGCATATGAAGTTTCTATGGTCCCCGACAAACCGCACTGAATACCAGCTTGGATGAATAGCCAATTAATCATCATAGCAATACTGCTTTTACCATTTGTTCCCGTAATGCCTATAAGATTCATGGACGCTGCAGGGGAGTCACACATAACTTCTGCCAACTGGCTGACTGCAAGGTAAGTATCTTTCACTAGAATCGAAGGGCATTCTAATTCTAAAGAGCTTTGAGAAATAACCGCGGTACAGCCTTTAGATATGGCTTGTGGGATAAAATCTTCGCCATTCGACAAACTACCTCGTATGGCAACAAAAAGACTCCCCTCTTTAATGAGACGGGAGTCTGCTGTTACATCGAGAACATCAATTTCAGGTGTCGAGGAAGCTTGAAGAAGATTGTCCTGTAAACATTCAAGACAGGCACTTAGCTTCATCGACTCCCAACCTTATCGGAAATATCCGGCTGAATATTCAGGAAGTTAAGAGTCTGTTCTGAAATTTTCTTAAAATAAGGAGCGGCACATTTACCTCCATATCTATAAGCATAAGGAGGCTCATCACAGACAACATAAAGAACAAACTCAGGATTATCTGCCGGCACATAGCCAATAAATGACGATACGTGATCCTTATTAGAATAATATGCACGCTCAATAACCTTACCATTTTCATCTCGTTTTGCAGGGATTATCTTCTGTGCTGTTCCTGTCTTACCGG
Source organism: Lentisphaerales bacterium (assembly GCA_022446985.1). GTDB lineage: Bacteria > Verrucomicrobiota > Lentisphaeria > Lentisphaerales > Lentisphaeraceae > JAKVBD01. The sequence continues at coordinate 16,238 of JAKVBD010000043.1, forward strand.
CGACCTCAAAACCAGGAACTGCTGCAGCAACTGCTGTTCCGCCCTTTTTAGTCACAGTTTTCAAGGCCTCTGTCATTTCAGCGGCTACTTCTGGTGAAACTACTTTCAAATCCCTGATTAGTGGTCTGGTGTATTTCGACTTATCTGTTATGGGGTCATAAATCTTATCTACCAAATGCAACTGCATCATGCGCCCGTCATTTGCTAGAGCGCAATAAGCCTGAACCATCTGAAGAGGAGTCACTGAAATCCCCTGGCCAATAGGAAGTCGTGTATAAGAGACCTTACTCCAGTATTTTTCTGGGGGTAAAATACCGCGACTCTCTACTCCCAAGTTAATACCTGTCCGCTGACCGAAACCAAAGTCTTTGTAGATACTGTATTGTCTTCTTTTGACTGTAAGAGCAAATTTTGCAGTGCCAATATTACTCGACTTCTGAATCACTTCCCAAAAACGCAAATTTTTGTAATTGTGACCTGCATCTCTTAATGGATGCCCCCCATAGTGCCAAAGACCATTTTCACAATAAACGGGAGTACCAAGACTGATATTTTTATTATATTCTAAAACGCCTGCCAGACTGATTGCTTTCATTGTTGAGCCCGGATCATAGACATCACCCAAAAAGCGCGAACGAAAGTTTTCAGGCTTCATCGTTTTACGATTATTAGGATTAAAGTTTGGTCTTTGAGCCAAAGCCATAATGGCTCCGGTTTTAGGGTTCGCCATAATGGCATAACAAGCTTTCGGCTTCACTTCTTCCATAAGCTCATCCATTACATCTTCAACAATAGACTGGATTGGCTCTAAAACTGTTAGGTGAATATCTTTGCCATCAAAAGCCTTTTGCTCATCTAAAGTTGAAACTTTATGAGCTCTTCTTGATCTCTCAAAAAGAAGATAACCTTCTTGTGGCTGCAATTCGTCATTCATTGACCGCTCAATTCCAGAAGCTCCACGACCTTCATGGGTGGTGTAACCAAGAACATGAGAAAGCAATGAATCTTTCGGGTAAGACCTGACGCTGGACTCTACATAGCGTAATCCCGGAAGCTTCATTTGCTGAATACGAGTCACATCTCCATGATCAACATTCCTTTGAATGACAATTTCCTGTTTGCCGGAAACAAACCTTTGTTTAAGCACAGCCCGGCTTGTCTTTTTAAGGTTGTTGGTGAGCTTATCCAAAACCTCTTCTTTGCGACTTCCCATATGCCGAGGCTCAGCAAGAATGTCGTAAGTAACTTTACTGGATGCAAGCAGGTTAGGACCCGGGATACGGGTCCCATCGTAAATATTCCCTCTTATGCCGACACTTTTTACACTTGATGTATACTTCTTTTTGGCCTTTGCATTGAGTTCGTGGTGACGATCAATCTGTACCACCCTCAATCTAGCGATTAAAAGTATGAACCCTACTGCTAGAAAAATGCCGAGGAAAACTATTCTTGTTTGATAAGCTGTCCTCAACATAAAATCTAACGCCTGGCTGCCGCCACTTCTTCAGTTATATAATCATCGCGCAGCCTCTGAGCTGGCAGACCATCGCCTGATTGTATGTGCCTTACGTGATATACTTGTCCAGGCAAAGGCTCGCGAAGACCAAGCTTAAACTCTTCTACCTTTTCCAGGATATAACGACGAGCTGTAAGCTTCTCAACTTCTGCAGTTAAGTTTCGAATGCGATTATGAACTTCAGTCACATCTGCTTTCTTTGCCTTCAACTCATAATCAAGTGTACTGGCAGACATGTATTGATAAACAAATACCATACAGATTGTCGCCATCCAAAGGATCAACAACACTGCAGGAACTGGACTCTTTTTCTTCAGAGTCCGCCGCTGAATCTTTCTAGAATTGGTTCTACCCATTTTTCACTCTCAAAATTTATTATATTCTCTCTGCAGCCCTCAACTTCGAACAAGTCGAACGGCTGTTATCTTCCGTTTCCGCAGCCGATGCCATAACTGCTTTGCCGGTTAAAACCTTTAACTCTGCTTTTGCATCGCAAACACAAACCGGGAAATCCGGTGGACAAGTACAACTCAATGCCTTGTCCCTAAAAAATTCTTTCACCATGCGATCTTCCAACGAGTGGAAGCTTATCACTACCAATCGTCCCCCCGGCTTCAACATGTCAAATGCCGCAGCAAGGCCATCTTCCAAAACTTCCAGTTCTCGATTTACCGCAATCCGAAGGGCCTGGAAGCACTTCGCCGGAGACGGTGCCTTACCGGTCTTACTTCGTCCCACGACCGCTTTAACGAGCTCTGCAAACTCACCAGTACTTTCCCATTGTTTTGTTTCTCGTTCACGAACGACTCTCTTGGCAATTCTTCTCGCATTTCTTTCCTCTCCATATTCCCTGAAAATTCTTGTCAGCTCTCTTTCATCGGCACTATTCAATATGTCGGCAGCGGTTTCCTCCTGGCGATTATCCATCCTCATATCCAAAGGTCCATCATGAACGTAACTGAAGCCTCTGTCTGCTTCATCTATTTGGTGAGATGACACTCCTATATCCATGAGTATGCCATCGACTCCATCCCAGTCTGTCTCTTTTAAAGAAGCCAGATCACCAAAGTTCATTCGCTTACTTTCAAAGCGATTCGAAAATGAGCTTAACCGTTTTGTCGCTGCTTTCAGCGCATTTTCATCTTGATCCAAGCCGAGTAACTGAACATTTTCTGAACTCTCCAAAATCATCTTACTATGTCCACCACCACCCAGTGTGCAGTCGATATAGCGCCCACCTCTCTCGGGCTTTAAAAACTTCAGCACTTCCTGTGGTAAAACCGGTATGTGCTTAAAATCTCCATTCACTTACTTACCTCCAAGATTCTTTAGCAGGTCTATCAAATCCCCACCATCATCGGAGAATAAGCCGTCAATAACATCCAGAACATCTTCGGTATCTTCTGCCTGTTTATCCCAGGCTTCTTTACTCCAGATTTGAGCGTGAGTAAAAGCTCCAACCATAACCAGTTCTCCATCTAGAGAACCGTGCTCTTTCAGTTTTGCTGTCAATGAAATTCTACCTTGCTTATCACAGCTGCACTCTTGTGCTCTGGAACCAAGTAAGGCTAAGGCGCGGCCAATCTTGGCATTCGTCAAAGAAACTTTTCTGATCTTATCCAGGAAATCTTTGAAGTAGTACTCAGGAACCAGCTGTAAAACTCCATCTCGTCCGGGCAATAGGAAGTACTTCAAACCTTCGACTCTCCATTGACGTGGTACTGCAACCCGCCGTTGACTGTCTAAGGAATGAACAAATTCGCCTGTAAAGGTTATTTCTTGCGCGCTCACTATCTTTACCTTTGGGAACCTATTTAACCCTAACCTACCCTATCGTACCCTAAACTCTCCTAAATTGCAAACAATTTCCCCTATTGAAACAAAATTTCTCTGCATTTTCCAAAAAGGCATTAAATCTAGGAAATCAAGAGGTTATGAAGCGCACAAAAACAACAACAGGACACAAAAGGAGAAGTTAGGGGATGAGCTGCAAGAACTTAGAGAAATTTCCTATTTCCTGCGACTTTTTAAGCACAAAACCAGGCAAATAAAGTGTTTTAGGGGAAGTCAGGGGCAAAGGTTCTAGAAAGGAACTTCTGAATGAAAGAATAACCTCTCTCCAGACCCTGGGTGAGAAAAACTCAAAAAGGCCGCATGTAATTTAAGCTGGCCGTTTCCAACAGCGTTTCCATAAAGCGGATCACCTACTATAGGAATACCAAGGCCCTTCTCATGAGCTGAATGGACTCGTAATTGATGTGTCCTGCCAGTTATTGGCTCAAATAAAATTCTTGTCAGACCATTCTCGACAGTAATCTTTTGCCATTTGGTCACTCCCATTTTACCGTGAACTTCATCATAAATTTGATGTGGTCGATTATCGACGTCCAACCTAAATGGTAATTCAATTGTTCCGGAACCATCCTCTAATTCGCCGTCCAATAAGCCATAATATTTTTTCTCAGTTTGCCTCTCTTGAAACTGAATGGACAGATTGCGGTGAGCTTCTTTCGTTCTGGCTAAAACTAAAATTCCTGAAGTGTCCATATCCAGCCGATGAACTGCTGGCTGAGGGATACAGCCTGAATAACTTTCCTTAACTCGAGAAGCTACACTGTCGTAATTCTCCTCTCCTCTTCCAGGTACAGACAAAAAGCCACTAATCTTTTCAACAACGACAAAACTCTCCTCTTCATGAAGTAGATTTATCTTTCCATCATTCATTGACTGCAATCCCACATAACATAAAACCTAAAATAGGCCGACACTTTTCTTCACAGCTGGAGTAAAACTCTTTATGTTGACGACTACCTGACTTATTCTCTTTACCATAGAAAAATTCGCTCAATGCTAAAGGCTTCAAATGTCTTTTCGCTGCCCAGTTAAGTAATTTTGGTGCGCAGCAATCACCCATTCCAGTCGGTATGCCTCGTTCATCACATAGAGCTTCTGGTAAACTCGAAACTTCCCCACAAAAATTATGAAGTTCGTAAATATCTATAATATCTTTCATCAATTTCTGAGATATACGCTTCCTCTCCTCTAAAAGAGCCAACCTTTTAGAAGACTGTTTATCAAGTACATCAATTTTTCTACTGAGCGCCTTAATTTGAACATCTGCCTCAGGAACGATTTTATTATAAACTTCAAGATCTAAAAGAGGTGGAGCCCAAGATTCAAGCTCCCAACGACTGTTGTACTGACATGAAAATGCTTTAAGAACGACTTCATTTCCTTGAGAGTCTTCGCACACCAGAACTCCAAACATCTGGCCCCTCGCCTTACCAAAAAGATAACTCGTTGAAAACGCAGGGTCTAAAGTCCTGCTTGAAAAGTCAATTCTTTGATTTTCATCTAGAGAGCGAATCAATTCTAAGGCCAGTTCTCTAGACCGTTCAGACTCTGCTAAAGAGTGTTCGACCTGACATTTCTTACAAAAGCCATAAGATCCTTTAGAAAGTAAGCTCAACTACTTCCTGCCAATCTTGTAAAAGAACTTCTTACCGCGAAGATAAAGTGAACCATCTGCAACTGCTACACAAGCACTAAAATCGTCATCTATATGATTACTTGCCAACTTATTAAATGACTTTGAAGAGGCCTCAAATACGAAACTCTCACCAAATGTATCAAATATGTAAACCTTATCTCCAACTAGAATAGGCGATGCCATAAAACTCCTAACCAAGGCCTCTTTCCACTTAGTTTCGCCTGTCTTTACATCGATACAAGAGACATTCCCGTCATGTGTTATCTGATAGATATACCCGTCTTTGTAAACCGGCATACAATAACGCGAAGCTCTTCTTTGACTCCAGACTGGTTTATCTGTAACATCGCCTTTAGTATCTGGGCTAAGTTTCAATCCATGAAGGTTAGCTTTCGCTGAGCCGGTATTAATAATGACCATCTGCTCTTTAAGAAGCCATAGAGGTCTAACCGCAGCATTATAATTTTTATGTTTTAAAATCCATAGCTCTTTACCTGTGTCTACATCATATCCATAAGCAGCTCTGGAGCCGACACTTAAAAGGACTGTCTGGTCACCAACTTCTGCTAAGGCTGGAGTATCAAAAGCTTTGCGAAAGTCCCCTTCTCTTTTAGGTTTACCGTCGACAAGATCCTTAAAGTCTACCGATCGCTTAGTCTTCCAAACATCTTTACCGGTATGCTTATTTACAGCCAATGTAAATTGCTTATCTTCGACTCCGTCAAAAGTTAAGATCAGTAAATCTTTATAAATAATTGGAGATGATGCCGGACCGCGATAATGACGAACCTCTATATCTCTTCTTTGCCAGATAATTTCGGCTGTATCAGGATTCAGCCTAGCTGTTCCGTATGTACCAAAATGAACATAAACCGCATCCTCTTCTAAAAAGCAAGAAGGTGTTGCATAGTTATTAGTCGTATTACCCAATGGCTCAGGGTTACTATTCTCAAACAAAAGTTTATGGTGTATTACTTTACCGGTATTGCTGTCCAAACAATAAATAAACTGTTGTTTACCATCTTCAGTCGCGGATGTAAACCAAATCTTCTTCCCTGCGATAACTGGCGTTGAGTGCCCCAAGCGCTCTAAAGGTGTTTTCCAGATAATATTTTCTTCTTTTTCACCACCCCATTTTAGAGGCAATCCCTTACTCGCGGAGTCTGGAACTGTACCATTCCATTGAGGGCCATGTTTATCAGGCCAATGCAATTTTTGTTGAGCTACACAAGATATTAAAAGAAAACTAATAAAGATTGATAAAAAGGCTTTCAAACCAACGCTCCAGTTAACTTATCGCTACATATATCCTACACGCTAATATAGAAACCCATAGGTTAAAAATTACCAGAGGTAAATCCTAAATAAACAACAAGTGATTAAGCTTAAAATATTACACAAGACTTCAAGTGTTTTGAGATGCATTTATACAGATCTCCTGACTCTAGAGGCTTATTTAGGGAAGCACACATCCCCACCACTTTACAGTTGTCTTTATTTTCCCGATTAATATTTGCACTGATAGCAATTACTGGTATTTGAAAGTTAGACTCAGCTTTTTTTACATTCTACAAAACTTCAATACCGCTCATCTTAGCATATGTATATCTAACAAGACTAAATCATAAGGCACTGTCTTCATACAACGCAAAGCCTCTTCTCCATCAGAAGCTAAACTGACACGGCACATCGTTGGAGCCAAAAACTTCAATAAACTTCGCTATTAACATCATCATCTTCACAAATAAGCAGACGAATCCAATATATTACATTTCTGGCGCAAGATTCCAGACAGATGCTATAATTTAGGTAAAATTTTGAGTTCACAAGAAATCCTATTTATTGTCGTTAATAAGTAACTCTTATGGATTCTTTTCTTTTCAAGAAATTTTGCCTAACTCCCCTTCAGGGAACGCGAGCAATTAAATAATTATGCCTACAGTCCCCGGATAATATTAATGCTACTTTCCGGATAAAAAAAGGTGAATCTTATAAAGGCCAAGCTGCTAATATCACAGAAACTGCGGATCCTGAAAATGAATTTAACCTGATTACAGATATCTGTGTAGACAATAACAATGTCAATGATAATACCATTATTGCCAAACAAATAGATGAGCTTAAACAGAAGACCCCTGATTTAGACGAACTTCATGCGGATGGAGCGTATGGCGGTCAAGAATCCGATCAGAAAATGCTTTTAAATGACAACACCTTAGTCACTACAGCTCATACTGGAAGAAAGGCTGCATTGCCAGTTAATTGCAGTAAAAATGATGATGGCACTTACAAAGTTAGTTGTCCAAAGCAAAGCGTTGATGCTCAAAAGACGGCAAAGTGCTACGAGGCTGTATTTGATTTAGAGGGCTGCCGGATCTGCCCGTACCAAAAACAATACAAAATTTAGAAAAGTAAAAAAGGCCAAGTACATTATTTCACGGAAGATATTGTAAATGCGCATACCTGAGTAAAAAATATTAACACGATCCCGCCGGAACGGCGCAAAATTCGCCCCAATGTAGAAGCCACCGTTAAGCAATTTACCAAGGGCTATAATAATGTAGGTAAGTTGAATGTTCGAGAAAAATTCAAAGCGGAGCTCTATGCCTTTTTAGCGGGAATAGGCATCAATCTTGGAAGAATTAATAGAAGTGTCGCATAATAGAGGCTACGAGGAGATAATCAGATTAAAGTCTTATAAAAGGCATATAATATCCCTAAAGAGCGACGTGGTACTAGTTATTTTCCTTTAAATGGAAAATATTAATCCGATAGAGTTAAATCTTATGATGCGTTAAAAGCGCTCTGGCTGTATAAGACCCCTCAAAAATCAGGGGCTTTTTAAAGCGTACTCATTTATAAAAAAATTATTAATGAGCCTCCTCGGTGCAAGCATACGAGGTATCGATTTAATCAGTTAATTGGGTTACTGCGATGCAAGAGCATCAGAGGAATTAAACCCAACTAAGATTAAAAATGACTAAAGTAAATTATATGAATGAAATAATTAGGAAAGTAGAAGTATTAATGTGATAAATTTGTATCACTTATTGACAATTATTTGCCTAAAACTTTAACTTTTTAAAATCGGCTTGTGCTCAGCCGGCTTGGAAAGAAAAAAGATGGCGGAAGAGGAGAGATTCGAACTCTCGGTAGACTCGCGCCTACGCCAGTTTTCAAGACTGGTGCCATAAACCAACTCGACCACTCATCCGTCGTTGGTGCACGTATATTAATCGTGATATATTAAAGGTCAAAATGCTTTTTTAAGATTCTTAGCTTTTTTTGAAGATTTTCTTAATTCGTGCTTATTTAGCCGGGATTTTTATCTTCTGACCAGGCTGAATTCTATTAGGATTACTAATCTTGTTCAAAGTCATGATGTCTTTTGCACTGACTTTGTATTTAGACGCGATTTTACCCAAATAGTCCCCCTGAACAACGATATGAACTTTTTCTGAACTCACTAAAGTTGGTTTTATCGGTGCAGTTTTGGGTTTAGGAGAAGAAATCTCTCGGCCATTGTTCTGGCTCTCCGTACTAGGTACTTCTTTATTCTCAGTCTGTTTAGCATCGACCACTTCTTTCCCTGCGTCTTCCACTGGTTCTCTCGTAGAAAGGTAAACGACGCCCAACACCCCTAAATGGAAAACGACGACTAAAACAAAAACTGATACCTTTCTAAACATAACTGAATTATTTACCTGAACTTACTATTACTCTGAATATAAAATCATTAAAAACTCTTCCAACTCCCGCAAAAGAGAAATATCCGGCAACATAAAGTCACCCCGGCAACTTTTCAAACATACATTTTGCCAGTTGAGATAATTCTAAGCTACGTGATTGACTTAACCTCACTAAGTACTCTTTCATCCACAACTCAACCTTACAAATCTTCAATACCTCTTTTTGGAAGCTAACATTAGTTGAAGATAAAACCGTTTCTAAAAGTATTTGGTAGTCATCCCCTTCCAGATACTTCAATAAGTACCTAAGCTTATTCTCTTCGCTTTTACCACCATCAAAGTTCAAACTTTCCTGCAATGCAACTAAACCAGCCTTACCAAAAAATGGCAACATACCAGTTAACGCCAATTCAGATATTTTAGAAAAGGAATCTCCACATGCTTCCACAATGTAAGGAACTAACTGTCTATAAAGATATGTTTTTAAAATGAAAGCTTGCTCAAGAGCTTTCAGCCTTCCACTTCCTTTGATAGCCATGGCCTTAACAAGCGGCTGCAATGAAAGCCAACTATCTTCTCGAAAATGAATAGTATCCTCAAATGATTTGATCTCTTCTGCTTTTTCGATAGGATCTAATTTAAAGAGTGACAATCTCAACCTATCTGTAATTAAAGCTAAATCAGAAAGGTACTTTACATAATCCTCCTGCTTAGACTGCACATAATCTTCTAATGCTTGAACAAGCTTTTGAAAAACACTCTTTTTCTCAGAAAGCTTTGAAAATAACTTCTTTAAACGGCAAAGCTCCTCAGTCAGCTCATCATTTTTAACGGCAAGTTGAAACTGTTTTTCAATGGTTAGCCACAATAAATCCACTTGTTCCTTCAACTTCATAAAGTCAACCTTATTTTATGAGTTGAACTTACAAGCCCCAATGCCTTAAAAATAATTGCAGCGCCATTCTCTTCCCTAATAGCTTCTATTAAACATGCACCATCCCTCAATACATCTTTAGGTAATGTTCTTAGAATACTTACCAGCTCTCCTGAGTCCCCGTTTATCAACTTCAAGGCCCCCTCATACTGGTCACGCAGAAAAATCTCATTATTCAAAAGTTCAAATCTTTCAAATTTCAAAAGAAATAAAATGGCTGAACCTTTAATTGGAGACTGTAAGTGTTTTTTGGCTTCCTTGATAACTACATCCCAATCTTCTCGAGAGTAGTTAATGACTGATCGATAATCCTCAACTCCTTCTTTTCTCGCGAAAGCTGATTGCCAACGAACTCGGTAATTATTTTTTCCAGGATATCTAAAATACTCATGACACTCTAAAACCATATCAGAACTATCTTCAGCCTTTAAATGTCTTAAAGATTTATAGGGTCGTAAATTCACAGAGTGACACAATTCTCCATTTTTCAAATTCAGCCACACGGCTCTATCTTCTAGTCTTTCTAAGTAATTATTTTCTTCACATCGAAATGCTAATTGCAAAAAACTTCCAGATTCAGGAGGGTGCAACTCAGCCAGTTCATCAACTTTCCATATATGCCCCATTAAAGCATAAGATTCAGAATCCAGATAATCTAAAGATTCAGAGTTTAATTGGCTAACTAAATTTTTTTTAATAGCAGCGATATCCTCTCTTAAACGAACTAAGAGCCTCAGCATTGAATATTTATTTGATGAAATAACTTTTTTAAACTCTCCTACTAAACCACTGAGATGATACTCACCTAGTCTCTCCACCTGCTCGCGTAGTGAAAATAATTCTTCCTGAGAATTCACTTTAGGTAATAATCGGAATAATTGCTCATACAACTCTTCAGCCAAAGACAGACCATCTTGCATCATTTCCAATTTTCTTTTCAGAGATCGTAAATTTCTCTTTCTAGTCTTCAACTCATACTTACCCCAACTCTTTTTCACAAGACTGTTAATAAGTCTATTTGAACATTCAATTGGCATAAAAGAGTCAGGATCTTCTAAATAAAATTCCACCAGAGCACTGACATGTGGACAAAAGCGACCCATACAGGAATCGCAAGAAAAGCGATAATCTGAACTTCTCAGCTGCAGTACAACTTCTACCTCTGAAGCTCCAGAAAACTGCCCTCCCAAAACCTGCATAGATTCATCTATCCAGGCTTCTTCTAAAAAAGAACCTTTCAGAAGCTCTTTCGTCGCTTGCCGCCATTCATCAAGCGGTAATTTAGCTAAATAGTCTTTCATAAATAATCATGCAGATAACAATTCATCTTAAAATCAGGAAAAATATTCCCATTTTTTTAACGCTTAATTCCCCTCCTTCAAGCTTCATAAACTATTTCGTTTAAAGAACAAAGCCAAATCACTTTTCTCTTTAAGCTCACAACAAGCACAATTACGACTAAAAAAAGCTCTTGATTGAGCATAACCAATTTAGTATTCTGGTTGCGAGCGAAATTAGGGACATTTTCTGGCACACATCCAGCGAGAAAACCCAAAAACTACCTTATTTTGACCTGTCAAGATGTACCCTTGACGGGGCGGAGCCTGAACAACTTTTACCACACCAAGTATGAATATACCTCAAATCAGTATTATTTTCCCAACTTACCTTCGTCCAAAAGAGATTGTTTGGAACTTAGAATATTTCCGAAAAAAAATCTCCATTGACTACGAAGTTTTTATACTTGATAACTCTCCCGAGCCTTTAATTCACAACTTTCAGGCGAATGAAAACTACATTTTCCTAAATGAAAATATCGGCACTGCGTCGAGAAACATCGGAATAAAAAAAGCAAAGGCTCCATATATTCTTTTACTAGATGACGATTCTCACCCTGAAACAGGCGAAGTTGAAAGAATTATTGCCAAGCTGAAGAAGTCACCTGAAAATATTGCTGGACTTATTTGTGAAATTCATAATCCAGATGGCAACCGCGAAGCGTCCCTACTACCAACTGTTTTTCATGGAGCTGGTGTAGCGTTTAAAACAGAAGCCTTGAGAGACAACAACCTTTATTATCCTGACAACTACTGCTTTTATGGCGAAGAGTACCGACTGACATTAGAAATTTATTCAAAGGGATATTCTCTACAGACATCCGACATAAAAATCATTCATCGTCGCAGTCCACATGGCAGAGACTTAAGCAAGATCTTTTACTATCTAGCTCGAAACAATGCAGCAATCTGGCAAGATCTAACCCCTGAACATTACTTAAAGACGGTCCTCTATGACAGTCAGCGACGTTATGAATTAACTGCTCAGAAAGAAAATGTTACAGAAGCATTAAAGAAAGGCCTGGCTGAAGAGCTTCCGAGCCAAACAAGCCCAAGAATGCTTGATGTTGACTTTGAAAATTTCAGCCTCATCAACAAATTCAAACAACTCCCAAAGTCAGATACATACATTCTCTGTGGAACCGGAAAATTCACTACACTTTGGGCTAAGGTTCTAGAAGACAAATGCTCTCAACTGCTGATTGCTGATTTCAATAAAGCCTTTCATAATAAAAAATTTGGCAGGCATACAGTTCTCTCTCCAAAAGAAGCTATCAAAATCTCTGGTACATTCTTAGTAGGCCACTCTTCAATTCTCGAAACCCTGAATTGGCAAAAAATCCTTCAAACTAATAATCTTGAAAGCTATGACATCCGTCAGGAATATGAGCTCAAGTCTGTTTAAAAACCTGGAACTGCTATCCAAGCGTTTCCCAACTCTTGGCGAAAAAATCTGTAGCGTCAATCCGACGTCTATCCAAGTCGCCCAAACAGATGACGGCGGCTTCTGTTACGTCAAGAGTTTAGAAAATGGCTCTTACTTACCTCTTAGCTCTACAACTCCTATCCAAAGTTCAAAGCAGGCTATCGCATCCATGGAAGATCGTATCCAAAATGGCCTTGCTCCAGCCGTTGTAGTAGGACTCAATCCTGGCTTTATCCTAGAAACTATCTATAAACATTTTAAAGAATACAGTTACGACAAATACATTCCAAGAAGAATATATGTCATCATCGACTCTCTCGAATGCCTCTACGGCTGGCTTAAAAATGATGATCATTCAGAAATTCTCGAACATGAAGCTGTAGAGTTTTATTGGCATGAGGAAGTCAACAAAATCGTTGAATTCTGTGAAGTGGACGAAACCCGCTCTCACCTATTCCTACCAATGAGCTCACTTCCTGAGCAAAAAGTCATGAATCTCATTCAGCCTTTGGCAAATCTTTTTCTAAAACGCGAAAAAGAACTTAAAGAGCTTCATCAAGAGAATTGTGCTTATTATGAACAACAAAGCGATGAAGAACTCGATAAGATTCTCCAAGGGGATACAGACCGAAAACCACGCTTGCTCATTCCCTCTCACGCCAGTAGTACAGTCGTACAATACAGCGTTCGTGACACCAAAGCCATGTTCGAAAAAGAAGGTTGGGAAGTCGAAATCATCCATATGAAAACTGATCTCAGTCAATGGCGCATAGCTAAACAAATCAATGCCTTCAAGCCAGATGTTTATATGCTGGTCAATCACCTTCGCACCGAAGAAGTCGACTTCTACCCTCCTGACATGATGTTCATAACCTGGGTACAAGATACCGTTTCATTGATCAATAATACTAATTCTGCAGATAACTGGAACACCCATGCAAAAAGTAAAGAAAAACGCCGCGACCTAATCATCGGTTATGTCAATCAAATCCGCGAATATGGTTATCTAGATGATCGATTAGAAGAATGTCCTATGATCGTTAATGAGGACATTTTTAAACCAAGAGAATTAACTCCTGAAGAAATTGAGAAATACTCTTGCGACATTTGTTTTGCGTCCAACCGCAGTAAAGAAACTTCTCTAATTGTCAAAGAAGACTTAGCTCCCAAATTATCCAAATATGGCTTCACTCAAGATATTCTCATTGAAGTTCAGGATCACCTTTGGTCTTGGTATAGAGCTGAAGAAACTTGCACGAGCTACAAAGAACTAGAAGACAAAATATCTGAACTCTCAAATGTAAAAGCTAAATTAAATGAGCTCTCCGACAAAAACGATCATGACTTTGTCGTTCAAAGAATATTCTGGGAACTAAACGACGTCATCTACCGACACGTTGTCCTCGAATGGATAGATGAAATTGGAGACATAAAACTCCACCTATATGGTAGAGGCTGGGAAAACCATCCAAGATTTTCAAAATATGCAAAAGGTATTTTAGAACATGGAAGCGAACTAAGTCTCGCATATAACTCAGCAATAAAATGTCTACACCTTAATAGTATGGAGGGTCATCATCAAAGACTATCAGAAATCAGAAAAAATAATTCTACTTCTCTCTCTCGGTATACAAACCAGAAAAGTAATTTACCAAAAGAATTATTAAAATTTTTGGAGGAAGATTCTTCCGGGCTATCAATAAAATCGTTTAATTACTTAAAGAGTATTTTTTGCAAAAAAAAGCACGTCAACGCAGATGCTTACTTGGAAACTCTGCAAAAATGCCTAGTAATGTACGAGAAAAAAAGTCCTCCTTCTGGTGAGGTTTTTCAAAGTAAACACGAATTAATTAACTTCTCTTTTACTACATTAACGACTTCGGAAAGTAATAATTACTCTGGAATGCTTGTTAAAAGTATTATAAAGGCTTACAGAGCCAACCCATTCGGTTACAGTCCACATAAAAATATCAAACGAACTCTCAAGAATATAATAGATTTCCATTCTCTTTCGACCAACCAACTAGTAAATCACTTTTCGCAAGCCAACACTAATGATAAAATTGAAGCTATAATGTACGCTATTAATACAGGACAAGGAGAGACAGCATGCGAAATGATGAAAACTCTTTCTATAAAGAACGACTTACCAAAATTTGTTTACCCATGGTATGTAAGGCTTTCCAGAATTTATTTTTCTCGTACTCAGGCCATAAAAGCCCTACAAGAGTGGAACTTCAAAACAAAAGTCTGTTCAGCATTACAGAAAATTAGAAAAGCCTGGTTTATTCATAATTATTATGGTGAGTTTAACACTGCACAAAAAGTCATTAATAGTCATATAAAAGATTTGCCTTTACACAACCTTAACTTTGCACATAATGCTCTAGCAATCATTCTCTATAATCTGGGAGAAAAGGAAGAATCTCTTAAACTTTTTCATAAGAATTGTTCTAATCGTTGGGGCCAATATTATTCTTTTTTTAAAGCAGCTTCGCTTATAAAGCCTACTGAATTACCATACTCACTCTCAATTTGGGAAGAAGCAAAACTCGGGATGCCTCTTCTAAATTTTTACAAAGACCTTTATAATCATAATTCAGTCAATTGGGAAAATGTACACTTCTTCATTAATAATGTTCCTAGCTGGTCAATTTCACAAATTTGGCTTTCAATGGACAGCTTAGTAATTAACGAGTCTTACAAAAATATTTCAAGAATAAAAACTACAATAAGTAATTCACCACTCATTAGCCAAAGATTTAAAGAAAGGCCAGACCCCGCCTCTCTCGCCAAGAGCCTTTATCCTTACCATAGTAATTCATTTGAAACTGATTGCTTAAAATCTGAACTCTCATTTTTTCAAAACTGAACTATGAATTTTTTTCTTGCATCATTTCCCAAAACAGGCAGCACCTACACAAGGTTTGTTTTTGCTAACATTTTAAATATTCAGGCCGTACTAAATTTGCCAGAAATAAATTTTTATAATTTAGGAAAACTGATGGCAGAAGTCGGCAAGGATAATTACCTGAATGAACGATGGCTGCACACCGACTTTCCCAACATTATTAAAACCCATGAACTTAGATGTATAAATGAGCTTTACAGTCAGACTAAAAGTATCTATGTCCTAAGAGATCCACGAGATACACTAATCTCTTATTTTCACTACAGAAAAAATCTCAAGAGAAACACTTTTACCGGTGAATTTAATGATTTTATTTTTGATGAAGAAAATGGCATCCAAGCTTATAATAAACATGTAAGTCAATGGCTGCCGTATGCTGATCACATCTTTACCTATGAAGAATTAATGACAAATAGCCTTAAGGTTTTTACTCAATTTTTCAACCAAGAAGGTTACAATATAGATGACGAAATAATAATTAAATCTATTAGATTATCTTCTCCTTCTATATTAAAGGCGATTGAAGAGGCTCAGTCACGACCAAATAATGACGTTAATTTTAAAGAAGGTTTCAAATTTGTACGTGATTCAAGAATTTCACAATGGAAGAGTTGCCTCTCAGATTCTACCTCGCGAACTATACTGAATGCTTCTCATAGTAAACTTCAGGAAATCTATGCATAATCTTTCAAAAAATCATGTAGAGAATTTAAAAGAGAATGGCTTCACCATCATAAAGTCAGTCTTTAGCTTTAAAAAGCTTGAATTTATTAGAAACTTCACTGACTCTTTGATTAAAAATTATGAACAAAACTACTCTCGAGATATAGACAAATTATCAAAATGGTATCTGCCTCATAGATTAGATAATGGGGTTCTATACGACGTATATCAAAGACATAAAGAATTTCGTTTCCTAGCTGAAAATGATGAACTTCTTACAATAATAAGAAATTATTTTCAAGACAGTTTTTACTTGTATGTCAATAGTCTACTGTACAAACCGAGTTATAAAGACAATGAGGTTCCATGGCACCAGGATTTCTTAAACAAACCAGAAGAATCCGAGAAAATCATACTATGGGTTGCCCTTGACTCTGCTTCACAAAAAAACGGTTGTTTACAGGTCATTCCCAAATCCCATAAAAATAAGCTTAAAAACTGGTATTTAGTTCCTAATGCTACTCACCATAAGAGGCTTCAACTTTCAAAAGAAGAAGAAGAGCAATCTATACCGGTTGAATTGAATATCGGAGATGCAATCCTATTTAGTCAGTATCTCGTACATTCCAGTTTACAGAATCAATCTAATTCTCATAGAAAGGCAATAAGGTTTGCCTATAAAAAATCAGATACCTACGATATTCCACGAGGTACTCCTATTATGATGGGCTGATCAAATCAATATGAATTACTCTAAACCCGAAATCCTTCAATTATCTGTCACGGGCACCTGTAATTACAAATGTATCATGTGCAACATCTGGCAAAATGGCAGAACAGATGACCTAAGTGTCCAAGATTTTAAATCTATCTTAGGAACAAGTCTTTTCAGTCAAATCAAGTGCGTAGGTATACATGGCGGTGAACCTACAATGAGAAAGGATTTAATTGAAATATGTCAAGTTATTACTGATACTCTGCCTTCCTTAGAAGGTGCTTGTATACTGACTAATGGCTATAAAGGGAAATCATATGCCGATACATTTGAGCATATAAATACTTTATTTCAGTCTAAAGGAATAGCCTTCAGTGTGTTAGTCTCTATTGATGGGCTCAATGAAATACATGATATCAACAGAGGTGTTAGAAACAGCTTTTCAAAAGCGAGCTCTCTATTGTTTGAGCTTTTAAAGAGAAATATTAAAGCCTTCCCCGCATGCACAGTCACACAAGCGAACATTCATCAAGTCAGAGAAATACATAGCTGGTTTAAAGAAAAGAAACTTGAGTATTATACATTTCGACTTGCATCACCTATCGCACGGCTAAACAACAATGACTGCGATCATAATTGGACATTTACGAATAACCAGAAGTTTGATTTATCAACATTCTTCGAAGATTTGGCCAATATGGGTGTTGGCGGAGAATTTAGACAGAATATTTACAACAATCTTTCAGATCACCTAAGTATGAATACTGGAAGACAAACTCAGTGCCTTTATCAATCTAAAGGTATCTGCTTACATTATAATGGAGAACTCTCATACTGTTCAGTTTCCGGGCCCAGCTTAGGAAATGCTTTAACAGCAGACCCGGAAGTTTTATACTCTCAAAAACTTGAAGAACGAGAAAGAATGGTTTCATCTGACTGTATAAATTGTTTACACGATTGTTGTTCAATAAATCCCAGTCAGGACTTAAGAAGCAGAGCATTGCCTAAAGCAAGACCTACTCCTGATAAATACACTCAGGCAGTACCTTATGTGAATAAAACAGCTGAGTGGAAAAATGTCCTTATAACCGGCTGGTATGGTACCGAGACAGCGGGTGACAAAGCAATCTTAGGTGCACTTATTTCCCAAATAAGAGTGAAATACCCCAATGTGCATATCTTTATAAGTTCCATAAATGATCGTGCGTTATACCAGACTATGCGGGAACTGGAAGTAGAAAATTTCAGTATAATCGGTCTGGATGAAATTCCTTCTCCCAGTCTGATCAAACAAGTCCAAGCTGTTATTATGGGAGGGGGGCCATTAGAAGAAATCAATCAAACCGACTTCATTTTAAGAGCCTTCCAACTAGCCGCTGAATATCAAGTTGAGAGAATCATATTTGGCTGTGGGTATGGTCCTTTTCATACTCAAAAAATTCAATCAATGGTTGAAGAAATTTGCACTCTGGCCACATCTGGATTCTTTAGAGATGAAGAAAGTTTAGTAAGGGCGCATAACGCGGGCATTCAAACAAATCTCAAAGTAGCATATGACTCTGCATTCAGCTTCATCCACAGCAAATTCCAAAAAAAACAACGCCACAACGAAATTATTGTTCTCGCGCGAGCGGGCACACCTCAATACTGGAACAAGAGTTCTGAGGAGCTTCATGAAATGGACATTAATTTCCTAGACAAAATCATACCTGCATTAGCAAGGTTTGCCAATGAAAACCAGGTCACCGTCAAATTCCTGCCAATGCATCAACTGAACATTGGCGGAAACGACCGAGATTTTAATAACTTTATTGAGAATAAAATTCAACAGTCAAATGAACATTTTGATTATAAAGTCGAAAAAGGCTATCTACCAATAAATAAACTTGTCTCATACATAAATCGCGCAGAAATGACGATACCAGTACGTTACCATGGCCATATCTTCTCAGCAGCCTTAAATACTCCCTTTATCTCCATTGATTATACTGGCAGCAAAAATAAAGTCTCAGAACTTCTGAGAAAGCTTAATTGGGAGAATGAAACTATGAAATGGCAGAGTCCCGATACAAAACAATTTTATAATCTCTTGAAATCTACATGGGAGAAGAGGCTGGAATTAGCCCAAAAGCTCAAGAATGCAAACAACAAAATTTCAGAAGAATTAGCCAATATCTATAATGAGCTCTTTTAATAAAATCCATTTTATCAGCCTAGTTTTCAATTCCATTGAGTCACTTAAAAAGCAAGTGCAGTCAATCCCTGAAGAGGCAAATTGGACGATTGTAGAGGGAGCGGTCGAGTGCGTAAGGGATTTAGCATGGACGAGACGCTTCTCAGGAGGCCTGAAAAGCTGCCTACATAATAACCTGAGATCAATTGATGGTAGCTCGGAACTGGTTGACTCTTTAACTCAGAGAAAAGGTATAAATGCAATTACCCCCAAAAACTACCCGTTTGCCGGGCTTTCAGGCATGCTTCAACAGGCCCTTAACACAATTGAGGACGACTGGGTATGGGTTTTATTTCCAGGAGAATATTTTGAAAAAGAATGTTTACAGATAATCAACAATATCACAGATCACGAACAAATTAATGGTATTAGATTTTTTACAGAACTGGAACTCCCCAACTCGTTGAGTTTATGCTTAAGAGAAAATTATCTGGGTTCATTTTTAGGAAATTCTTATGGTGCTTTAAGAATATGGAAACAACCCGCAGGAGGAACGTTCTGTATAGATACAGACCCGATGCATTTAGAAGAAAATTCAACTGGTAAACCAATTGGAGAAAAGTGCCTCAAAGGCAAAGATTTAATTAAGTATGGCATACATGTATCAAACAATTTATTTGAAGGGTGCAACCCTAATAACTGGATAAAACTTTTGGGAAGCAGATTCATAACTTATGAATCATGGCTAGACATCAAAAACCAAAGTCTATCTCCAAAGGAGATGGCCGCAAATTTTCTTAAGAGAGAAAATTCAATAGGATTGTATACTTTAAAGAAAAAGCAAAAAGATTATAAACCATATTCAAGGTTTTCTCTACCGGATTACTCTCATGTAAGCCATTCTGACTTAGTAGCTTCTTTAAGAAGAAACCGACTACTAAAAGAAACCGATGGAAATAAAAAAATATCCAGAATTTGGGAAACCATTCTAGAGAAAAGTCGAAACCAGAAAGTTGCTTTTTTGGGTGCCGGAAAGTTCACTTATAATCTCTTCAACCATACTTCCATCATCAAGCATCATCTCAATATCTACAGTATTTTTGATGATAATGCAGCTAAAAACAGCACGGTAAATAACTTTCCTGTTAAAAAGCCTAAAAAGGAAGAAAAAGAGAATTTTGACCTACTGTTAATTTCTACAGATACGATTACAGATAAATTAAAATCTAGGGCTCAGGATATTTGGGGACAAGACACAGAAATAATTTGCTTAGAGAATATTTAAAACAGTGAGAATACTATTCCTTAGCTCATATACTTCTCCGTCAGCCGGGCCAAGTGCTATGTGGAGGTTGATCAAAAGTTTAGAACAACTTGGTCATGAGTGCGTTGTTTGCTCCTATGACTGTAAACCGGTAAATGGAAATTATTTAAATCTATTTAAGGAATATGAATTTGACCGGAAAGACTGCTTTTCAAAGAAGTTTAATGAAAAGCTACCAAACGTAATTCGACTATCATCATCCTCATTAGTCAAATCCATAAAAGCCTTTAATCCCGATATAATAAATACTCACTGGTTACATGGTCCTGAGCATATATATATCCCGCTGACTATTTTAAAAAAGCTTGGAAAGCAGATTCCAATAGTATGGACTTTACATGACATGTGGCCCTTTACAGGCGGCTGTGTTTACAGCTACACTTGTTCCGGTTACATAAATGAATGTTCTGATTGTCAATTAGAGGGAGAACAATGTAAGCCAAATATAAACTACAATGAACTATGGAAGATTAAACAGAGTGTATACAATCAGATTTCAAACCTCAGTTTAATCTCACCATCCCAATGGTTAGCGAACCGTGCAATAAAAAGCCCTCTTTTCCAAGATCTCAATATTTCAGTAGTTTCAAACAGCCTTGATCTTGATATATTTAAGCCTATCGACAATCCAGAGAAATTTAAGCAAAAATTAGGCATTCCACTTTCCTGGCAAATTATTCTTTGCCCATCTTCTTCTTATTCCATCTATAGAAAAGGTCTTGACGTCCTGATTAACTCTTTGAAACTACAAAATTCAGAGCAGTTACTGAAAGATTCATTACTTATCTTAATAGGCCCTAAAGATCCAAGAGTTTGCAAAGATATCAGAATGATACCATCTATGAATGTTATGTTCACCGGTCAGTTAAAGTCAGAACATGAAGTCGCAAAATATTACTCAATCGCTGATATTACTGTATTACCTTCCAGAGGGGATAATCAACCATCAACAATCATGGAAAGTCTTGCATGTGGAACACCAGTTATCACCAGTTCAGCCGGTGGCTGTCCTGAAATGATCATTGAAGAGGTTAATGGCTGGACCTTTGAGGTAGAAGATATTTATATGCTTCATGATCACATAAAATCATATTTCAGCTTAAATAAACTTGAGAAGGATACCATTTCTAAGCAAGCTAGGAACTATGCCTTGGAGCATTTTCAGATGGAACGCCAGGCAATTGATTATGAGAAAGTTTTTTCAAACCTAGTTTCTAACCCCAGAAAAAACATAATACTGAAGAATATCGTTCACGGAAATTCTGATTTCATTAAAACCTTGAATTATAAAAGCCAAGTCATCACAAAATTACATAAAGTAAATGATCAACTTAAGCATAACCTCACTTCAAGAGATCAGATAATAAAAAAGCAACGAGAAGATAAAGAAAACCTAAAACAGAATTTAAAGTTATTAAAAGCTAAAAACATTGAGCTCAAACTCCAGATATTACTTAAAAAATATAATTATAATTTAAGAATTGCTCTATTTGGAAATGGTAAACACACCCAATGGTTACTTTCTACCCAGCCCATAATACAAGAAAATACTTCAGTGATCTTTGATGATGCCCCAAAACCAACTGGCAAAATACCTATTTTACCACCGGACAGCCAATTTGAAGAGATGTTTGATTTCATAATTCCATCTTCTGACACCATTGAAGAGGTTCTCACTGAAAGAATAAAAAATACTTTTCAAACCAATAAAATTTTTTCGCTCTATGCCTAAAGAAATCATTCAATAAATCTGGTAAATGACAATTTCAATTATCACTGCAAACCTTAATGGTGGTCAATATCTGGAAGAAACTATTAACTCTGTGATTTCACAGGGCATTGACAGTTTGGAGTATATTATTATTGATGGTGGAAGCACCGACGAAAGTATAGATATCATCAAAAAATATGATACACACATATCTCATTGGGAAGTCAATCCGGGACAATCCTTCTACAAGTCATTAAATCGAGGGTTTGAGTTGGCTACAGGGGAAATTCTAACATGGATTAATAGTGACGACCTACTACTACCAAGTACATTATCAAAAATTACAAAATTATTTTCTTCTCTGCCAGAAGTTGCCTGGATAACCGGTCTGCATTGTCATTGTAATTCTAAAGGAGATATTACAGAAAGAATATCATTGGCTCCTTATTCACGTCAATTATTAAAATACGGTTTTTACGAAGAGCGCCAATTATACTATGTTCAGCAAGAAGGAACATTTTGGCGCAAGTCGCTTTGGGAGCAGAGTGGTGCATATATAGACACTACACTCGAAGTGGCTGCAGACTTTGAGTTGTGGATAAGCTTTGCCCAGTATGAAAAGCTATATTCTGTTAGAGAAGCTTTAGCTGCATTCAGATACCATGACAACAATCTTTCTTCTCTAAAGAAAGAACAATACCTAAGTGAGATTGACAGCATAAAGTCTAACTTTGTTATAACAATGGAACAACTCACATCAGAACTTTTTCTCCACCCTCAACACTTTGCATATTCCCTCACAGAAATTGACAAAAATTGGAAAGTTCAAAAAGAAATTATAGATGTACCGCACTGCTACTACAAAGTCTATCAAAAATGGCTTTATAAGGAATACAGTCATATTAATAATCATAGAAAATTAAGATTGTCTGAAAAGCTATCAAAAACAAAACTCTTTGAAGAAAAGCAACTAATCGCTATTTTGGGAAATCCAAGAGAGTGCAGGTGGCTTACAGATATTTTGAATGAAAGTAACATAAAGTTTATATACCTAAATAATTATAATAGTGATCTGGAGGATACCTACAATTTCGAAAATACTCCGAAAGAAATAGGTTTAATTATAACGCTATCGAATACTTCGGATAAACTAAAATCTAAGCTTTCAAAACTGGCTCCGATACACTCAATAGATGAAATCATCAAATGAAAATTTCAGTATATATTATTTCACATAATCAAAAAGATTATCTAAAACCAGCCATAGAAAGTGTTTTAAACCAAACACTCAGGCCTTCTCAGATTTTAATAATTGACAACAATTCCTCAGATGGCTCTCAAGAGCTCATTAAAAGCTTCTGCTCAAAGCACTCCTCGCTTATTGAAGCGATTTACAATGATAAAAATAAACCAATCCCAGAAACTCGAAATCAAGCTCTCAATCAATTGACTGGCGACTACATTACATACTTAGATGGTGATGATACTTTTCACCCTCAAAAACTGGAAAAAGAATCTAAACTTGTCAAAAATAAAAAAAGCTTTGTCTTCTCAAATTACCAGTTAATCGATTCAGAAGGAAACCCTTTAATGAATTGGTTGAATTCTCCTCCAGAAGAAGGAGATATTGTTTATGATGCAATATCTCGAAATTATAAAACCAAAAGACTATTTCGTTACGAACTATTTCACAAAGACCTTCTAACCGAAACAGGCAACTATGACGAAAGTCTTGAAGTGTATGAAGATTGGGATTGGAAAATTAGGTTATGTCAAAACGGTACAGCAATTTTTTGTGATGAAGTACTATCTAGCTATCGCATCCATCAAAATAATATTTCTGGCAAAAATGCTTACAAATTGTTCCAATGCTTTTCGCAAGTATTAAATAAATACTTGCCTTTGTGTCGCCATCTACCCACGACAGAAAAAATTAAGATTAAAGAAAACTTACTGAAGAATTGTAGTTCATTAATTAATAAATCATTACTTGAATTACTTGATCTTAACAACACGTCAAACAAAGGTAATCAAGAGATTAACAAGTTCCAAGATGTCCTTTTAGAAATAAGTCAAAAGCATAATAAAATCGCTATTTATGGGGCAGGCCAACACACTCTAAAAAATGTTGAACTAATAATCCCCCACTCTTTAAAAATCACTGCGATATTTGACGATAACAGTCTCGAGCATGAAAAGTTTTTGGGATGGCCAAAACAAAAACCTGGAAATACAAACCCTTCAGATTTTGAAGCTGTACTTATTTCTTCTGATACATTTGAAACTGAAATGTATAATAACCTATTAAGATTAGGTTATTCAAAAGATCAATGTTATAAAGTATATTCTTAAGATGACTAACTTTAAGGCAAACCAGCTAGTTTTCCTCATTTCTCAACCCCGCTCTGGCTCTACTATGCTACAACTTTTATTGAGCCAACATTCCAAGATAAGTACATCTGCAGAGCCTTGGGTTGCGCTTCCTTTTCTTGCGCCTATAACACCTGGGCTACATCGGAGCTCATATAATTCACTATGGGCTTCTGAAGCAATTAAAGAATATCTTTTAGACAATAAAACTACTGAAAAAGAAATTCAAAAAGTTATTTCAAGCGCTCTTCTTTCAGTCTATAATTTAGCCCAAAAAGATAAGCCTGAAAATTTATTTCTTGATAAAACCCCGCGGTACTACATGATTCTTGAAAAACTTCAAGAGTTATTCCCTGAAGCAAAATTTATCATATTAAAAAGAAACCCAGCTCATGTTTTGAAATCAATACTAAGAACCTGGGTCAAAGATGAATACAGTAAGTTACTCAATTATCGCTATGATCTTTTTATGGCTCCACAAAAAATTACTCAGAGCCTATCAAATAAAAATAAAAACCTCTACCAAACATCATATGAAGAAGTCGTAAATGATCCACAGAAAACTATTCAAGGTATTTGCCATTTCCTCCAAATCCCTTTTGAAGCAAATTGTATAAGTTACGAAAATGAACAATTCCAGAAGTGGAAATTTGGCGACAAGTCTGGCATCACACGTCATAACTCTCCAAAGAAAAATAAGTCCTCCGAGATAAACGACACTCATAATGACCTTATAAATAGTTATATCTCTAACTTA
Organism: Lentisphaerales bacterium; assembly: GCA_022446985.1. Taxonomy (GTDB): domain Bacteria; phylum Verrucomicrobiota; class Lentisphaeria; order Lentisphaerales; family Lentisphaeraceae; genus JAKVBD01. The sequence continues at coordinate 41,254 of JAKVBD010000043.1, forward strand.
GGAAAAGAGGTGATGAATAAACTGGGCTATGATTATGAGAATACTCTAGTCGAATTCCCGTTAATAAATCCTTCTAAATCACCATTTGATTGGAATAATATTCTTAAAGAAAATTTAACCATTACCGACCTTCTGCAGTACAGTAGCTTTCAACTTTCTTTAAAACCTCAGACATCAAACATAAAAAAAGCTTTTGATGAATTAGCTAATTTCATACAAGACGAAAAGCAAAAAAATCCAGAACTTATTGAAGCTATAGAAGAATCTCAACTTCAACAAGCATCTCTACTCTCCATGAGAGTTTTTAGCACCAAAAGAAATAACTTTCTTAAAAATACTATCCTAGCACGTGAGCTCCTCGTCAAAAATATCAAACTACAAACTAAATTGTTGTTAGCAGAGCATGGGGGAAAAATTAAAATCGCTTTGTATGGTAAAGGTGACCATTCAAGCTGGCTCCTTTCAAATTTTCCTGAAATATCTTCCAGGACAGTTATTATATTTGATGACAACTGCTCTGGAGTAGAATCCTTAAAAGGCATTTCTGTAGTTAAACCAGAACAGCATTTAGAAACTAAATTTGATATTATCATCCCTTCTTCGGATACCTACCAAAACCAAATCACCTCAAAGATAAAAACTTTGTTTTCTAAAAAGGTTACTATTCACTTACTCTACGACCAACTGCCAGAAGGTCCATACCCAAAGTAAAGGCTACAATATCATGAACTCTAAAAATAATATTGAAAAAGTTTCAGTAATTACCGTAGTGTTAAATGATGAAGACAATATCGCTCGAACAATAAAGAGTGTAATCTCACAAAGCTATAAGAACATTGAATATATCGTCATCGATGGAGATTCCTCAGATGCAACTCTTTCAATTATAAATCAATTTACTGATAGTATTGATAAAATAGTCAGTGAGAAAGATAAAGGGCTATATCATGCAATGAATAAAGCTATCGATATGGCAACGGGTGACTGGATTATCTTCATGAATTCTGGAGATATCTTTACAGAGGAATTATCTATAGAGAATGCTTTTTCTAACAAGCCAAATGATGCAGACTTCATATACGGGAAGCATATTTGGCAAAATAAAGACAAAGAATTTGAGGTTCCAACACGCCCTTTAGATATTATGTGGCAAAGAATTTCCTTTTCTCATCAAACTCTTTTTGCTCGGCTAAAATTAATGAAAAAACACAAATTCAATACTTCATATAAAATAGTTTCTGATTATGAATTTTATTATGCTCATTATTGCAATGGATATAAATTTCATAACTCAAATGCTACAATTGCGAAAGTTTCTGCTGGTGGAATTTCTCATATTAGTTTGTGGACAAGAACGATAGAGCGATGGGCTGTTGTTCGTAAATACAGTAATCACTTCTCGAAAAATATTTTTTACTTAAAGTTTATTTTAAGAGAAGTGATTTTAAAATCTTACCTCAAAAAATAACAAGGGCAAATATGTCACAGTCACAATTCACAATAAATATCAACTACCCAACATCCGCAAACAATTCTCCACGTTGGGGTTACGACTCTCCCCCTCATCCAATACTTAAAGAAATAATAAGTAAATATGAGAACCGTTACAAAAGTGCTTTAAAATACTTAACAAGAAGTAAACGTAAGTATCGCCAAATAAACATTCAAGCGGCGCCGGACAAAAGCGAAGCTCCCCATTTATCTAATCCATGGCTTCCTGGTTTAGACTCTTTAGCTTTATACTCTTTTATTAAAAAGTATAAGCCTATACGGTATCTTGAAGTTGGTTCAGGAAGCTCAACAAAATTTGCGAGAAAGTCTATTGATGACCATCATCTCAATACTATAATTACGTCTATTGACCCTCAGCCGAGGTCAGAAATTGATATTATTTGTGACAAAGTTATCAGACAGGCAGTTGAAAGTGTAGACCTAAAAATCTTTGATCAACTTGAAAAAAATGATATCTTGTTCATTGACAACTCACATCGAAGCTTTATGAACTCTGATGTTACAGTAACTTTTCTAGATATTATTCCTCGACTAAAGCCTGGAGTCATTGTTCAAATCCATGACATATTCCTTCCTTATGACTATCCACCTTCATGGGACAAAAGATATTATAATGAACAATATCTATTAGCTGCCTATCTTCTTGCTGATACAAATAAATTTGATATCTTATTACCCAATGCCTTTGTCTCTCGGACTCAAAGTCTTCACTCAATTGTACAACCTGTTTTCGAAGATCTAGATGGAGTGTCAAAAGGAGGAGGCTCATTTTGGCTTAAAATAAAAAAATAATCCTCCTAAAAAACTATTACATACATAAAATGAAAATCATTTTTATTCTTCCCGGAGAGCTTTCCCGCTGCCAAGGACGAAGTCTAGATGCCTACTGTCAGTTTTTAAAAGTTCATCATGAGATCCTAGTTTTATATAAAGCCGGTAAAGAAGATGATGACTTTCAAGTTCCAGGCTATAAACACCTTCCCCTCTCATGGAATAATGAGGGATTAGACCAAACTCTTTTGCAAGATGTAAAAAAATTTAATCCGGCTGTTATTCACATTTGGAACCCCTGGAGAAATATGCTTATTGCAGGACTTGATTGTCTCTCCGCTTGTCCTAAAGCAAAATTTTTTATTCATATTGAAGACGACTTAGCATATCATTCGCGACAAAAGAATGCTCCTGAAT
>JAKVBD010000044.1 GCA_022446985.1 Lentisphaerales bacterium
AGCAGGTGCAGCAGGTGCAGCAGCAGGTGCAGCAGGTGCAGCAGCAGGTGCAGCAGGTGCAGCAGCAGGTGCAGCAGGTGCAGCAGCAGGTGCAGCAGCAGGTGCAGCAGCAGGTGCGGCAGCTTGAGACATCACTTCTTGCTTAGTAGGAATTATAAATTCAGCAGAACAATCAGGGCATTCTACAACAGCACCGTAGTACTCATCGCCCATAATTGGAAAAGACCCTGAACACTTAACGCAAGATACAGTATTGTTGACTACAGTCGCCTTTGGAAGCTGTGGGACTGGAGCAGGTGCCGGAGCATTTGTAGCAGCTTGAGGAGCGGCAGCCTGATCACCTCTTTTCTTCTGGTGCATACCCATGTTTTTACGCGAGAGAATAACCGTTCTGGTATCACCGAAATCGCTTTGTCCTCCAGCTGCTCCACCTCCTTGTAATCCTGAATTTCTAGAGGGGGCTACAGGGCGTGTTCCTGGTCTGGGGCCTCCTGGACGTGGAGGGCGAGGAGGACGTGGGGCATTTAAACTCATTTCTACCTTTCCGATTTATTTCATCAATAAGTGTGTAACAAATTCAACTATAACTGTTAAAAATGCAGCTTCAAATACAATTAAACATTTTTGACTTAAGATGCCAATTCTGTCATTTCGATGATAGTTATGCAACTAAATATAATATTTTTTTCATTCTCAATCAATGAGAGATTCAAGAATACACAGAGATTAACAATATTTCATGATTCTTTTCAATCCCGGTTTAAGACAGTTAAGACAAGTGTAAGTTCAATAAAATAAATTTCCTTGAGGTTAATTAGCAATGATAGCGCTTTTAGGGACAACGTCCCCATTTTATGCATTTGAACAAAGTGATTATTTTGGTCGAATCATAGTATTACTTCTGATGTTCATCTCCATGATTTCTTGGTTTTTAATGATGGACAAGTGGCTTATGTTCAGACAAGCCAATAAACACACTCTTAATACACTTAAGCAATTAGAGGGAGCTAAATCTTTCTTATCTTTTGCTAATCGCTTTGACCAAAAATGCCCTATCGCCCGAGTTCACGAAAGTGGTTGTTCTCAACTTCGTTCACTTATGAAGGCGGACAACTCCACCTTGCTAATTCACGCTGAACAAATGCGCCTTCCGAGACAACTTTCCTCAGTTGAATCCGAATCTGTAAGAAATGCTCTTGAGAGAACTGTTGCAGATGAAATAGCCATTTTAGAAGACAAAATGGGACTCATATCCACTGTTGTAGCAGCAAGCCCATTCTTTGGTCTTCTTGGCACTGTTTGGGGAGTAATGGGATCTTTTGCCGGCATGGCCGAAAAAGGCTCTGCCAATATTGCCGCAATTGCTCCAGGTATATCAGGGGCACTACTGACAACAGTGGCTGGCCTTTTAGTTGCAATACCATCCCTCATAGGCTTTAACCTGCTAGCCAACAAAGTTAGAAAGATCGTCAATGAAATGGATGGATTTGTCGACAATTTCATGGCTAACCTGACTCTTCACAAGGTAAAGAAGAATGGCTAGGCGCAACCGCGAGCATAATCTTTTAACCAACATAGATGTCACACCACTCGTTGACCTCACCTTCATACTTCTCATTGTCTTTATGGTTACCGCTCCTGCTATGGAAAGCCGAGTGCAACTTCCTACTATGACAGCAGATGAAAAGCAAACGAAGCTTGAAAATGTGATCATTTCTCTCGATGACCGTGGCAACATATACATTGACCGCGATCTCGTTACTTTTTCTGATCTAGCAAATGTTTTACAAGGTATAAACAGAGATGGGAAAAGCTTTTCAATTCGTGCAGACGAAAGTCGAGCTTATGGAGAAGTCATTAACCTCATGCGCATTGTTAAAGGCGCAGGCATCGAAAATGTCGACCTTATCACTTTAAATGAACAATAAGCGCCCACAACTCCCCCTTTTCATAATTGCTTTCATGGGTCATGTCTTGGCCTTGTTCATACTTTGGCTGGTAATAAACCGTGAAGATGTTCAAGAGCCTGTTTTTGAAAAAGTCATAAGTGTAAGACTAACTCAAAATGCTACGTCTCATCTACCTCCAATCAATCAAGCTCAACGCGACAAAATTGCAGAAGAAAAACGCCAAAAAGAAGAAGCTGAAAGACAACGCCAGGAAGCAATAAAACAAGCTGAACAAAAAAAGCGCGACGATGCCAGGCGTAAAAAAGAACTTGAACAAAAACGAGCAGATGATAAGAAAAAGGCCGACAATCAAAAGAAGCTTAACGAAGCTCAGAAAAAGAAAGAAACTGATTTAAGAAAGAAAAAAGCTGCAGTGGATGCCAAGAAAAAGGCAGAAACTGACCGCAAAAAGAAAGCCGAGGCATATAAACGAAAAAAAGCTGAAGCCGATCGTAAAAAGAAGGCTGCAGATGCCAAGAGAAGAGCTGAAGAAGCTGCCAGACAAAAAGCTCAGGCTGAAGCAAGCCGTAGACGTCAAACAAGCCTTGGTAAAAGTGCTAATGCTGAGATAAGCAGTCGAGTTCAAAAAGAGTGGAACATGCTTTTATTCACTATCATTCAAAGGCCTGACCCGAATGATTTTGTCAAAATTCAAATTACGGTTTCTAAAAGCGGAAAAGTTATATCTGCGAAAATTACGCAACGGGCTAAAAGTCAGACCTTGAACTCCAACGCTCAAACTTTATTCAAAAAAATAACATCATCTTCGTTTAGATTCCCTCCTTTTCATCGGGACTACAGCAAGTCATCTATAACGGTAGAATACCGTTTGCGGGCAACTGATTAGTATTAATATCAAAATTTTCTTACACTCAACAGGTTTCAGGCCTGCAAAAAAGCATTATGATTAATAATGAAGATATTCAGGAAAATTAATGTTCGAGATTAGAGAAAAGCCACAGAAAGTAGAAAGAGCCTTTTTAGTAGGGATACAATTTCAAGATCAAACAGAAGAACGAGCCCAGGAATTACTCCATGAGCTGGAGGAACTCAGCGATACTTTTGGAGTTAAAACAGTCGGCAGTATCATAGTCAAACTTTCAAAAAGTCAGGCTCGCTTTCTATGCGGCACAGGTAAAACAGCTGAAATTATCGAAAAATGCCGTGAAGTCGATGCCGACGTAATCATCTTTGACGAAGCTCTTACTCCATCTCAACAACGCAACTGGGAACGCGAAACAAAAAATATCTTAGTCATTGACCGTCGCGAAATTATTCTGGATATCTTTGCAGATAGAGCAACGACTAAGGAAGCAAACCTACAAATTGAACTTGCCAGAGCTGAGTACGACTTACCTAGACTGGCGAGAGCCTGGACTCACCTATCCCGTCAGCGCGGTGCTACTATGCAGAGAGGTGAAGGTGAAAGACAGCTAGAGCTTGACCGTAGAATGATTCGCAAGCGTATCCAACAGCTTCACCAGGAACTTAAGAAAGTTCGCAAACAACGTGCGACTCAACGAAAACAACGTAGAAAGCGCCCTGTGCCAAATGCAGCAATTGTTGGTTATACAAATGCTGGTAAATCCTCTCTACTGAACCTTCTCACACACTCTGAAGTCTTAGCGGATGACAAACTATTTGCAACACTCGACCCAACCACTCGAAAAATCGAACTATCCAACAATCAACCGCTTCTATTAACGGACACAGTGGGATTCATCCGTAAATTGCCACACGATTTAGTCGAAGCTTTTAAAGCAACACTCGAAGAAGCTGTTTTAGCTGACTTTTTAATTCACGTAATCGATGCCAGTAACGAAGACGCTGAAGAACACATCATTGCCACAAATACAGTTTTAAGTGAACTTGGTGCCGACAAAAAACGCACAATTACTATTTTTAATAAAATCGATAAAGTCGAAGATCAAAGAGTTTTAACAAGACTACGGTCATTAATTCCAGATTCTCACTTCATCTCTGTTAAAGACACCTCGGGTATTGACAGACTAATTAAAGATATGGAAGATATTCTAGAAGAAGATCTGGATCAAACGGAGCTGGAAATCCCAGCCGAAAGGTACGACATAATTGCTCTACTGCATAGAACCAGTCACATCTTCGAAGAAGAATTCAAAGGGAATACAGTAAACATTAGAGCGTCAGTACCGGCAAATATACATGGACAAATCAAATCCTTCATCGTCACAGCCTGAGTCTACAAATAAACCAGATCCAGGTTTTAAATTCTCCATCAAAGAGAAATTACTAAAAGAGCTTAATTGTACTGACTCTACCTCATTTGATGCACGCGACACAACCAACTTTGATATGGTCACGCACATTCAACAAAGTAAGCCTCGTGAAAAACTAATTCCTGATGACATTCAGGTTACTCTTAAGACTGATAATAATGACATCCTGAAAAACAGCTCTGGTAGCCTGGATAAAAAGTTTTCTGTAGATATTTCAGACCGTTACTCACAATCTGCTACCGTTGGTCAAGGTGGCATGGGGGTTATACGATCAGTCACAGATAAAAACCTCAAACGAACCCTGGCTATGAAAATCCTCTCCACAAAGTTTATTGGAGACGAAAACATAGCAAATGCCTTTATAGAAGAAGCTAGAATCACTGCACGGCTTCAACATCCCAATATCATCCCTGTTCACGACATTGGCCAAAATAGCGAAGATAACAGTTATTTTTACACAATGAAATTAGTCGATGGTCAATCTCTACAGGACATCATCGACAAGCTTAATGAAGGCGACCTGGACTATAAGAAAAAGTATAACATCTTTACTTTACTGAACATATTCCGCAAAGTTTGCGATGCAGTTTCATATGCGCACTCTAAAGGAGTTATTCACAGAGACATCAAACCTGGTAATGTTATGGTCGGCCCTTTCGGTGAAGTTCTACTTCTTGATTGGGGTCTTGCGAAATACAGCGGCAAAGAAGAAGGAACAGAGAAAGTATCAATCAAGGAACAACTTTCTGAAACCAATATTGATACACCTCTGATGACCATGGACGGTATTATTAAAGGCAGCTTAGCCTACCTCTCACCAGAACAAGCCACTGGAGAGATCAAAGAGATAGATAATCAAACAGATGTATTTCTTCTTGGTGCCACTCTATATCATATGCTCACTCTTACAGCGCCCTACACTAGTAAAAATATGGTAGAGATAATCTATAAAGCCGAAAATGGCCACTTTACTCATCCTAATGAAACTGAGCATGGTAGCCGTATCCCAGAAGCTATAGTCAACCTGATTATTAAAGCTATGTCACTTGATAAAGCGACCCGCTTTCAAAATGTTGAAGAAATGATCACCAAACTCACTGACTATATTGAGGCTAGGAATGTCAGTGACTATCGGGTTTACAACAAAGGCGATCAACTCATTTCTGTAAATGACCTTGGTGAAGACACCTTCATTATCATTTCCGGAAAAGTAGAAATTTCTAGAATAATTGACGGTAAGTCTACTGTTGTCGAAACATTGGAGTCTGGTGCTGTCTTTGGAGAGTTGGCACCACTAACCCATAGCCTTCGCTCTGCAACGGCTACTGCAATTGGTAAAGTTGAAGTCATGATTATCTCAAAACAACTCATGTTTGATGAATTGCGCAAACTGCCGCCGTGGCTTGAAAAAATTGTTTTCAACCTTGCTGGTAAAGTAAATTCTATGAATGACAGTATTCATCCGTTTTTACTTTCAAACTGCAGTCTACCTGTTCTAAAACAGCTTCTTTATCTATTCAACCTGGTAAACACCAACGCAGATCACAAAAAAACCGTATCCATAGAGTACTTAGGAATTATTCATGAAATAAGTCAGAACCTTGGACTTTCTGCGGTAAGAATCGAAGAAGTTATTGATGTACTCATTGAATTTAAATTTGCTATCAGAGAAAATAATGGACGCTTAAGCATAGCAAACTTAGCTAATCTTCAAGACTTAATTACTTACATAAAGAGAGAGCAGAATATCACAGAGGGTGTTGACTACACAGCAGTAAAAATTGACATACAAAAAGTCCCTATTCTTGATAACATCTATCAAAGAATGGCGAAGCTACGCTACGAATAAGCTTAATTAGCCTTTTTCGGCAATCAACCTTGTCGACTCATCCTGAAGCCAGGAATTGTAACGCGTAAGCATGTCCTCTTCCCAACGCTTGCGCTCATTTGAACAGATCTTTCGCTTTTCCTTCAGATCGTCGCTCTGCAGTTCATCTTCTTTCTTCTGCTCAATCTCCTGTCGCTTAGCTGCAGCTTTACTAAACAGCTCACTATTCGAATTCTCTTCATTGCTTTCTACTGCAACTCCACTACCTCTTTGCCGACCTTTCTCAAAAGCTGTTTGTGGATCAAGCAAAAGATTATAAAACATTTTCATATCAAGCAAATGTACTTCCGAAGTCTTAATCTTCTTATCCAGGTAAATTCGATTTGCCTGAATAGCAATTAGTGAAGCCAACATCATCATCACACTTAAATTCACCATCAACAAGAAACTCGCACCAACAAGGTGAAATACCGCAGCCAGCCCCCAAAAAGCTATAAGATACATCTCAAACGGAAAAACCCTCAATCGCTCAATACTACCAGCTACACGCTGGTCAACTTTAGGACCAAAGCTCGGAAGCCTCTGCTCATTTGTATAAAGAAGGCCCATAATTAGGGTAAGAGCGATGGCCAACATTATCGTCACAAAAGGCATACCGGCAGCAATAACTAAAGATAAAAAAAAACTTCCAAGCAGACCTGGCTCTAAAGTCTTAAAATCACCATCTTGTTGTTGGTAAGCTGCTGGAAGAAGAGTTAATACTCGACCACAACCAGAACAAACTATCTCTTTTTTGACTTTACCCGGTTTAACTGAAATTTGGGTTTCACAATATGGGCAGTTGCCATCAACTATCTTCATTATTCATTCCCTTTTTATACTGTTCAATAGCATCATTTTCGATCATTTGTCGTTCTACATCTTGAATACCCAGGCGATCTGATGCCTTCTTCAAGTATTCTTTTTCTTTATCAGACAAATGACCATCCCCTGCCATTACTGTAACAGTTGCCTGGTACTCTTCTAAGATTTCCAGAGAAGTAAGTGACATTTCACTACGAATTTTATTTTCCATAGCTCTCGCTCTCTCAGGGCTGACCTTCAAGCGTTCTGCACGTTTATTCACTTCACGACGCTCTGCTGGCGACATGGCTCCATCAACTAACAAAAGTCGCATCACATCTTCTAAAAGAGCTTCCGATGAAGTAAAAAGCATGTCTTGATAATCACCTTTTTCCTCTTCTTCATCTCTTAAGACTGAAAGTTGACTTAATTCACCCAACACTTCATTTGCCGAACTGAAGCGATCATCGCGCTCAAATGCAAGCATCTTAGTTACTATCTGCTCCAGCTCCTTAGAAACTTCCGGATTAAGCTCCCTAATTGGAGTATAGTCTTTCCCCTTGACGATATTTATTGTCTCTTCAAAGGACAGACCTTTAGGAATTTTATATACCCTTTGACCTGTTAGCATTTCGTATAAAATCGCTCCAGTCGAGTATAGGTCTGCACGATTATCAATTTTCTTTGACCCCTTCAACTGCTCTGGAGCCATATAAGAAGGAGTTCCTACTGGGTTATACTCACCCGGGCCGGCAACTCCACCTTCAGATTTAGGTAAATGTGCGATACCGAAGTCAGATATTTTAGGACGCCCTTTCGGATCAAATAAGATATTTTCTGGTTTAATATCGCGGTGAATAACTTTCATGCGGTGAGCAACGGACAAACCATCCAAAATACCTTTGATAATTTTTACGGCATCTTTCTCGGGAAAAAGCCCCTGCTCCTGAATCCTCAAAGCCAGGTTACCTTCAGCAAGATATTCCATAACAATGCAAGCACAGTTGGAATGCTCTTCGACATTGTAAATAATTACGATATTTTCATGATCCAATTGCCCTGCTATACGGGCTTCTTGTATAAAATGTTCGTAGATTACTTCATGAGATTTAAGAGCGGTATTGAGGACTTTCAGAGCGACTAAACGGCCAATTATTATATCTCTTGACAGAAATACACTACCATAACCACCGAAACCCAGCAAACGCTGAATGCTGTACCTTTTAAGCAAAGAGTCAGGAAGAACCAGCCCTTTGCCTGAGATGACATCCTCATCTGTCATCAGAGTAGTTTCACTACCTTTGACAGCTTTAAACTCTATACCTAGCAGGGAAAGAAGCCTTTTAGATATCTTCTTACCCTTTTTATTTGGATTCATAATTACTTTTGGTAAAGGTTATCCATAATTTCTTTTACATCTCTGTATGAAACATCGACTTCATAAATGGCCTTGAACTGTTCCATGCTCTCATCTTCACGGCCCATCTCTTTGAGAGCACCAGCATAATCATACAAAACATCCAGCTTCTCTTCATTCATCACTTCGATTTCATCGAGAAGCGACTCAAATTCTTTAATACCAATATCATACTGCTTTTTAATGACAAAACATTTGGCTTTATGCAAAGTTGCATTTTTTCTATGGCGCGGGCTTCCCTGCGCTTTCTGGAACTCTTGAAGTGCTTCATCGACTTCCTGACGCTCCCAAAGGATCATTGCCAGTTCCATATGCACATTGGCATCATTTGAGTATGTCTGAGCTCTTTCACGGGCTTTCTGAAGAAGGAAATTAGACTTCTGCTTTTCAAGTGTGCCTATTTCTGTAGCTGCTTGGGCAGTTTCTGAGTCACCTTTTTCGGCGTATTCTTCCCACGCTTTAATAGCTGTATTGAAACGTCCCTCAACCGCAGTATAAATCATTTTCTGCACACTTGGATCAGCTTGGCCGCCTGTATCCAAAACGTGTTGTAAATGCTCAATCGCTTCATCGAAACGGTCAACTTTCATAAGACTGCGTGCGAGCTTCTTTCGTATATCTAAATTATCTTGACCGGCCTGAAGCATCGCTTGATATTTCTCAATTAACTCTTGAGCTGAATCTGCATCTCTAGCGACTTCGTCGCGAACTGGGCCACGCGTCCCTGGGACTCCTGCATTTTTACCACCTGCTGCTGCAGCTGTCTGACCACTAGAGTTCGTTTCCATCCATGTACTTTTATCCATAGCTGAACGAGCCATAGCATTTTTCAACATTGACTGATATTCGCCATTATTAGGCTCTATAGCAATAATCTTTCTACAGGTTTGAACCGCTTTATCTCCCTGTTCATTATCAAGGTAAAGTTCATACAACCATTTGAGAGCCGGAATATCTTTGGTGTGAAACTTGATCAAAAAATCAAGTGTATCGATTGCCAACCACTCCATATCGCCTTCTTCAGCAGCTTTAGCAAGAAGTTTGAGAGCTCCTGGAATTGTTGGATCTTTAGCAAGTACACTTTCTGCTACTTGCATAGCTTCACTATATTGCTCTTTTTTTATGAGGCCTGGACCTTTGACATTTAGAGCCATGGTGCTTTTTGTCGCGATCCAAGCTGAACGAGCGCCGCTCATTTTGTGATTAATTTTATCTAACTCGACTTTTCTCAGCTCATGGCGAGCGTCACGAAACTCTGGACAGTGTTTTAGTGCAGTGTTAAACATTTCAATTGCATAATCCAGATTCTGCTGCCTGGCCGCTTCTTGTGCTTTTGTGTAAAAGCCTCTTACTCGCTGATCGATATCTCTAGGGCTCTTTGGCTCCATTGACGCTGACTCCTAAATAACTTTTATTAGAGGTTAGATAACAATCCACAATACCTCATTGCCTATTATATACCAGTTGTATTAATATACAGTCAATACGCATAGTTTGAAAAAAAGACTTCTTTTATGCAAGCCCAGTTAAAGCATAGCTTGATTTTTCATTCCAAAAATGTACTTAATTTAAAAAAGCATAAACAGTTATACTCTTAACTCAAGAAGCAGTTAACTGTTTACCCAGGGATACAAAATTTATGAGGCCTCAATGAATAAGGATTTCCTTACTTACGACTGGAACAGTTTTAACAATCTAAGCATTTCAGAGAAGGTTGAACTATTCAACCATGGCAAAAAGCCTTATCACGGCCTCATGGCTCAGCAATTCAACCGTGCTTATCTTGACGAAATTTACCACTTGACGAATGTCATTCGTGCCATTAGTAAGTCAAAACAAGGCAGTCTTTTTTTGCAGTCCTTGCTGCCTCACAAAAAAGCAATGCTCTACTTCATGCAACCTTCGACTAGAACTTACTTGAGTTTCAGAACGGCATGTCAGATTCTCGGCATTCAAACCAGTGATGTTCGCGATAGCTCAATAAGCTCTGAAGTTAAAGGCGAATCCAGTGAAGATACTTTAAGAACCTTCTCAAGTTACTTTGACTATATCATCATGCGTCACCCTGAAGAAGGCATGGCAGAAAGAGCTGCATGGGTTCTTGAACACTCCGATCGTACTGTTCCCGTTTTGAATGCCGGCTCAGGTAAAGACCAACACCCGACGCAAGGCTTGCTGGATATTTATACACTTAGACGTTCATTCGAAAATCACGGTGGTTTAAAAGACAAAACAATTATTCTTGCAGGTGACTTACTAAGGGGCAGAACAGTAAGAAGCCTGGCTCAACTTCTAACCCATTTTGAAGGTATTAAATTGATCCTTTCATCTCCGGAAAAGTTCCGCATGAAAGAAGACGTCATTAAAATTTTAGAAGATTCAAATACCGAGTATGTCGTCACAGATAAGTTCAAAGAACATTTACCTGAAGCCGATGCCATCTACATGACTCGAGTCCAAGACGAACATGATTCTGGAGGAGAAAAAAGCGAACGCTCCTTGCCGGACTTCAGTCTCACTGTTGATGACTTGTCAAATCTTAAAGAACACGTTGCTATCCTACACCCGCTGCCTCGTCGTGATGAACTCGACCCAGGCATTGACAATGACCCTCGCGCTAAATACTGGCGTCAGGAAAGAAATGGTATGTGGTCCAGAGCCGCACTTATCATTCTTATTGCCGACAAGCAACAGGAAGTTCTTGATTACTGGCATCAAATCACTCGTCAGGTCAACCACACTGCAAAAGCTCTTCCCAGAAACTAAATACTGGAAATCCTGTGTACAACTTCGAAAAGCTACCAGCTGCTTTAAAGACTCTTAGGGCAGCAGGTCTGAAAGGGCAACTTCCATATATCAATAGAGGCATGGAAAAAGAAGGTCTTCGACAAACTTATGACGGTCAACTTGCACAAACTCCTCATCCGGAGAAGTTAGGTTCTGCCCTCACGAATAAGTACATCACCACTGACTATAGTGAAGCATTAATCGAATTCATCACACCAATCTTCAAAGAGTCAAAAGACCTCCAAGAGTTCTTACTCAGCTTACATTCATTTGCCAGGCAAAACCTGCCTAAGGGTGAAAGCTTTTGGTGTCATTCTATGCCTTGTATCCTGACTGCAGAAGAGGACATACCAATTGCAGAGTATGGCTCATCGAACATCGGTAAAATGAAATACATTTACCGCCAAGGCCTTGCTTGGCGCTATACCAAAAGAATGCAGACTATTGCCGGAATTCACTATAACTTTTCATACCCTGAAGAGCTTTGGAAGTTTCTCCACCTACATGAAAATTCCAAACTATCGTTACAGGATTTCAAATCAGTAAAGTACTTTGATCTGATTAGAAACTTCCAGAGATATGTTTGGTTGTTATTTTACTTCACTGGCTCTTCTCCTACTCTTTGTAAATCTTTTTTAAGTGGTCAAAAGCACAATCTTGAATCCTTTGATGATTGCACCGCTTACTTGCCTCATGCAACATCCTTGAGAATGAGCGACCTTGGCTACACCAATAACGAACAGCAATCATTGAATGTTTCATTTAATTCAATTGAAGAATATGTAGATTCTTTATCTAAGGCGATAGACACACCTTCTGAAGAGTTTGCCAAAATCGGCGTAAAAGTCGATGGCCAATACCGTCAGCTCAACGATAGTATCCTGCAAATTGAAAATGAATTCTACAGTATTGTTCGTCCAAAACGTACTACGCACAGTGCGGAAAAGCCTACTCTGGCACTCAAAAAACGCGGCGTTGAATATGTCGAAATCCGAATGCTGGACATCAACCCATTTGAAGCAACTGGTATATCAGATGAACAATTTAATTTATTAGACATCATCATGCTCGCCTGTTTAATTAATCCGAGCCCTCCAATTTGTGATAATGAATGGCAAGCGATTCAAAAAAATCAGCAAAAAGCAATCCTTGAAGGTCGAAAACCGGATCTTAAGATATCAACTTTAGAAAACGGCGAAGTTCCTTTCTCTCAACTTGCCTCAAACTGCCTCGAAAATCTACATAGCGTTGCACAGTTCCTCGATGAGAATTTTGAGGTCGAAGATTATAAAAAAACTTTATTAAACGCTAAAAAATCTTTAGAAGACTCTTCTTTAACACCTTCGGGCAAAGTTTTAAAAGAAATGGCAAAAGGCACATGCTCTTACTATCCATTTGCCCGAAATATTTCCGCGAAACACAATGACACTTTCTTAAACAAAGAAATTAACTCTGAACTCCTAAGGCACTTCATCTCTGAAGCCAGTCGTTCATTGCAAGCTCAAAAAGATCTAGAAGACACTGAGACAAAATCTTTTGAGCAATTTCTAGAAGAATACTTCCAACAAAGTTAATCTAGCTACAATCTCCTAAACTTCGTAAAATTAGCTAAGGAGCTAAATATTTACGAGGTTTTATGAAATTCCGTGAAGTCAACTTTGATGGCCTGGTTGGCCCCAACCACAATTATGCTGGCCTGGCAGAAGGCAACCTGGCCTCTACGACTAACGGCAAAAATACTTCACACCCTAAAGCTGCAGCTCTTCAAGGTCTCGAAAAAATGAAAGCGCTTTTTGACCTTGGTTTAACTCAAGGAGTTCTCCCCCCTCTTCAAAGACCTGATTTAGCCTGTCTAAAAAAACTGGGTTTCTCAGGAAACCCCAAAAAGATTATCTCTAAAGCTGCTAGCTCTGCTCCGGAGCTTCTTGCTGCGGTTTACAGCTCTTCATCTATGTGGACAGCCAATGCTGCAACGGTATCACCTTCATGTGACACAAAAGACATAAGACTTCACTTAACTACGGCTAATCTCAACTCAAACTTTCACCGCTCCATAGAAGCGGATCACACTCACTTTAATCTCAAACAAATCTTTAGTAACAAAAAGTTATTTGAAGTGCATCAACCTCTTCCTCAAACAGAAGAACTTGCAGATGAAGGGGGTGCGAATCACATGCGACTTTCCTCAAAAGATTTTTCAAAGGGCCTAGAGCTATTCGTTTATGGAAAAGAAAAAGGCAGAGTTTCCAGTAAAAGATATTCAGCAAGACAACACCTTTCCGCATCAAGATCCATTATCCGCCAACATAAGCTCACAGAAAAGAACTCTTTTCTCATCAGGCAAAACCCCAAAGTTATTGATCAGGGAGTTTTTCATAATGATGTTATCTCGACCAGTAACGGAAACTTTCTGCTAACACATGAAACTGCTTTTTCGTCTCAAAAGAAAACATTGAATTCTATTTCTGAACTATTTTTGGAACGATGTCATGAACAACTACTGATTAAGAGTGTAAAAAGCCAAGAGTTATCAGTCGAAGAGTCCATCAACAGCTACCTCTTCAATTCACAAATAGTCACTTTGGACAATGACTCAATGATCCTTATCGCTCCTGAAGAATGTCGGCAAAGTACAAAAACCAAAGCTGTCATCGATTCAATCATCGCCGATGCGAAGTATCCTGTCTCACAAGTTAAATATTTCGATCTAAAGCAGAGTATGAGTAATGGTGGTGGACCAGCTTGTCTCAGACTGCGAGTTTTAATGAACGACAAAGAAATACAGGCAGTCAACCAAAGTTTTCTATTCACCAACAAGCTGTATAAAAAACTGAAGAAATGGGTAAAAAAGCACTACAGAGACGATCTCGCCCCCAAAGACCTCGCCGATCCTTTTCTATATGAAGAAATATTAACTGCTTTAGATGAGCTCAGTCAGATACTAAGAGCACCCAAACTTTATCCGTTCCAAAGATACTAGAGTTTCATTTCGCTCTTCACTTCACTAAAAGCCTGAATGGCTTTTAAAATATCTTCATCTGAGTGTGCTGCTGAAATCTGAACTCGTATTCGAGCCTTTTCCTGAGGTACTACCGGGTAAGAAAAAGCAATTACATATACTCCCTTCTGAAGTAAACGGTCAGCTGCTTCCGCAGCAATCTTAGCATCATAAAACATGACAGGAGTTATGGGGTGCTCTCCTTCTAAAATTTCAAAACCGGCGTCTTTCATACCGCTTCGAAATTTTTGAGTGTTTGCTCGCAACTTAGCAAGTTTATCCGGAGCACTCTCAATCATATCTAAAACTTTAATGGAAGCTCCGGCAATTGCAGGCGCTATAGAATTCGAAAATAAATTGGGCCGAGAACGCTGACGTAAAATATCAACAATCTCTTGACGGGCTGCAGTATATCCTCCGCTTGCACCTCCTAAAGCTTTACCAAGAGTTCCTGTAATGATATCTACACGATCCATAACCTGGCAATATTCATGTGTACCTCGCCCCTTTTCTCCAATAAAACCAACGGCATGCGAATCATCCACCATAACCAAGGCATTGTACTTATCTGCAAGGTCACAAATAGCTTTTAAATTTGCGATATAGCCATCCATCGAGAAAACCCCATCAGTCGCAATCAACTTATAACGAGCATCATTCGCATCTGCTTGCTGAAGCTGCTTTTCCAAATCGGCCACATCATTATTTTTATAGCGATATCTCGAAGCTTTGCACAAACGAATACCATCTATGATAGAGGCATGATTCAATTCATCAGAAATCACCGCATCTTCCTTTGAGAGAATAGTTTCAAAAAGCCCGCCATTTGCATCAAAACAAGATGAATACAAAATCACATCATCCATTCCAAGAAATGAAGCTAGTTTCTGTTCCAGACTCTTGTGCAAATCCTGTGTACCACATATAAATCGCACCGATGCCATACCGAAACCATGAGAATCCATGGCCTCTTTAGCAGCATCGATCAATTCAGGGGAATTAGCCATTCCCAGGTAGTTATTGGCACACATGTTGATCACCTCTGAGCCATCGGCAACTTTTATATGGGATTGCTGAGAGCTTATTATGATCCTCTCTCCTTTGAAAAGCCCAGCTTCTTTAATGCCGCCTACTTCATTTTTTAAGTGTTTCAGAAAATTCGCATCCATACTAATCCTCCCAATTCAAAATAACTTTTCCTGACTCTCCAGTCAGCATTTTTTGAAAGCCTTTTTCAAACTCTATATATTTAAATCTGTGAGTTATGATTGGGCTCAAATCCAGCCCTGAATGGACCATGGCATCCATCTTGTACCAGGTCTCATACATTTCCCGACCATAAATCCCTTTAATCATCAAACCTTTAAAAATAACTTTAGACCAATTGATGCTTGTATGATCCGGCATAATACCCAGCATTGAAATCTTTCCACCATGAATAATGTGATCTAAAATAGTATCAAAAGCAGAGGGAACTCCAGACATCTCCAAAGCGATATCAAAGCCCTCTCGAATCTTAAGCTCTTTCTTTACATCATTTAAATTCTCATTGAGAACATTCACTGCTCTGGTAGCACCCATTTTTTCAGCAAGCTTGAGCCTGTAATCATTTACATCTGTTATGACTACACAATGAGCACCAGCATGCTTACAAACAGCTGCAGCCATTATGCCAATGGGACCTGCACCTGTAATGAGAACATCTTCACCTACAAGATTCCATGAAAGTGCCGCATTTGTGGCATTTCCGAATGGATCAAAAATACTAAGGAGATCTTTGGAAATATCAGGACTGTGCCAAACGTTGGCGGCTGGCAAGCACAAGTATTCTGCAAAGGCTCCGGGCCGATTAACCCCAATACCTAAAGTCTCTTTTGCTAAATGAGCTCTGCCTGTTCGTATACAACGGCTGGAACCTTGAATAACATGCCCTTCTCCTGTTACGATTTCGCCAACCTCACAATCTTTAACATTGCTGCCTACTTCAACTACCTCGCCACTAAATTCATGGCCTATATGCATAGGAACCGGTATCGTCTCACTGGCCCATTTATCCCATTTATAAATATGAATATCGGTTCCACAGATTGCCGTTCGGTGAATTTTGATCAGTACATCATCTATACCAATTTTAGGAATAGAAACTTCTTCCAGACACAATCCTGGAGCTGCATCTTTCTTAACCAAAGCTTTCATTTTATTCATAGCAGACCTCCTAAAAGATAGAAAAATTCAACTAACTTCCCTACTACTAAATTACACCATTCTTTAACCGGTTAAAAGAACCTACAAAATCAGCTCAAGCAGTTAAGCTATTTAAGCCGCTTACAAGAATCTTTACTGTGAATGTTTAAATCGCTGAATATTTCCGACTTTGCAAGTAAGCAAATGTCACCTATTCGCTATTTAGATGGTAAGAATAAATTGATTTAGTACAATAATTAAGATATCCTGAATGAACTCTACCCCGCAAGATTTAAAAGAATTAATGAAAAAAGAGAAGAAGAACAAGTATTTGCCTTTTCTCAATTGGTTTCCAATTGATGCAGCTACGCTGAAAAGCGATGCAATTGTCGGCTTAACTCTTGCCTTGATGTTAATTCCGCAATCCATGGCCTATGCCGAACTTGCAGGACTGCCGTCTTATTATGGTCTTTATGCCTCTTTCGTGCCGGTTATCCTGGCTGCCCTATGGGGACACCTCCCGCAGATTGCCTCAGGTCCTACAGCCATGACAGCAATTGTCACTGCATCTGTTCTAATGCCTTTAGCTGCAGGACTAAATGGACAAGATTATATCAATAAATACACTACCATGGCGATAGTACTGGCTCTCTGTGTTGGAGTCGTCAGGCTACTCATGGGTGCCTTTAAAATGGTCACCCTGGTCAATTTTATCTCACACCCGGTCATCATTGGTTTTACCAATGGCGGAGCCTTAGTTATCTGCTTATCGCAGATTAATAGATTGCTAGGTATTCAAGGGCCGGCCGAAAAAGATATTGGCTTTGGTGGTTTCATCAACGACCTGCTTTTCACAGCGGAAAATGTCGGTTCACTTAATACAATGACTATGATATTTGGCCTTGGCTCAGTGGCTCTTCTACTAGGCTTCAAAAAACTAGCGCCCAAACTTCCCGGTGCGCTTATCGTCGTACTCCTTTCTATATTTATTTCCAAGCTTATTGGCTATGAAGCCAACTATGGTTCTCCTGTAGTTGGCAACATTCCAGACGGGCTTCCGGATTTTGGCCTTCCGGCATGGGATTTCCCTGGAGCTGAGCAACAAAGTTTTTGGGGGACTTTCTTCAAAATGATCCCTGCAGCTCTCATAGTCACTCTAATCGGCTTCATGGAAGTCCTCGCCATCTCTAAAGCAGTCTCTATGAAAACTAAACAGCCAATGGACCTCAATCAGGATCTAATGGCTCAGGGCGTAGCTGCTGTGGGCGGTTTTTTCTGTCAGGCTTACCCTACGAGTGCATCGTTTTCCCGGTCTGCTTTAAGTCTTGAATGCAAAACCAAAACAGGTATGGCCAATATATTTGCCGGAATGGGTGTTTTAATCGTTCTTTTATTCTTTACGGATTACCTGTATCACTTACCTAAATCGACTCTATCGGCACTAATCATCATGTCGGTGATTAATCTGATTAACTTCAACCCTATCAGCCTCTCCTGGAAAGCTAATAGGAATGATGGTATTGGCGCCATTGTCACATTGATTTTCACTATTCTTTTCGCTCCACAAATCGTCTACGGCATAATCATTGGAGGCATCCTCACTTTTGGTATGTACATGTATCGCACAGTTAAGCCACAAGTGCATATCTACGGTCACGATACTCCAGATCCAGACGATAAAGCTGAAGTCGTTGCCAATAGCTCTAGCCAAAATATCGCTATCATGCGTATTCGTTGTTCATTATTTTTTGCCAGCATGGCATATTTTGAGGAAAAGCTCCTCGACACAGTCGCCTACAATCCAGATGCAACTCACATAATCGTAGTCGCAAACGGCATAAATAGAATAGATGCATCAGGAGAATGGGGCTTAAGACAGATTCTCGACACCTTTGAACAAAATAAACTGACCCTGGTTTTTGCCGGGCTCCCTAAACACTCTTACGAAACCTTAGAAAATACCGGGCTAACCCAAAAAATAGGCCGGGAAAACTTCTACCCGACCTTACCAAGTGCAATTGAGTGTATTCACAGCAATATCTCGCCTGTGGAAAACTACATGATTTAATCTATAACAATAAGTGTGACCACAAAACCAATGAGGCACAAGATTAGAAGAGCAACTGTATAAATAGTTTTCTTCCATTCGTAATCGTCCATAAGTAAATCCTGTCTTTTGCCCGAATATTAGTCACTCGAGTAAGATTTTCAAGAG
This sequence comes from Lentisphaerales bacterium, assembly GCA_022446985.1. GTDB lineage: Bacteria > Verrucomicrobiota > Lentisphaeria > Lentisphaerales > Lentisphaeraceae > JAKVBD01. Next base: position 18,477 of record JAKVBD010000044.1, read on the forward strand.
TTCTTTACTCTTTAAACATCTCTCCGAAAACTTTGATCATTTGTTTATGATCTTCGGAGCCTGCCATCTCGCGAATTGAATGCATAGATAATTGTGGATTACCAACATCTAAAGTATCCATTCCCAGCCTGCTTGAAACTAGAGGACCCACAGTAGAACCACAAGGAATATCATTTCGACCGGCAAATACCTGATACTTCACTTTTGCTTGATCACAGAACATCGCAAAGCGCGCAAAGGTTCTGGAATCTGTTGCATATCGCTGACGTGCATTGGTCTTAATAACCGGCCCTTGATTAATCAGTGGTCGGTGCTCTCCATCGTGCCTTTCCATGTAATTAGGATGTAATGCATGAGCCATATCTGCTGAAATCAAGAAAGACTCAGAGAGCATCTTCAGATAATCTTCTCTTTCATTACCTATACAGAGAGCAATTCTTTCTAAAGTAGAACTCAGAAAGTTTGAGCAAGCCCCTTGTGCAGACTCACTCCCGACTTCTTCGTGATCAAACAAAGCCACCATACTCACTTTAGATTTTGAAGAAAAATTATTTAGAGCTCTATATGCAGCATGAGACATTGCCAGGTTATCAATTCTCGGAGCATATATAAATTCATCATTTAAGCCACCATAGGTACTTTCCAAGGCATCGTGAAAGAATAAATCGACAGACTTTATGTCTTCTTGCTTGAGGCCTTTAACTGCAGTTTTTTTAAGAATTTCAGAATCTAACTCATTTTTACTTTCAAGCCCAATGACCGGAACCATGTGAGTTTCTGCATTCAGCTTCAAACCTTTGTTAACCTCACGATCTAAGTGAATCGCTAACTGTGGGACTCTAAAAAACTTATCGTCAATAGAAATCAACTTATGATTAAGTTCGCCATTTTGAACATAACTTACGCGGCCGGACAAACAAAGGTCGCGATCAAGCCATGAGTTCAATAGAACTCCGCCATAAATTTCCACTCCCCATTGCTGGTAGTTTCCGACCTTGTCTTTCTTCATAGGTTTAAGTTTCAAACACGGACTATCTGTATGTGCTGCGACTATATTGAAAGCACTTGCTTTAGCATTTTCCTGAGATGGAATTTTGAAACCGATAATACTCGAATCATTGCGAATGACATAGTAGGACTTACCCGCTTCACAATTCCAGCTTTCGTTTTCCTTTAGCTCTTCTGCTCCGGCATCGCGCAATTCTTTGGCAATATTTTGAACTGCATGGTAAGGAGTTGGACTGGCATCTATAAATTTGAGTAGTGAATCTGCTTCTTTATTCTTCATCTGTTTCCTTGAGATTGGTAAATTTCCTGTTTCAAAATACCGATACAGGGTAAATTTCTATATGCTTCATTATAGTCTAATCCATACCCCACTACAAAGTGATCCTCAATTTCAAAACCAGAAAAGTCAGGCTCGATTTCCAAACGACGGCGGGCAGGCTTATTAAGAAGAACGCAAGTCTGCACAGACTTTGGTGATGCCTTGTGGACTTCTTCGGTCACTCTCGATAAAGTTAAACCGGTATCCAGTATGTCATCGACGATCAAAACATCTCTATCCTTCACACAAAGCCTCAGACCTTTATGCATATGAATCTCACCGGTACTTTCCGTTCCTCGATAAGAGGACACCGAAATTGAATCCAACTGCAAAGGAATTGGAATTCGACGAATTAAATCAGCGGCAAAAACGATGGCACCATTCGACAAGCAAATAACTGTCAGAGGCTTACCGCGATAATAATCTGTTATCTCTTCTGCTATATCAACAACTCTATTAGCAATTTGTGATTCAGTTACTAGAACTTTTAAGAGGTCATTGTGCATCGCTCATTCCTTTCAATTCATCAAGCATGGCTAAAGCTATATCACCTTCATTCAAGAGCTGTAAACTTTTATAAAGTTCACTTTCTTCGGGAAGCAGTTCAAGCCATTTGCTTATGAGCTCCAGCCTTTTCTCTTCAGGCTGTTCTAATACAAAGATAAGCTGTGTACGCAGGTCTGGCTTTTCCCTGCACAGCTTCGCAACCAGTAGTAGTTCATTATTTACTGAACTTAGTTTTTTTCGAAATAGTCCCATATACAAAAATGCCGCCACCATATCTGGCGGCACGTTTAATAATCACATTACTTTTTAAGTGGCTTCACATTCCAGATTTCATCTGCATACTGCTTAATTGTACGATCGCTGGAGAACATCCCCATATTCGCTACATTGGCAATACACTTTTTGGTCCACTCTGGAAGAACGCGGAAATCTTTACTGATCTGCTGCTGAATTTCATAGTAAGAATCAAAATCTGCCGCCACCATATACTGATCGCCATGACAAGTAATTGCTTCAATAATTGGCTTAAACAAATCCTGATCCTCAGGGCAGAAAAAGCCACTTTCAATAAGATCAAAAACTTTGCGAAGTCTTGAACCATGGTAAAGGTAATTATGAGGATTATATCCAGATCTCTTCAAATTTTGAACTTCTTCAACAGTCAAACCGAAGATGTAAATATTTTCGTCACCGACGCAGTCTTTTATCTCAACATTTGCACCATCAAGAGTACCAACAGTCATAGCACCGTTCAGAGCGAACTTCATATTTCCTGTACCAGATGCTTCTTTACCGGCAGTTGAAATCTGCTCAGAAAGATCACAAGCAGGAATAAGTACTTCTGCCATAGAAACACTGTAATTTGGCAGGAATAGAACTTTCAGCTTATCGTTGATTTCCGGGTCATTGTTTACCACTGTACTTACAGAGTTAATTAACTTAATGACCTGTTTAGCCATCCAATACCCTGGAGCTGCTTTGCCGGCAAAGATCACCGTCCTTGGTGTAAAATCAGCATTTGGATTTTCTTTAAGGTCCTGGTAAAGCGCTATACAGTGAAAAACATTCATCAACTGACGCTTGTATTCGTGAAGACGTTTAATCTGAATATCAAAGATTGAATCCGGGTTAATCTTAACGTCGAACTGAGCGGTTATGTAGTCAATTAATCGCTGCTTATTCAGCTGCTTTATTTCGTGGAAAGAATTGCGGAACTTCACCTGACTGGAAAATTTCTCAAGTTTGGTTAACTGATCCAGATCATTAGTCCACTCCTTACCAATCTTTTCAGTAATTAACGAAGATAGACCTGGATTACACTTCTTTAACCAACGACGAGGGGTTATACCATTTGTCTTATTATTAAATTTCTCTGGTGAATACTCATAGAAATCCTTAACCAAACCATGCTTGAGTAGCTCCGTATGCAGTGCAGCAACACCATTCACGCTGTGTGAACCAACGATTGCCAGATAAGCCATGCGAACCATTTTTTCGCTACCTTCCTGAATAATGGAAAGAGCACCAAGTTTGTTGTTGTCTCCTGGGTAGAGGTTGGCTACCTGACGCAGGTGATGATAGTTAATTTCATAGATAATTTCCATATGGCGCGGAAGAAGCTTTTCAATGAGGTGTACCGGCCACTTCTCCAATGCTTCAGCAAGAAGAGTATGGTTTGTATAAGCAAAAACTTTTGAAGAAGTTTCCCAGGCTGCTTCCCACTCAACACCTTCTTCATCCATAAGAATGCGCATAAGTTCAGGAATCGCTATTGCCGGGTGAGTGTCATTTAACTGAATAGCAACTTTCTCATGCATCTTAGTCAGTTCAACACCGTCTTCTTTAAGATCTTCAATGATATCCATAATTGTCGCTGCAGCCAGGAAATACTGCTGCTTCAGGCGAAGCTCTTTACCTTCATAATTATTGTCATTCGGGTAAAGTACTTTTGAAATATTTTCATTGAGGCTCAACTGCAAATTCGCATTGACATAGTCGCCTTTATTGAACTCCTCAAGGTTAAAACCAAAGACAGATTTCGCAGACCAAAGCCTTAGTGTATTTACAGTCTCTGTATCGTAACCCGGGATAGGTGTATCAAATGGCATAGCAATAACTTCGTCAGTATCTATCCATGAGTGCCAAAGCTTACCATCATGGTCTCTGAAAGTTGTAGACTTACCGTAGAAGTGAATGGCCTTCTTTCTTTCTGGACGGCAGATTTCCCACGGATTACCGTTTCTGAGCCAGTTGTCCGGCTCTTCTACCTGATAACCATTGTTAACAGACTGTTTAAAAATACCATAGTCATAACGAATGCCTGATCCGAAAGCCGGTAAATCAAGTGTTGCCATAGAGTCTAGGAAACATGCTGCTAGACGGCCAAGACCACCATTACCAAGTCCTGCATCCGCTTCTTCATCGAGAAGATCTTCTAACTCAATTCCAAGTTCCTTCAGAGCTTCATCTGCCTTTTCAAAAAGCTCGCTGTTAATCAGCGTATTCCCTAGAGTTCTTCCCATAAGAAATTCTAGAGATATATAGTAGACTTTTTTAGCGCTGGACTCAGCTTGTGCCTTTTGGGTCTGAACCCACTGCCGGACGATTACATCTCGTACTGCATAGGCGAGAGCCGTATAAAGATCAAACTTAGTACAGTCTTCAAGGTTTTTACCAACAGTAATTTCGACACGCTTAAGGAAAGCTTCTTTATAAGGACTTGCTTTTTTAGCAGGCATTATTCCTATTCCCAATTTAATATTTTTAATGAACCCCACACCAATTTAAGAGTAGCCTCCCCTATGTCAATCCCATAAATTGGCCTCAATTTGAATAGTTTTTCAAAAAATTGATTTTTTATCAATTTTTCTTCAAAAATTGGTTTGAAGAAAATGGGAACGTGGGAATATTCAGAACCACCAACAAACTGCGTGAGTGGCGGAATTGGCAGACGCGCTGGATTTAGGTTCCAGTGGAGAGATCCGTGGAGGTTCGAGTCCTCTCTCACGTACTAAGGAGTTTTCGGCAACGAAAACTCCTTTTTTATTGTTGTGCTAAACAACTCTTAGGGTTTAGAACTTTGCATATATTCGTAAAGTTCATCTCCTGCCGATTCAATCTTCGCCAGTATCTTACTCAACTTAGATGGAACCGGAATATGATCAGATTTTTCAAGCAGCAGCTCAATACAAGCATACATTTCTTTTAAAGTCTCATACTTTTTTTCGAGATCTGAACTTCCTTTCAAGAGTATATTATTTGCCAAATCTGCAAGATCTGAAAAGTTTTCACTCATGTACTGAGTCGTTCTACCTGGCTTCCTATTGCTATTTACATTTACTTTTTTCACATAGACCTCCTAACAGTTATATAACTAATCTAACATAATCTTTTGAGATTCATAAAGCAATTAGCTGCAATTCCAGTAAATGAGGCTATGATCTGACGAAAATGATATTTAAAAATTTAAACGATGCTGACTTTAGAAAAAATTGAACATATTCTTAGGCCTTATATGGCAAGAGCTCTCTCTCCAAAATTCTTCACGAAGCTTTACTCTACTAACCGCAAAGGCTTTTTAGAAAAAATTCAAACTCTACTCGACTCACCTGTCAGTAACGCCAAACATGAAGTCAATGTTTGTGGCATAACTTTTCGAAATGACCTTGGAAATGCCGCAGGCTTGGATAAAGACGGCTCTCTTCTAAAATTCAATTATTTTCTAGGTTCTGGCTTTGCAGTCGTCGGCACAGTTCTCAACGAGCCTCACACAGGCAAGCTCTTCCCAATGGGTAAAAAGCAACATAATCCATGGACCCCACTGCCAAACAGTCACTCAGCTCTAAATTCACTGGGACTCCCAAGTCTTGGTGTAGATAAAGCTCTTGAAAATATTGCTAAATTTCGAACAGAATTTCCAGATAAAGATTTCCCTGTTGGCTTAAGTATCATGGGCCACCCTTTACAGGAAGGTCAGCAAAAGCTTGATGGCATACTGGAATGTGTAGAGAAGTCTGTTGGTAAAGTCGAGTTTATTGAAATTAACGAATCTTGCCCCAACGTTGCTCATCAAACAGATGATGGACTTGGAGATAGACTGAAAGCCATTTCTCAAATCAAAAAAGCCACTCCAATATTTGTTAAGCTTGGCAGCTTGGGCAATGCGGCTCAAACAGTCACGCTGTTAGATGGGTCAAATATCGATGGTTTAATTCTTCTCAATACACAAAAAAACTATGACTTCTACCGTCCAAAGCTGAGCAGTAAAGACCACAAAGTTTTTGACTACTACACCCAACAGTATCAAGGTGGCTTGAGTGGTGAGATCATCAAAGAAACAAGTTTTGATGCAGTCAAAAGAGCTTCAGAAGAAATAACCAAACAAAACTCTAAACTCCAACTTATTCATGTTGGTGGTATCTCAACTAAACAAGATGTAAAGCAAAGCCGTCAACTTGCACCACTAAGAGAATGGTACACAGGCATGATGGAAAGACTTTGTTCCGGACCTATCGATCAACTTTACCCCGGTGTTCTCTAAGTACAAAAAACCCAGCTATTTAACCGGACCTTCAACAAAGTTATTTAAGTAAAGATTATGTCGGCTTAAGTGCCAGGGTAAATCTATTTCCTTCAGCATCTGCATAAATTTCAGACTTTAGACCAACTGGAGGTGCAGGAATACGCAAGGGCTCAAAATTTGCATCTATCAAACGGTTCTTAACGTCTTCGAACTCTGGAGTATAGTAAACCCACATAATCGAACTGTCTTTTTGCTTGTCTGCTTTAGTTTGTGAGCGAACACCTAAAATCAACCCATTACCCAATTGAAACTCTATCCAGTGGTTACTATCTACAACAGGGGAACCCAACCCAAGTATATCCCTGTAAAAAACCCTTGCTTGATCGAGATCTGAGACACTGATTATGACTCCGTAAGAACGGTCATCCATGTTTTCGCCTTAAAAAATTGTTTTTTTCGATATCCAACTAGATTTTTATAGCACAAAAACCTAATTCCAAGTGACAAAACTTAAGAATCAACTTAACTTGCTTTAGTAAAATGGCAAAAGTGCATAATTAAGTATTACACATAAAAGTATGGAAAACCACAATATCCTTGGCAAAAAAGCAGAAGCTTCTGCAGCTTTAAAAGAAAAAATAATTTCACTGATTGCCTGGATATTCATACTATTTTGTATTTGTCTAGTCGTCTACCTTTCAAAAGTAGGTCTCAAAGCCCTATTCTTAAATTCGAATAAGCATTTCACACTGAAAAATATCGAAATCACAGCGAAAGGCCTACCCGATAACATTCAAGGCTTAGTGAATATTGAAGGCCTTAAAAGCACACTCAACCTTCACCCAAACACGGACAACCTTTTCGAATTAGATCTTAAGAGAATTCGTCGTTTAGTAAACAGAAATGTTGCTGTAAAGTCCTCAGAAGTTTGTTTTATCTTTCCGGATACACTAAAAATTGATTTTGTTGAGAAAGAGCCGATTGCCAGATTTTTCAATAGTAATCTTATCGACAAAGAAGGTGAGATCATCCCAAAAGGCAGAAATGATCTTATACTACCAATTATTATGGGCGAAACTTATTCCCAGGGGCAAAAAGTAGAAGATGAAAAAGTCCTTACGCCTTTAAACTTTATTCGGTTTCATGAAGGTTTTGCTTTAAGATATGATCAAGCTAATGAGATATACGCCAGATTGGATCTTCCAAGAAGACCAGAAATTGCTGCATTGGAAATCATAAAAATTAAAATGATCGGCTTAAATGACGATAACACTCTTGCAGTCATTCTGCACGCTTCACCAAATTTCCTGGTTGTGGATAATGCCAGACTTAAATTACCCGCAGATGATTTTGAAGTTGGTTTAAGAAGAGCATGCATAGCCATTATCCAAAATGCTCTGGTTCGTAAAGAAACCAACAAAGTCGATGCAAGATACAACAGTACACCAACGGAGTAAATAGATGCCTAAAAAGATTGGACAAAGAAACACTCAACAAAGGCAAACTATTTTTGAGATTATCAAAGATGCCCAAGGCCCTTTAACTGTTAACGAAATCTTAGTCAAAGCCGATGCAAAGAAACTTCAGATTTGCATAGCTACAATCTACCGTACCATTAAGCTCCTACTAGAAAACAAAGATATCTCTCAAGATGTACTACCGGATGGTCAAAGTCGCTACGAAACTTCCCGCCAAGCAGATCACCATCACCATCACCTACACTGCAATGAATGCGGAAAAGTTATCGATGTCCATAAATGCTGCGAGCATCTACATGCAAGCGAAGTTGAAGGGCACTTGGTTCACAGGCATGAAATTACCCTTTTTGGAGTCTGTAAAGACTGTCGCAGATAAGAGTACTACTTCCTCTTCTTTGAACTACGGCTTTCACGCCAGCGCTCATGCATCCAGATCCATTGTACTGGATATTTCAAAATAAAGTCCTCGAGTGTGTTTAAATACTGTCGAACATTCAATCGAGCCTCCTCATCCGGATCTTGATTCTCGATTAATTTTACTTCCGGGTAAATGTGAGCATGATGATCTTTTAAGTTTTCATCTCGGTAGCTGTAAGCCGGAACAACAGGGCATTTAAATCGTTTACTAATCACATAAGGCGCTGCATAAGTACAGGTCTCTTTTCCAAAATGATCAGTTACAACACCTTCTCTTTTTTTCGACCTTTGATCAATGACCATCAGACAAATTTCATTTTTCTTCAAAGCCCGGCGGATATTCAGCATAGCATTTTCTTTGAAAATAGACTTTACACCTTTTAGTCCTCGCAGCTTTTCATTTAAGTAATCGTTGTCTACATCCTTCAGGTGTTTAACAATTGTGTTAACTTTATACCCTCGAGAAGCCAGACAGCCAACAGTCATTTCCCAATTCCCGGTATGAGCTGAAATAATTAAGGCTCCATTGCCTTTCTCAAGAACTGCATCCAGGTTCTCAAGGCCGGTAATGTTCGCTATATGACCATCTGCCTTTTGTTTTACAGAAGGAAAGTAAAGCATCTCTATGAAGAGCAAACCAAAATGCCGATAAATCTTTCCGACAAGCCCCTTCGACCAATTCCCTTGACCAAAAACGATATCTAAATTCTTTAACACAATCCCCTTTCTAAAACCCACTACACGCAGAATGACTCCAGACAGTCTTCCTAGTGCTACTCTTAGCCACATGGGCAAGCACCCCGTGACAGCAAAGGCTACTTTTAATAAGGCTGTATAAACTTTACTTTTCATCATTTTCTTGTAGCATTCAAATTTTAAAATAAGAGCTCACATTTAGAGACTTTTTCCAATTGTCAAGTTGCCAGACACGCTGTTTATGGTAAAGTTGTTGTTTAGGTTTATTTACACTTGGGTAGTCTCAAAAATTCTGGCGGATTGATAAAGAATGGAACAAATACAAACATTCCCTTGCCCCCACTGCGGAGCAATAAACGATAAAACAAATGTTTCCTGTAGTAGTTGTAAAGAGCTCACAACTCTCGCTTTTCTAAAAAGCAGAGGAACTGGTAATGCTCCTAAAGATTTTATCTGGCCTCTATTTCCTTACGACATGACTATCGGCTCAGGTACAAGCAATGACATCGCAATCCCAAGTAACCGCCTTGAGAAAAAACACTGTAGTCTGATTTTTCAAAATGACTCTTTCTTTCTAGAAAGAACCAGTAAAGAAAACCCCGTTTTAATTAATGGCCATAACATCCAATTGGGTGTTAAACAAAAGTTAACTAATGGGACGCTTATTAAACTGGGACTTGACGAGCTAAAAATAACCTACCATAAGCTCAGCCAGAGTGACATGAACATCAAAACCGAAAAAGAGCGTATTCAACTTAAACTCGATAAAGAATACTCGGTCAACCAGACATCAAACCGCCTGATGCTTCTACTCGGTTACTTACAAGAGCTTCACTCCTCTACAGATATTAAAGAACTACTTAGCAGTTCTGTTGATGCAGTCCTAAAACTTACAGGGCTTGACCGTGGTTATGCATTCATCACAGAGCAGCAAGGCGACCAACTGGGACTTCAAGAAGTCGTTTCACGTAAACTTGGTGGTTTAGATTTAAAAGAACAGGATTATAAAATCAGTAAAAGCATGCTATTAAAAGTTCTTCAGGGAGACGGTTCTGTGATCATTGAAGATGCAGATGCCGAAGCATCCTCCAGTAACTCTATGCGTGACTTCAAAATCAAATCTCTAGTTTGCCTGCCGTTAAACAAAATAAATCCTGAAACTAAGGAAAAAACTTTACTAGGCATCATATACGCAGACAAGATGATGGCAACAACATCGCTGCCGCAAAATACTAAAACTACACTGCAAATGCTAATTCAAATGATCATCGCAAATATTGATCGTTGCATGACCTTCCAAAATACCACAGGAACATGTCAGCAATACAATGACTACTTTGCCAATCTTTCAGATGAGCTTGCAACCATACACAACAACCTTAAGGTCATTTCCGAGAATATGGAGAAAAGTCAGGGTAAAGACAGCTTTAAAAGTCTAGCGCAGTATCTGACCGGTGAACAGCAAAAAATGAATACTATCATTCAAAACGTCAACGAAGCAGTATCAAATTAACAATCTGCACTGTTACTTTTGAGACCATGTATTAACTTTCAAGCCTAATTATCAGGACTTGAATGAAGCAATTTTTACATATTTTCAGTTATCACCATGAAGACAGCAGTCTCTACGAACTGGAACAAAAGCACATCTATGAACAAGAGAACCCAGAAAGTCGCTACTTTCTTGCGGATAAAGTTCATTCTATTGAGGATTCTTCTTTTGGAGAAACTGTTCTTGACTTATTCCACTCTGCTGACAGTCTGGAAGAGCTCAGACTGTATCTTTCCGAGAACCTTCCCTTTCTTGAAAAAGTCAGACTCGTCAACTTATCTATAGGCTTTTTACCGAAATGTAGCTTTAATGATTTAAGTAAGCTATTTACGAGCATAAAGCTGTCTGCTGAGCTCAAAAATCCTGAGGCTACATACATATTAACCAGAACTGAGGACAAATGGTTCTTCGGCAAACAAATTAGAAAGTGCCATCGACAGTGGTCCGTCCATCGTTCAAAACCAGAGACTATGTCCAGCGCCATACCACACATTCTTGCTCATACTGTGGTCTTTTACCTCAAAAGCCTCGGCAGTCAATCGCTTATCGACTTTTGCTCTGGCTCCGGAACCTTTTCACTAGAGGCTGCATCAATGAACATGAACGTCACTGCAATGGATCTCAATCCAAACATGGTTGACATGACTAAAAGAAACATGCAACACTTCAATTATTCAGCGAAATACTTGAATGACAATGCTGCGACAACTACAGCCACTGCCGACTCCGGTATAGTTGACTTTCCTTATGGCTTTCATTGTGAGCGAGACCATGAAGAAGAGATTTCAATTATCAAAAACACAATACAAGGGACTAAATGTTTATGCCTTATTCACGGTGAAGACATAACTCCCCAAATTGAATCTTGTGGTGGCATGGTATTTGAACGGATGATTATACCAGCCGTAAATGTCAAAAGGTATGTCCATTTTGTAAGGAAAAAAGATGTTTAACTTTTCTACAATTGGAATTATCGAATGCAACTTTGTAGAAAAATTCGGAATCCCGAGACAGCCTGGGCTGTCACCTTCATCAGATGCACAAATTAAAATGCCCAAAACCAGGTTCAATCAAGAAGCTATTCAGGACCTTGAAGGATGCAGCCATATTTGGGTTATATTTGTTTTCGATAAATTGAAGAAAATTCCTGACAAGCCCAAAATACGCCCTCCGAGATTAGGTGGAAATAAATACGTCGGAGTCTTCTCCAGTCGCAGTCCTTACCGACCAAATCCGATAGGTCTTTCTTTAGTGGAATTTAAAGGAATAACTAAAACAAGTGATCACATATATATCCTTATAAGTAACCACGATCTGATGAATGAAACTCCAGTCTTAGACATCAAACCTTACTCTGAGTTTGACACTCCAGAACAGGCTACTTTTAACTGGCAAAACGAAGCTTGGGACAACCTGAAAGTTACTTTTTCTGAAACAGCTAATAACTTCTTAGGAAGAAAGCCACACCTAAAAGAACAAATCAAAGAGCTACTCAGCAATGACCCCAGGCCTGCTTATATGAAGAAAAAGACACGTAGTGAACCTCACGGACTAACCATAGGCAACTACAATATAAAATTCTTAATTGAAGAACATTCCTGTTGTGTATTATCCGTTGCCCCAGTCAATAAATTCACTTGACAGCTCTTCACAAAGCTTTTTGTTTCTTATATAATAGATGATAGATACAACTGCTCATATAGGGGTATTATAAACAATCTACCTTTGGGAAGGGTAAATTTGTTGGGATAATTTGCGAATCAATGGCCAATAAAGAAAAAACGACAATATCACTGTTATCCGACTTTCCGCATGATATGGCAACATACAAGCCTTTTCATAAGGGCATAGAGGTATTTGACCGGGCATCCGAGAATCCAGCTCATCGCTTCAGTCTTAAAAGTTCAGATGAAAATTACTGTGTTATCTCTGAAGATGAGAAATACGTATTTGAACTTATGGATGGTCAGAAAACCATTGACGAATTAGCTGCTGAATTCATGGAAGCTAAAGGTAAAATAGCCTTATCTATGATCCGTAGTTTAACATTTCGATTGTGGCAAAATGGTATTTTAATTGATTCGGAAAGAAAAATTACAACTGATGAGTCAGATACTGAAGGTTCTAAACTACAGTTCAAAATTCCAGGTATAAGCTCCTTAGCAGCCTTTCTATACCCATTCCCCGGTATACTGTTCATAAATCCTGTAAGCTATTTTATACTCATAGCTTTTGGCCTATATGGCACAAATGTTATAAGCCAGAGCAGTGAGAACCTCCAATCCGCTCCCCCTCTGTTTGTCTATAATAATAATACAACTCTTGGTTTAGGAATCTTAGCACTTTCAATCTTAGCCGCTGCAATCGTGAGATTTACATGTTTATGCATGGCTCACAGAAAACATAGAATCAAAATCAAAACCGCCGGTATATTATCAGAATACGGCTTTTGGGGACTGTATCTAGAAGCCCCGGGTGTCACAATTCTTAAAGCAGGCCAACGCTTTTGGCTTAGACTTTCTGGGATGATTGCCGTATTTGGTATTTCAGGCGTTCTACTGACTCTTTCTACCTTAAAAAGCTTCTCACCTGAAGCCTCCCTTCTATTTTACCAGATAGCATTTTACCAGATATTATACCTACTTTATCATTGCTGTCCGTTGATCAACTCAGACCTTTACCTTGCTTGCGCAGATTATCTTGATGAACTCTATTTGAGACGTAGTTCGATGAACTTCATCCAAAGTCACATTAAAAGTTTTTTCGCTCCTGAAAGATCTGAAAAGGGTGACAATATTATCTACATTATGTTCTGTGCAGGCGCCCTGCTCTGGCTGGCAGGAACAGCCCAGCTTCTTCTCACTGCGATATCACAAAATTCTGCTATACTCAGCGGTCTCTTTAACGAAAACCAGGCTACGTCTACCTTAATTTTACTAGGCGCCCTGATTCTACCCATCATTAGTGGAATTATCATCAGCTCTTATCTGATGTACAAATTCTTTATCAATTCAGTCACCAGTTTATCTTTATTCCAAGCCAGCCGAAATATGGTTGCGCTTATGTTTAGTATAGCTGTTTGTTTACTGTTCTTGATAAGAGTAACAGATGAAAGTACGCGATACATCTTGTACATAATCCTAGCCATAGCATCTGCCTTAATTGTAATTACCAAATCCCTACAGCTAGCTAAGGCTCAGGCTAAATCTCACGCCAAAATGCAAAGTCTTGCTATTGTTCTATTCACAGTATCTATTGGCTCATTCATTATATTAAAATGTTTTGCTTATCAAGCTTCTGGCCTGTTTATTGTAATAGCTCTACTGTCCCTGTCCCTGTCCCTTTTACTGTATTCTCTATCATCTATTAAAGTCGATTGGGCTGAATATATCAAATCTCGTATAGACTCAGGTATTATTACAGTTTTACTGATTTTAGGTGTCGCAGGCTTCTGGTACCTTCACAGTCAATTCTCCCTGAACATTTCCAACAGCGTGACTGTTCCCGAGAGCAATAGTACAATTTCACTCTATTGTTTCATAATACTTTCAATCAGCGCAATCCTTACCATACCAGCCATTATTTACAAGAGAAAAACTGAGATCTTTACTCCCACATTTTCAATAGTATTTGCGCTTCACTTGCTTTTTTACTTTTCTATACTGGTTTTTGCAGGTCATGCAAAGTTGCACGTTTGGGAATCAATTGCTGCAGCCTCCATGCTACTACTTATTGGCACCGAGGCCTACCATTTTGTATACTACCGAGAAACCAAAGACCTACCAATATTTCCTTTACAAGATGGTGAAAATGAAAAGTTATCACTTGTCACTGGCTTTCAGTATATCATAGACTCTACCCTAAATGCCGTATCTACAGACTTTGGTGCATCGAGAAGCTCTTACATTAAAAGTAACTTTAAGCAATATGCTCAAAAAATGCAGTGGAACTGGGACTTAACAAATATTCCTAAAGATGACGACAACATCAATACTCTTGGTGAAATATATAAAAACTCTTTCCATAAAGTTCATCAATTAACTAATGAATGTTGCGGTGAGAGTTACACAACCAACTTATTACAGGAGATTGATGACCATCTCCACTCCCAAGCCAGGGTAGTTATCAAATCCAGAGTTGGGGAACTTTCCCAATACGCCATAAACCACACCGTCACCACTATGAGTGACGATAAGAAAAAACAATTAATTGCAAACACCATTTTCTTTGATGATATCCAAGGCCCACAATTGTCTCAATTAAAAGACTGCCTTCATACAAGCTCATACGAAGAAGGTGAGTTGATTATCAAACAACATGATCAAGGCGATCGTTTATACATTATATCAGAAGGAAAAGTCCAAGTAGAAATTGAAAATATGGCAGGCCAAAGTCAGGTCGTTTCTTACATTATGGCAAATGAATTTTTTGGTGAAATTGCCCTTCTTACAGCATCTCCACGCACAGCCTCAGTTAGAGCATGTGAACAAACAACTGTTCTTTACATAAAGAAAAAAGATTTCGATGCATTCCTTGGCTTTAATCCAGAGAAAAAAGAGAATATCATAGCAACTCTAAATTACCTCAGACTAATTAAATCTATTCCTCTCTTCCGTGAATTAGATTCAAGTTTAATTAACTTACTCGCCGGAAAGATGCAAAAAGAAATCTACAAACAGGATGATAAGATAATCAAACAAGGCGATGAAGGCGATAAGTTTTACATCATTCTTGAAGGCGATTGTGATGTACATGTAGACCGGGATGATAAAAAGAACCATAAAGTTACTACTTTATCTAAAGGCGAATACTTTGGCGAAATTGCCCTTATAAGAGATATTCCCCGTACAGCAACAATCACTACTGCGTCTACTGAAGCCTTAGTTCTCTCCCTCCAAAAGAAAGATTTTGTTGATGTCATTTCATCCCACGAACTACTTGCCAGTAACTTCAACGATGCTTCACATCGCCGAATTATTGAAATGATGCATTAAAAATATCTATTTTTTCATCATTTACTGCGTGAAAGCTCACTAACCTTTGATTACTAGTTAAGTAAAGAAACAACTAAGGTTTTGCTATGAAATTTTTTGCTCGAACTATATTTACTCTTATTTCTTCTATATATCTTTTCTCATGTACAACCGTTCCTGGAACCGGCAGAACACAGTTTGCTCCTATTCCTGCAAGCCAAATGCTATCTATGAGCAACTCAGAATATAGTAAAGTCCTAGAATCCTCTAAGCTTTCAAAAGATAAAAAAACGGTTGAAATGGTTCGTCGAGTTGGTAACAAAATTGCCAAAGCAGTTGATGAACTCCTTCAAGAAGAAGGTGTCGAAATGAAATTTGAGTGGGAATTCAATGTTATTGAAGACGATAAACAAGCAAATGCCTGGTGTATGCCTGGCGGTAAAATTGCGGTTTATACTGGAATTCTTAAATATACAAAGGACGAAACTGGCTTAGCTGTAGTTATGGGCCACGAAGTTGCTCACGCCGTCGCCAGACATGGCAATGAAAGAATGACACAAGCCATTGGCCTTTCTCTGGCAACTCTCGCTCTGGCTGTCAGTTTAAATGAGCAAGACTCTGGTACTCAAAATATGTTCTTGGCAGCCTTTGGAGCAGGTGCTCATGTCGGTGTTGTGCTGCCATTTGGCAGACACCAGGAAACCGAAGCTGATAAACTTGGTCTTCAGTTAATGGCAAGAGCAGGTTACGATCCATATGCCTCTATTGGGTTTTGGAAACGGATGTCAAAAGCGGGTGGAGAAAAGCCTCCCGAATTCTTATCTACTCACCCTTCAAATGAAACCCGCATACGCAACTTGGAAGAATTCATCCCTGAAGCCTCAATATATTACTTCCCATAAAATCACAGATTGAGACAATTTGTCTCTCGACAACTGTGTCATCCTGACCGTTTTCGGATACCATATACTCCCTTCCATGTCATAAAATTTTCATAATGCCTTCTGCTAATGTAAGTTAAAACATAGGTATGGTTTCTATGCCAAAAAACTGCTATAATAGGCATCATTGACTAAAACTAACAAAAGAGGTCTCTATGGACATTATCGTATCTGCTCGTCACATGGATTTAACAGAGGCTATGAAAAATAGCGTCATTTCAAGCCTTGAAAGTCTTAACCATACAAACAATCTCAATAAAGCTGAAGTCGTTCTCGACACAGACCATAAAAAATTCAGAGCAGAAATAGTCGTTCACGGCACTAAAACAAATATCGATGCAAAAGCGGTAATGGATGATATGTACGATGCTATCGACAAAGCTGTTGGACGTCTTCAAAAGCAAATAGATAAAAAATTCAGCAAAATGCTCGATAGCCATAAAGGCGAACACCTAGGTGAAATTGAGGCGGAACTTGCAGAAGCGGAACTAGAAGAAGCTGCACTCGCTGAAGATTAATACTCAGTCTTTAATTAAATAAACAGGTAGAGTTACTCAAACTCTACCTTTTTTTATCTGGCAGTAACCGACTTATAAGAATTCCCAATGCGAATTTCATCGATCTTTAAAATGGGAATGCCCGCAGCACTTATCCCTATTCCATCAAAAGTTAAATCACCTTTTAGCTGACTCCTCCAAGCACTACCTGTCGGCTCTTCATCTAATGATGGTGGATTCATATACACCGACACTTCATCGTCACCGCTCTTATAATCAATCCTTAGAACAACAAAATTCACCTTGTTATTACCAGCGGTTATTGGGTTGGACTTCTGCTGTCCAACACTCAAATTGAATTCTTTTTTAGAGAGAACATTATTGCCAAAAGATGCAACTTTAGCCTTATCTCTTAATAACATAAATTCATGACGCTGCCTGGTTGCTGAGGTCTGATATATAAAAGATATATAGATAGACTTTCCAGTCACACCGACTTTACGGTACTTATTTCTAAGCCAAGCTTTTGCAAAAGGCCCCTTTGTTGAGCAATCAAGATATCTTTCACAGCCAGTTTTCTTCAATAAAAGGTGCTGTCCTTCCGAACGAGGTAAAAGCACACCTTCCGGAGCTTCGAGAGCGCCTTTAAGAATTTCTCCATTGTAAAGCCATTTACTTTGCCAGCCCTCTCCACCTTTACCGACATGAGAGACAACTTTACCAACAGAGTAAGAAAACCCCTCATAAGCCAGTAAAACTTCTCCGACATCCTCAGCTTTATTCACTTTCTCAGAATACTTAGAGTAGTTTTCTAACACTTCTTTTTCAGTAAGCTCCTTTGACCATACAGAAAGCTCATCCAAAACTCCCACAAACGGCCTGTTCTTAAAATTTAAATTTCCAATAATTAAATCACTTTTCGGAGAGCTAAGCTTAGAGCCTTTTTCAAAGGCCTTTACCGCTACTCCACTATTTTTATTTACCCATCCATCCTTTTTACCATTGAGATAGCCCTGTATCCGTCCCTCTTTTGAATCAAAAACCATTACTAAATGCTGCCATCTTCCAAAAGAATGATCACTTTTAACTATTTGAGATAATGTATTGTTCTTAGAATCTTTCGCTCGAATTATAATGTAGTCGCCTCGAGTAGAGATCCACCAACCGGCATCTTGAGCTGACTTTCCCGTTTTAGAGATAATCATCTGATAATCCTTACTAAACTCCTGCTTATACCAAAACTCCACACTAAAACTCTTAGTATCGAAGTCTCCGTTAGTCTCATAGCGAATTCCCCTTGGCTCACTACTTCCAATAAATTCAATAGCTTGATTGTTGACTCCTTCCTCAACAAGCTTAATTTGGTCTTTAAAAGTTTTTACTACTTTCTTTTTTAGAATACCTGCAACACCTTCGTTTATTTTATCTGTTCTAACAATTAAGGGACTATAAAGAGTGCTTTTTAAACCTTTTCCTTCCGTCTTCACTTCCAGATCATCAAAGCTACTTTTAAAAACTAAAGGTGATATTTTCTTTGGTGGTGCTTTTTTGGGGGGCTCTGCTTTTTTTGCCACAGCGACATTTTCTTTCTTTACAGGTTGACTGACTGTTGCTTCTTTTTTCTTTTCTTCTGCTACTTTTGCCAAATAGTCCTTACCTTCCTGTATAAGACTGTAAATTTCCTTTAGCTCTGTTGCTTTAATAATACGAAAAGAATCACCGGGCTGTTTATTATGAAAAAACCAGTTCACAGGAATAAGTTGTAAAGCTAAAGTTGAGGATTGAACTTTACAGTCCAACTTAACGTGCCCAAAGCCTTGGAGGAAAACAGCTCTGAATTTTTTCTTGCCTTTAGTCAGTCGAATATTTTTATCTCTTTGGGGTAAACCATAAGCGTGAGATAAAATTTTAAAACCGTCTATTTCAAAATGAAAATAATCATCTGAAGTCAATTTAAAGGTATACTTATCGGACTCAGGTATATCTATAAACCCTTCAAAAACATAGCCAAAAGAAGAGCCTTCCATATCGATTTTTTCATAGTCACTAAACACCCCTGAATAAACCATTTTCAAATCAGGTGCTTTCGCTAAGTTTTCCTGCTTAACAGAAAATTTATAAAATTGCAATCCAGGCTCTTCCTTAATCACTGTAGATTTTTCAGTGCTGTGATCTTCTACAATTTGTTTCGACACTCCATTCTCATACTGAACCAACCCTTTTTGTTCCGTCTTACCTGAAAATGATATTATAAGAATTACAGCTAAAGTCAGCAAAACGCCACTGGCAATTATTGCAGGAAGAAGCCATTTTGGTTTCTTGTCCTGTTCTTCTCTTTTTTGGCGTCGCAGTCTCTCTGTATTTGTGACGTTGTAAGAAGTAGGCGCATTCCCTTTAAGAGATAAATGTTTACGACCTTTTCGGTGGTCGGCCAACAAACGCTTACAGTGTTTAATCTCTTTACATAGTTCAGCGGATGTTTGATATCGATCTTCAGGTTTCTTGCTCATTAAAGTTTGGATAACTTTTACAGTACAGCCACTAACTTCCGGGCGTATTTTCTTGAGTGAAAGTGGTGGTTCTTGAATGTGTTTTCTTACCATTTCTCGTAAATCCCCATCAAATGGAAATTTTCCGGAAAGCATATGATAAAGTGAAGCCCCTAAACAGTAAAAGTCTGTTCTTATATCAATGTCGTAACCAAGTATCTGTTCTGGTGAAATATATTGTGGAGTTCCAGATATCTTATCACCATCATCTTCCATAGCACTAGCTTGACATGACAAACCAAGATCCATCAGCTTAGTAACTCCCTGGTCACTAATCATAATATTTTCAGGTTTAATATCGCGATGAACTAATTGCCTTTTTTCCCAAGCATACCCCAGAGCCTGGGCTATATCGTAAGCGACGTCTAAAACCAGCATTTCATCAAGTGAACCATCATTCTTGAGCATATCCAACAGGTTTTGACCTTCGACAAACTCCATAGCAAAGAAAAGCCTCCCCTCATCTTCACCTACTTTATAAGCCTGGATAATATTATTGTGATTGAGACTGGCGACAGAACGTGCTTCTTTGACAAAATCAGTGTTAAACTTTTCATCTTGACTAATTTCTTCATGAAGAATTTTTAAAGCGACCTTACGGTCCAAAGGAAAATCATGTGCAAGAAAAACATTTCCCATGCCCCCCTTTCCAAGTAACTTCAAAATAAGGAAGTCGTCTATTACGACACCTTCAGAAAGAGGTTCTGGTAATTTACATAGAGCATTGCAGTGGCCACAATTGATGAATTTATCATCAAAGTCCACTTCATTTATGCCTTTACATTCTTGACAGAGAAACTTCATCTAAAACCATTATAAAACTGACGCTTGTTCTAATAGAGTCTGAGACGCAGCATATGCGCCAATCCTGTCACAAAATGGATATACAAAAATAAAATATACTTATTGTATCACTAAGAAAAATTCGCTTTTCAAATGACTGGGGAATAAATTAACTTAGCACTAAAAAATCAAGGTCTTTCCAATGCATGTAAATATGACGAATATTATCTTTAATATTATGCAAGAAGTTGAAGAAGAAATGGCTGTTCAAGAAGCCGAAACTCAAAGAGTCCGAAACTTCGAGGGCTCCGGACCATTGCTTATGCCAAAACAAGATATAGGCCCACTACTTCTTCCGAAAAACAACGGCGGTGCAGCTGGCAGTAAAATTAATATTTCTATTTAATCTTAAGGCACAAAACTCTGCCCAGGTCATTACGGATATACAAGCGACCATTTGCATATGTCGGCTTTGTCCAGCAAACGCCTTCCAGCCACTTGGCACTGGAAATCTGCTCAAATTTTTCCTTAGAAACTTTTACGGTCACTAAATTGCCATCTACAGTCATACAAACCATTGTATCGCCAACAACTGTAATTTGAGACCATCGAAACCCTTTTTCTTCCCACAGGGTCTTACCTGTCTGAACATCTATAGCCATAAAACTGGTACGCTTCCCACGGTCTTTTCCGTGAGTTCCATAGATGACACCATCAATTAAAATATTATTTTGCATGGTGTGAATATAATCTTTTTTCTTCCAAGCAGATTTTAGTGACTGGCCATCAAAATCCAGCATTTCTGAATAGCGATTCCACGAAAGAAAAATTCTTCTTCCCTCGTTCAGCACAAGAGGAGTAGTCGCAGTCATATTATACTCAGCTTTAAGATTATGCCTTGCTACAAAGCTACCATCTTCAACTTTTAAAACCTCTAAACCTGTCCCCAAAAGAAAAGTTATATAGTCGGTGCCATTTTGTTCAAAGATTACTGGAGTTGCATGGCCTGGATGATAAGCGGCTTCTTCTGTAGAACTGTTTTGGCTAAGCCAAACTAATTCTCCGCTATTTTTGTTTAATGCTACAGCTTTTCCTGAAGTATAAAGAATCCAGTCTTTATAAATTAGCGGAGAAGATGCAAAACCAAACGCAGGTTGTTTAATCTCCATCAATTGATGTAAATCTTTTTTCCAAACTACAGAACCATCTGTTTTATTTAAACAAAATGCCTGTCCTGCTTTCCCGAGGATAAAAACAAAGTCGCCATCTACTGTTGGAGTCGAATTGGGCCCTCCTTTATGCAATTTATTGATCAAGGGCCCAGGATAATCAAATTTCCATAAAGACTTTCCCGAACTTGCATCAAAACAGTGTAAAGTCTCTGTCTCTTTTTTATCATGAGACATATTAAAAGCCATATTCCCAGACACTGTCATTGCTGAGTAGCCAACGCCAATATTATTCTCCCAGACTTTGGACCATTTACTAAGGTCTGCGTTAAAATTAGATTCCGCAGTCGTGATATCATTCTTATTGGGGCCTAAAAATGACGGCCAATCAGCTGCAACAGCACTTACTGTAAAACAAAAGAGTAACAACAAACTTAGCTTATACATGAGCACTCCCAATATAATTTGATTTCATAGTAAAATAAAAAGAGTTACACATTTAAGACTCGCAACCCCATTTATAAAGATATAAATTTTCAGAACCTCATTCTCCACTCAGGTTCCTTTACTTTAGTATAAAAGCAATCTATTTTGTAATAAAATTAAGGGCCTCTATGAAACGTTATTTAAAATCCATCCTAGTTATAATTACCTTTTTGATCATTTCAGTATTTGCTGATAAAACAGCAATTATGCACGTCAAATCCAACCTGAAATCTATCGGTACCAGCTATGCTATGTATTTTACCGATGGGTTGAATACTTTTATTCCTCACCATAGTAAAATCGACATGGATACTGCAATTTTGACTTATACCCATCCAGAAAATCAAAAGGAAAAGAACTTCCTGTTTATTACGCCAAGGTATGAATATTCTGGGAATAGTACACTCGTC
This sequence comes from Lentisphaerales bacterium, assembly GCA_022446985.1. Lineage (GTDB taxonomy): Bacteria > Verrucomicrobiota > Lentisphaeria > Lentisphaerales > Lentisphaeraceae > JAKVBD01. Next base: position 40,784 of record JAKVBD010000044.1, read on the forward strand.
ATTTCTGTAACTGATGCCCCCATATTGGGCAAGCATATCGCTGTATTTGAAGATGGTCATGTTAAAAATATCAGCAAAGATCAATTTCAAAGACTGGCTCCAACATTCGGTTTACATTTAATTAAAACAGTCGAAGCGAAGCTCAACGAAGAAACAATCAATGACCTGTTTAAATTGATAGAAAAACTAGGAGCACAAAAATATAAAGATAGAAAAGCCGCCAAAGCTGCTATTTTAAAACTCGGGCCTGATGTTCAAAAATTTTTAGTCAAGCATCAAAACGACCCGGATTTTGAAATAAAAGTGTCAATTAAAGAAATTTTGAAAGAGTTTAAACAGCAGGTAATACGACCACTTTCAAAAGATTTTAAGCCGCCCAATGTACTACCAACTCGAATTAAGATCAGTCACTGACTACTTAGCCCATCTTTCCCCGAAATATTTATAAGTACTTAATAATCAACGCCTGTATTTTTATTAGGC
>JAKVBD010000045.1 GCA_022446985.1 Lentisphaerales bacterium
GCCCGAAGTATGACCTTCTATATATAGTCCTCTTGCTCCATATCCATAAGTTGTGATGTCAGCCGTTCCAGAGATGTCGACACTGCTTTTATTGCCACGGTACAGCCGAATGACGTGGCTATTTTCACCATAGTTGACGGAAGTTGTGAGGCCTATATTTGCTTCATCGCCAGTAGTAATTGATCCTCCGGAAAGAGTAATACTGGTATTATCACTGTAGTAAGAAAAAATACCTTTGGTGCTCAAGCCTTTTGTGATGATTGCTCCACCGCTCATGTTAAAGCTGTTGTTTGAGTAGAGGGAACTATCAGAAGTATTACCTTCTATATATACAGCACTTGTATCATAGCCATAAACTGTAATCTGAGCGCTTCCGGACATGTCGATAGTGCTGTTATTGCCACGGTACAGCCGAATGCCGTCACTGTATTTACCATAGTTGACTGAGCTTGTGAGGCCTATATTTGCTACATCACCGGTGGTGATTGATCCGCCGGATAGTGTAATGCTGGTATTGTCACTGTAGCTCGATTGAATTCCGCGGGAGTAGACTCCTTTAGAAGTAATGCTACCGCCACTCATGTTAATATTGTTGTTTGAGAAGAGTGAGCTGTCCGAGCTGTTGCCTTCGATAAGAATCCCATTTGCCTGGTAGCCGTAAGTTGTTAAATTGGCAGAGTCTAACGTTAAATTGATATTTGAGCTATTGAGAATGTAGAAGGCATGATCTTGATTACCGGGGACAATACCATTGTTGAGACCGACATTTCCTGAGTCGCCGGTGGTGACCGAACCTGAAGAAAGAGTGAGAACAGTGCCATCGGCATTTTCGATATCGGCAGTATCGGCAAAAATCGGTATTTGGGAAAACAGCAAGAGAGCGGTCATCAACAAACTTTTCAGCTTGTTCATCCCACTCGCAAAATGCCCCTTATTTTCCCTTGCGAAGAAAATATTCATTTTGCCTTCCCCGGTAAAACCGAACCCTCATTTAGTTTTACCTGATTCCGTAACTTTGACTTGGATATGTAGTTAAATTAGGGTCTATCGGTAGCGGAAGCAAATTTTTTAGAAAGTCAGATGTCACATGTAAGCAGCATGAGCAGTGCCAAAGCGGGAAAGGAGTGAGGTAGCTTCGCTTAAAGTTTCTTAGGTTTTAGGTCGCTTCGCTTGTAGTTAGCAGTTACTGCTAGTGCGCAGCACACTGAATACTGTTTACCCGAAACGAAGTTTCAATGGAGCTCCGGCACCCTTGTCGGTATTATTCTGGATGCACGCTACTTTTCCTGTAAAATCATTGCAACTCATGGTTTTTTTCAGAGAAACTGTGTTCAGAAGTCGAAGCCGCTGCAGAATAGCATTATAACATAAAGTAAATTTCTCTCAGAGTTCATTAGTATCAATAAAACTGTAGTTATTAGTAGCAAATTAAAGTGGCCGCCTATTTATGAAATACATTTCAATTCTGATTTTTCTTTGCCTTGTCTCTTGTACAAGTTCAGTTCGTCTCCCCAGTGAAGTCATCGATAAAGAAATACCCACCATTGCCGTTTTGGAGTTTGAGAATAAAGCCAAGTTTTACTATGACTGGGACATCGGTTATGGCATACGTGACTCTTTGGTTGATGAGTTGGTCAGGTCGAAGCGCTATAAGGTTGTTACCAGAGGAGACATTGATGCTGTTATTTCTGAATTGCAGATTCAACAAGATCAGCTCTTCAGGCCTGAAGGTAAGGTTAAAACCGGGCGCTTGCAAAATGTTAAGTACCTTTTAAAAGGCTCAGTAACCGACTTTGCACATGTTGCCGGTGGGGGAGTCAGAGCCTTTTTCAGTGATTTAGGCTTGGCAAGCAGTGGGGACCTGGCCATCGTTACGGTGACTTTGTATGTGATAGATGTCGAAAGTGGAGAAATTATTGCCAGTAAGCAGGTTGAGGGTAAAGCCTATGCCGCAAATATGGATGTTGAGGGGCAATATAAGGGAGTTCGTTTTGGCAGTGGCGGTTTTTATAGAACACCTTTGGGAAAAGCCTGTAAAGAGCTTATAGGTGAGGCCATGGAAGAGGTGGGGACGGTTATCGCTAAGAAGACCTGGTACCCTAAAGTTATAAAGTCAGAAGTTAATAAAGTATTGATTACCGGAGGTGAGGATCGAGGCTTAAGTATTGGCGATACTTATACAGCTTTTCATCGCGGCAAGCCGTTGATCGATCCATCAAATGGAGATCTGCTTGGTTATGAAGATTCCAGTACAGCAGGGTTAATAGAAGTGATAGAAGTAAAAGAAAAATACAGTGTTTGTGAATTAGTAGATGGAGAGTTTCAAAGAGGGCAGCATTTAAGACCCTTTGAAACCAAATAAAAAGCCGTCTGATCTTTCAATCAAGCGGCTTTGTCTCATAACATTGTAAAGAAATTATTTTTTCTTCTTCTTTGGCTTTCTTTTAGCTCTTGAAGCTTTGTGCTCTTCAGGAGTCATCCATGGGCCGGGAGTGAAGTTCAGTCTATTCGGATCAGGAAGTTTAATTCTGTTTGTCTGTGGACCGTAGTCATCAAGGTTTTCGTTCAATTCATCTTCAGTCACTGTGTACGTTGGAACGCCGCCTTTAGGAACATCTTTACCTGCAACCCAAACGATCGTGTTAAGAACAATCTGACGGTAATCTTCGATAGCCCAGTTTGCGTGGTGGTGACCACCAGTGAAACCAGCTCCACGGCTGCCGTCAGGTCTTGTTACACTCCAAAGTAGGTGCTGAGGTTTGTCTTTCTCTTCGTAGGCACCTTGAGTCCAAATGTTGTTGATGCGAACAAGGTTTTTATTGGTAATAGTAGCTGTACCGATTGGCACCATTCTTTTGCTATATTCGATATTCATATAGAATTCATCGATAGTGCAGAAGTCATCAACACCATGTGAGCACTGGTGATCTTTGTTGGCTTTGATCGTAGCAGCCCAGAAAGGGTTTGCAGAAGAACCGTTCTTAAAGTAACCGCCGATCCACGGCATGTAGTATTTTTCGCCCTCTGCTTCATTTGGGTGGACTGCGTAGTGCATCATCATACAACCAACGCCTTTCTTCGTCAGTTCGTCCATCTTTTCCCAACCGTCCTTAATGACTTTTGTGCCGTCAGCATAGATAACAACAGCATCGGCATCATCCAGAATAGATTCATCTTTAGGCCAACCGGCATGAACTACAGCGTTAACTTTAACAGCGCTCTGTTTATTCAAATGCTTGGCAAGTAGGTGAGAACCTGCTTTAAACTCGTGGTCTCCGGACTTGTGACTTTTTGCTCCGTAAAGGAAGACAATCTTTGCTTCTTTTTCTTGAGCTGTAGTAGAGCTACCAACAACAAATATAAGTGCCAGTATAGACAAGAGCTTGGCTATAGATGTTTTCATATCAAATCCTTTTTGAATGGTTAAACCAATTACACACGTATTCTTTTGACTATTCGCAAGATCTTACTGAATCTGTCATAGGAATGGTAAAAAAGTCCTGAAAATTATTTAACTCATTCTTACAGAAATATAAAAAAGCCTTTGTTACCGATTGGTATCAAAGGCTGTAAAGGATCACTTTTATGGGACTAACCTTTGTCTGCCGATTGGCTGTTTTCGACACTCCAGGTGCGGTACTGGATTTCGCAGTCTTGCGGGGCATAAATGACAATGGGTAATTTACTGTTATAGTTGATCGTCAGGCCTTGCCCCTGGACAAAACGGGTTACGGTCGGGACACCTTGTCTTGGCGCCATTTTGGTACTCATAGCAACACCTTTACCAACGACTTTATAGTAAGTGTAACCCCAGCCTTTGAGAGGAAAGGCTTTGATTTGGTAGCCCAGACGAACTCGGTTGACGCCATCTGTTTCCATAGTCGCCCCGGGGATGATTTCAATTCGGTAATTATCTTCACCTTCGATTTTTTCATCTAAATTGATGACAAAGCGCTGCATGCCTTGTTCAGCTTCAGGGAAGGCTTTTAATTGCTTAATTTTCTCAACTGCATAAGTATCGCAGCCGCATATTATGGAAAGTAATAAAAACATAGAGAGGCTCTTTAGGTATCTCATATTCACTCCGTTGTTCTGAGTATTTTACAATAAATTTCATCGAGTCCAATAATAAGACGTGCAAAAAGGCCTTTTATTGCCAGAAGCTTTAGACTTCCTGCAGTAAACAACTCAAGGGATAATGATATTAACTGTACGATTGGTGACTTTATACTTGTAGCCTGCAGATAAGCAAAGGTAGCGAACAATCTCTGCAACAGGCATATTTGAGAAATCCAAGTTGAGTTTTTTGACTTTTTTCGGATTGAAAATGATTCTGATACCAAGATTTTTGGGATCATTTTTCTTACTTAGCTCTTCAAGTTTTTTAAAAGCTTCTTGAGCTGTGCCATTTGATTTAAATTCAGCAATTATCACTTTTAATTGTGGTGATTGAGCGAGAACTGTAGAGCAAAATAGCAGTGAGAAGAGCAGACACTTTTTAAACATAATTTTCCTTTTTCTATTTAGCTTACAGTCGGCAGCTGTATTTTTGACACTGAGAGCGAATTTTATTTCAATTCTGTATGTAGTACTTGATTAACTGTTCTGCATAATTCAGTTCATTGAGATTTTGATACTCAGCAGTTGCTATATAGTGGTGGTTACAGACGAGAGTAATTTTAGCCGTTTGCTTATCTTCTTTTATTGTTCTGATCAGACATGCTTAAGGTGATCCAGATCAACTTTTGTCTAAAATGAAAACAAGGTTTTTGACGATAGTTAATTTGTATTTAGTAATCGAAAGCGAGGTTTGAGTAAGGCCTCTCATGACCATTTTAGTTGATGGTATGAAAATCATTGTTGGTCCTATAAACAGGAAAGCAAAAAAGTGGTTTAAGACGTCGAAGAAAAACTTCATGCCAGAGGTCTCACTTTTAAAAGTTAGCAAAAAGTAGAGAATGGTTAAACCACTCAAAAGACTGACTGAAGAGAAAAAAATCAGTGGCCTTTTGTCTCATAGACCGAGTCGTTCAAAAGTGTACATTTTTCGCCATCGCTGTCATAGCCTTCCTGTGTCCTTTTTTTAAGCTTTGGGGCATTTCTGGCTTATCGACTTTGACGTCGTATTCCCTTAGCATTTCGCGGATATTACTATCGACCTCTTGATGCTCTCTTTGTAACTTGAACCCTAGAGAGGTGTCTTCTATCGGAATCTTCAAAACACGACTTAAGCTTTCTGCTGATCGGCGACTTTTGAGTGGGTCTTGAGGTTCATAGCTCTCTCTTTTCTTTTTGGATTTTTGAACCAGCCTTACTGGATAAACAGTCGTACTTCGGCTGCCGCTATTCTTACTTTTACTGACACGCACTTCATGGCACATTTCGATATACTCAAAATCTTCAAATGCTTCAGTCTTCCACCATAAAGGAATGAGGATTCCCCAGACTTTTTTCCAGATTCTCTCTTTCATTGATGATTGTTGTGCTGGAGCTGGCTATGAGAACCAGGCCAAAAAAGACGAACATGGAAGAGAACGAACAGAAGGCAAAACGCCCAATTTGATGACTGATGTAGATAGATCATTGACATTTTCATTGATTAACAATCCTTTCTGAAAGATAGAGAAACCAGCCGCGAAAAAAGGAATGCCAAAGACTTATAATGAATAATCCTGTTGGTATGCGGTATGACCAGACATCTAAGCTGTTCATGATTTGCCCTATGCATATTAAGATACATCAATTTAACATCTCAAAAGCTTCAGGGCGAAAATATTTTATGTTTTTTTAAGCAGTGTACTGACGGCGATGAGTTCCTTAAGTCATTTCTATGTAATCGATTATGCTGTCAAAGGTATCATCCGAATGAGCAACATCTTTAGCATAATTCAATTTCCAGCCTTGAGCGATAATGGATACCTTGGCATTTGAATGGTGTATCCATTCGCAGCGGTTGAGTCAGTAATTGTCGTTCGGTCGCGAAAGGCATAGATGAGGATCTCATTGGCGATGACATCTCCATTAAAGTATCATCGCTCTCTAGATTCTGAGTTTAAAACATTTTGAATTGTTTGTGTCACTTTGGGAATTATGTCTTCATAATCCGCCAATGAATCTATTGACTTCATAATTTCCTGCTTATGTTTTGTCTCTACAATTAGTACAAGACTTCGACAAAAGCATTGGAGATTTTTGTGCTGGAAGAAGAGATAATCATGAATTGGCAAGGGCATCTATTGTGGAACCCCGAGCCTCAGCTTGGTAAGCTTTTAATTGAGTCGATAGTCCTAAGTGAATTGTTAATAGCGGCCAAAGAGAGGGGAAGACTATGAAACCACAAAGTAAAGGAGAAGCACGAAAGTACAGTTTTAGGAGCCTCCTTCTTGGCGTAATTGCGCCTTTCGCGAGCAAAGAGCGAACACTTTAACCACCGATGATCGCAAGATTTCTTTTATGGAACCCCGAGCCCCAGCTCGGTAATTTTGCAATCTTTACCAGCGTGGCGGCGATGCTCCAAGAAATCCTCTGTGTTAGTAACAAAAAAAGTCACAATTTTTGGGATTAATCTTAATTCGATTTTTTGATCTTTAGCTTCACGTTTTTAACGTTATCAGTATTTGAGGAAATCTTGCGAGACTTTATTTCCTGCCAGTCCTTTAAAAAGTAGTTGGCTATTAAAAGAAGAAATATGATTGCAACTGTACCAAAGTACTCGAATTCATAAAAAATATTCATTGTGTTAAAGGTCAATATTCCAAAAAAGGAAATCCAGAAAGTCTTTGTCCCGGGTTTAAGCATTGAAACTAAAAGAAAATATGACCCTGATCCAAGTGCAGAGCTCCACATCACAGACTTTAAAGGTAAATGTGGATGGGTAAAATAGTAGTAGACTAAGAAAGTAACAAGAAGTGGGAAGCCATAGACAATGAGTCTTCTCTGTAGCTCAAGATATTTTTCATCAACGTAAATAAATGGTTTGTCGATTTTCTTAAACTTTGAAAACTTTAGTCTTTTGCGTTTGGTTTTCATGGCCCTCTCTCACCTTTCTTGTTAAAGGTAGTCTTGATGATGAAAGTTATAAATTATAGAAGAAAACTCATTTTATACTCCTGTATTTCCCTAATCTTTGTGCATATGTGATTTTAATATTTTCAATCACCAATAAACATTAATTGACACGGATACAAAGGCAGGTACAATAATCAAATTGTGAAAGAGTTTAACGAGGGCAAATGAACTTCTTAAGTAGGCTAAAAGAGTTTATTTTTGGACGACAAATTAATATCGAGCACCATGAACTTCAGAGCTTTCCATTTGATGTGCTAGGAACTAAAGAAGCGAAACAATTTTTCTACAAGTCAGATTCTGTTTTATGTATTAAAAACGAAACAATTTTAGATAAGTTTAAGCACGCTCCAAAGAAGTCTTATGGTTATCTGGATACGCTCTTTAAAATGAGTTGGGCAAAGCACTGGGCTCAAATTTCTTCCAAAGAGATGAGGGTTTCAACTTCTGATCATTTTATTCTAATGTCTTACGACGATCAAAATCGCAATGAACTCTTACTTAAGTACGCAGAAAAATCGTTGGATCGAATTTATGAATGTTTAGATGGTGTACTTCGCAAAGATTGTGGTAAAATTTTGATCTTTCATGTTAACGTAGATGATTACTACACATTAGAGGATTCATTTGAACGCCCTGAATCAGATGAGGGAGTTTCCTCTGGTGGCATGTTTGTTCGAGGTGTGGTACCATATATGATCTTTCACAGCGAACCAGGTTTTGATTTACCGGATATTACGCTTGTTCATGAGTTAACTCATGCCTTACTAACAGATAATGACTTACCAATGTGGCTCGATGAGGCCCTTGCTTGTACTATGGAAAAGACCATTACTGGTGAATGTTGTTATGACTGGAGTTTAGAAAATGGTCTTAAAAATATTGATTACTGGGGCTTTGAAACAATTCAAAAGTTTTGGGTTGGGGAATCATTTAAAAGAAGTGAATCTCAAGAGTTTAGTTATCTACTGGCACAGGGACTGTTTAATGTTATCGTCAAAGATTACAAAGATGAGTTCAGGACTTTTATTCGCCACGCCAAAAGGTACGATGCTGGAGAATCTGCAGCTCTGAAGTACCTCGGTGTTTCTCTCGGTGAAATTGCCAATCGCTACCTTGGGGAAGGACCCTGGCAGCCCAGCGAGAATTATCTGAAACTATTCTACAATCAAGAGTAATGAGTTGGGACAGTCGTATAGGAACGCTCCATGACTCCCGAACCAAAGGTCTTGTACAGATCGAGCTTCTTCAAATGCACATAACCGATATGGCAACCGCAGTGCGAGTTTTCACAGCCTGTTTTCATTGAGAGTTCTACAAGTGGCTTCTCGTAAATATTACCAAGTGGCGTTTTGATAAAGTGGCAACGGTAAACCTGACCGTTTCCATCAATACTGAAGGATGTTTCTCCGGCAAAACAGGCTTCTCCGAAAGATGCATGATAAGTGTTATTAAAATTAAAAAGAGGGTCGATGTTTTTGAGAAGTGCGATGTCTTCTTGAGAATAATAATCTTTTATGCGCTTGTAAGCATTGACCCACAGGTACTTATCGTCTGGCAGAGCCTCCCGCAGAGACTTAATATTTTGAAAGTCTTCTTTAAGGCCGACCGTTCCGACACTGTAATTAACCCCCATTTTATCCAGGGTAGCAGTACGCTTTAAAAATTGTTTCTGACTGACTTGTGAGGGGTGAAATGTTGACCAGAAAGCCAGACTTTCTTTATTGGCATTTTCCGCCCATTTCAAAGTTGCAGACAAATTGGTCTGAATAGCTACCTTTTTGACATTTTCAAAGTGACTTAATTCGGTCAGAGCACGTTGATAATAGTCATGGTGTAAGGCTTCGCCCCAAGGAGTGAACAACAACTCGATCTGTGAGTTCTGGCGGCTCACCCATTCAGTAAATTTCTGCAGTTTTACCCGGTCATCAGCCAGCTCTTCCGGAGTATTCCTGGTCTTGGCAAACGGACAGTAGTGGCAGTCGTAGTTACAAGATGAGAGAGGTCCCCGGTAAAAAAGCTTGAAATTCATGTGAGAACAGTCTCACCGATTTTAGTCTTTATATCTGCTGAGTAAAGCCATGGACCAATGACGTCAGAAGCATCTAAACCTTCCTGATTGCGGGTAATTTTATCTCTTGTTCTATTTACAAGATTTAAGTCATCAAGCTCGGTGATCTGAGGGAAATCTATTTTGACTTCAATGCCGTAGATTTCTTGATAACGCTTGAAGGATAATCCGTCTATATGAAGAAGTGATTTTATAATGAAGCGTCTTTTGTGTTCATCTTCACTTAATTCAATGCCGTATTGAGCACTGTTTAGCGTTTCGGAGTTCTGTTGAATGTAGTTGGAGATAATGCTTTTAACATTACTCTTTCCCACTGCATATTCGGAACTGTAGTGAATATCTTTTGTATAAGATCTGGCTCCGGCTCCCAAGCCGATCATCCCATCTTCCTGACATGAATATTCCGGAAAAACATTTGAAGAATTTCTAGCTTTGCGAAACAGCCTTTTGGATATTTGCCGGTAACCGAGATTTATAAGAAACTCCTGAGCAAATTTGTAAAGTTTGAACCTGTCATCGTCGTGTTGCTCATTTCTTTTTCCGAGGCCGGTCAAAGGACGAACGTAAAGAGGGTACAGGTACAACTCTTCCGGTTGCAGGGCGCTTATCTCCCTGAGAGTATGTTGCCATGAAGCCAGACTTTGACCTTTTATGCCGTAAATGAGGTCTAAATTTAAAGTATAAAAGTTTTCATCTTGAATCATCTTAATGGCTTCGACTACATCTTGTAATTTTTGTGGACGGCCCAGATTACGCAATTCAGAATCAGTTAATGATTGTACCCCCATGCTTATACGGCTGACTCCCATCTGTTTGAGCATCGAAAGCTTGGCCTTGGTTAAAGTCGCCGGTGAAACTTCAAAAGAGAAAGGTAGTTCTTTGGGGGAGTCAGTAAGCAATAAGTTTAAAATCTCAGAGAACTTCTCCAATTGCTGTTGATTAAGAAAACTTGGTGTCCCCCCACCCACGGCAATGCGCGAAAAACTGGGGTTTAATATTTCATGTACCTGGCGAGTTTGCAGCTCAAGTTGATTGAGGTATTGATCAACCATGTCTTGTTCCGGCTGGGAGACGGTAAACAGGTTACAAAAGCCGCAGCGCATTTCGCAAAAAGGCAGATGATAATATAAAAAAAGTGAATCGCGCCGTTCATCCTGCCATAAATTTTGAAGACTTACAGGGGCTTCAAACGGTCTGTAAGCCAGTTTATGTGGGTAAGAATAAGCATATGAATGATACATCCCTTGCGCCAGCATTTCCTGTAAACTCATTTGTTATCTCCGATAAAAAATTCTTTGTAAGGGACTGTCCACACATGTTCGTTTGAAAGCCTGTGTCCAGTGAAACCATCCTCTCCATAAGTAGTGCCGTGATCGGAGGTAAAAATACTGAACCAATTTCCATGCGATTTAAGAGCTGACTCCAATAAAGGGAGCTGTGAATCGATATACACCAAAGCTGCTGCATGACTTTCTTTGGAGTCTTTTAAGTCCGGGTTCAGATAGATGTTATTGGGCTGATGCAGTGCAGAGAGGTTGATAAAGAGAAACATCGGAGTGTCTCGAGAATTGTTGATAATCTCGGCTGCCAAATTGAATTGGTTTTGGGGAGACTCTTTACAGGTAACTCCCAAAGAGTTATTCCAGTAACTTTCATCAAACATATTCGGGATGACACTGCTCAGTCCATTATTTTTCTTAAAGAAGCCGACGCCGCCAATACACACAGTCTTGAAGCCAAGCTGAGCAAAACCTTTGATTATGTTTTCCTCTTCAAATAAAAGAGTATTCTGGTCGCTGGTAGCACTACCTTCAAAAGCACAGGCAAAAAGCCTGGGGTGTAAACCGGGAGTGGCCGGAGTGGGCAGAAAGCCGGCAAAAAAGGCTTGATGTGAAGCATAAGTAAAACTTCCCGGGCTATGCCTTTTTTGCCAATTGCTGTTAAATAAACGCGATAGGTTGGGAGTTCGCCCTGATTTACAGAGTTCGTCAGCAACATCAAAGCGAAGCGTATCAAAAGTCATAAAGAGTACGTTGTGGCTCTTGACCACTTGATTCATATCCACGAATAGATCTCCTCTAAGTTATTGATGACGGCATCGGGCTTCATTTGTCCATTAGGATAAATCCTGTTTTTAGATAGCCAAACAGTTTTAAAGCCAAGTTTGGCAGCAGGATAAATGTCGTGTTCAGCAGAGTCGCCGATAATAACTGACCGGTTTACGTCGACGGCAGTTTTTTCTAAAACATACTGCCAGAATGCAGGTTCTGATTTATCATGAGTGACTTCCTCGGAGATGAATAGATCTTTGAAGTATTGATTTAGTCTGGCTTTCTTAAGTTTGGTCATTTGATTGGTAATGGAGCCATTACTTACAAGATAAAGATCAAAACCTTCTTGTAGCTTCTTAAGAAGCTTTTCTGTCGTTGCCTCAAAGTAATCAAAGCTTCTCATAAAATGATAAAACTCGCTGAGAAATAGGTCTACTTTGCTATTAATAAGCCCTTCTTTAGAAAGTTCTTCTGCAAACTGTTGCCGGCATTTATAACCCCAAGCGTCGATCCATAAAAATTTTTGGCATTGTTCTTTATTTGAATACTTGCTGGCAGCAAAAGACTGCACAGCTTTTTGCCTGTCTATCAAAGTATTATCAAGGTCAAAGAAGATGTTTTCAGATAAGGTGGGCAATTTGTGACTCATAAGTATTTTTCCCTTCAAAAAGTGCCCCCGGAATGAGGTCTCCAAAGGCATTGCATTCTATGATGTAGGGTTTGTGCTTTCGTGAGATTACCAGGTCTAATCCGAGGTAGTGAGTTTCAGTGAATAATGCAGCCGCCTTTTCACTTTCCTTGATGATCTGTCGCCAGTCTTCTTTACCAATCTGATCTTTAAGTTTCTGTAAGTCACCACGTTCGTTCCCCAGATGTAAATTTGTCAGGTAGCTTTTACCGGCCCGCACGACAATATGCTGAGCCTGGCCCTGAACCAGATGTATTCTCAAATCAACTGACCGGTTATTCTGCGAGAACTTTGGAATCCATTGCTCATAAAAAAGATTGTGCTGCGCCATAGACTCAATTATGGCCTCTATATCTGACTGCTTTTCATAACGGTGAACTTTGAGTGAATTATACAGCAGTGTTTGGCTGCCTTCTTTGATGAGTTCAATCGCTGCGGTTAATTCACGCCTTTTTCCGGATTTCCTGTAGGCCATAACACCGGAGGCTGAAGAACTGTGCGAGGGCTTGATAAAATAATGACCATTTGATCCGTTCATATGTTTATGGAAATCGTCCAGTGAATATATCCGGCCCATAATTTTTGGAGTATTTATGCCTTGTTTACTTAAGAATGACTGACACTCATACTTGTTGAAAAAGAGCTTAATGTCAGCGGGCGAATTAAGGAAATGAACAGGCTTCTCTTTCGCATCTGCAGCCAAGCCATCGAGAAATAGACAAAACCCCTTGTACCAGTGAACCTGATTGGCGATAAGACCTTTATTAAATTCCTCTGAAAATTTCTTTCCCAATCCCAGAGAAATAATTTTCTGCTCAACCAGATGATTTTCACCGGGTGATTCAATCTTGACAAAACATGATTGTTCAATGACCGTTAACCATTTGGTTTTATCAGACAAAAGCTCTTCATAAGAGAGCAGGGTAATGTCTTCGACTCCATTCTTTGTCAGGGCCGAAAGGTAAGAGACAACTCTACGATTTTCAGGGTTGCCAATAATGATGAATCTCACTAAGTGTTATTCTCCAACAGAGATATAGCGATACACTTCGCCGTCGTAAACATCATCTTCCTGTTGATCACTTACATTGACGTTGTACGGGAGTTTAGTGAGCTGTGCAACAACTGCATCGCTGATAAAGTGGTGCTCGAGATTGAGAAATTTTAGGTTCAGCAATGCCGAAGACTCTAAAATTACCTTAGCGCTTTCGTCGGACATAGTGCCCAAAGAAAGGTCTAAAGATTCCAGTCCATTTATAACAGGAGAATTACAGACGAGAGGCGTCAACTGGTCAATAATTTCAGAATTTCTGAGTCCGAGATATTTTAGTTTTCCATCCTCAAAATTCTTAAGGACTTTTTGGACGTCTTCCGGACCGCCATCAAAGCCATAACTGTGCTCTCCTAGCCAAAGCTCTAAGTGCTCTAAATTTGGCAGGTAGCTTATGGCAATATCGTTTAAAACCTCTGCACTCAAGCCGCCGGTTTCAATGATGAGTGTTAGTAAGTTGCTATGTCTTATGTCGCTGATTCTAAGACCGGTGCCACCACGAACATGGAATGTAGTCAATTGTGGAAAGGCCAACAGGAGAACGCCTAAATCAGATTGCTCAATCCAGGAAATTTCCTGTTCTTCGCCGACGATGTCGCCAACCATTAGGCCTTTCAGATTAGGAAGTTTATCTTTGTTTTCTACAAGAATCTTAACCAGTTCAGAAGAGTCCGGCTCACTTTCCGGTGCCCATAGGCCAATGACCAGTGTGTCAACCTTTTCAACATTCGGCTGTGTAAAAAATTCTTTAAGCTTATCGGTGAATTCGACACCTTCATCGTATTCATCCCAGTCAATACCGACTTTAATTGCACACTCATAAGAGAGCAGTGTACCAGCCTTAAATTCTTGAACTTTTTTCCCGTTAAAATCACTAAGATTATCGTGGATCATATGTTGCCTCTTGCATGTTTCCCTGTTAGATAAATTTTATACTACAGTTTGGTTGGGGAATTGAAAATTCATACAGCTGAATATTTCTGATGAAAGATCGTGGAAAGAATGGTTTATATTGAAGATTTTACCGAGAGGTTATTGCTTAACAGCAACATCCCCGTTACTCATCAGAAATAAAGCTATAAAAGTCATGGCTCCATTGATCAGTAGGATTTCGAAAGTAAGCTGTGTCCCGAAAAGGCTCACAGAGTTTTCTTTAATAATGTAAGCGACAATCGGCGATAAGATGGCAATCACCGGAACGAAGAGGTCGGAGACTTTTTTCTTGGTGAAGAGACCAAAAGCATACATGCCGAGGAGAGGTCCGTAGGTGAAACCTGCAGCTGTAAACAACAAGAAAATTAAACCACGGTTATTGAGAATTCCAAAAATCAAAATGACCACAAAAAGAATAATGCTAAAGGCAATGTGAGTTTTTTTTCGCAAGGAAATCTGTTGAGCCATTGATCGTTTTTCGATATCCAAAAAGTCGACACAGAAAGACGTCGTTAAAGAGGTGAGGGCAGAGTCTGCACTGGAATAAGCTGCTGCGATAACCCCTAAGAGAAACATGATATAGAAAAAAGCAGGCGCTTGCTGAGCCACAGCGCCAAAGAGTTCTTCGCCACTGGCAGTTATGCCATTTTGTTGAGCATAGACTGTGAGTAAACCTCCGAGAATCAAAAAGAGTAAATTGACGATGAAGAAGATGATACTGAGGGAAAACATATTCTTATTGGCATCTTTCAAACTGCGACAGGTTAGATTCTTTTGCATCATATCCTGATCAAGGCCATTCATAACCAGAGTAATGAACATGCCGGTAAGAAAGCTTCTGAAGAATTGACGGCCATCGTTAGCTTCCCAAAAGAAGACTTGTGAAAGGTTCTTCTCAGATAACTGACTGAAAGCCGCTCCGAAACCATTGAATTGTCCTGAAAGCCAGAAGAGAAAAACCAGCATACCTGCCAGCAGGAAGAAGGTCTGCAGTGTATCTGTCCAGATAACTGTTTTTATGCCGCCATTCCTGGTGTAGAGCCAGACGAGAAGAATGGTGATGGCTGCGGTAACGGCAAAAGGAATTCCCAAAGGATCAAAGACCAGCGGTTGCAAAACCAGTGCCACCAGATAAAGCCTCAAGGATGCACCGATGATGCGCGACATAAGGAAGAAAAAGGAGCCGGTTTTTTGCGATCGCTTGCCGTATCGACTTCTCAGATAAGAATAAATCGAAGTCAGGTTCATTTTGTAGTAAAGTGGCAGTAAAACCCACATGATTAACCAGTAACCAACGACATTTCCCATGACCATCTGCAAGTATGAGAAGCTCTTGCTCTCAACGGCTCCGGGAACAGAAATAAAAGTAAGGCCGGATAGCGAAACACCCACCATTCCAAAGGCAACCAGGTACCATGGTGCTTCTTTGTTAGCTTTAAAAAAGGCCTGGTTATCTTCCTTTTTGGCCGTCAGTTTACTGATGCCGATTAAGACGACAAAGTAGAGTGCAATAAGAAGAATGGTGAAGTAAGGCGACATTTACACGCAGTCCTTAATTCTTTGAACAAGTCTATGTATCTCCGGGAATTCTGTTTTGTACAGTTCAACTTCCTCTTTGAGAAAAGCTATGGCTGGCTTGGCGTGGTGAATAAAGTCGCTTTTACCGCGTATCAGTGAAATGAAACCGTAAGCGCCGAGAGCTTGCATATGACGTTGCATTCCACAGAAAGTATAGGCTTGTTGACACTCCTCAGCAGTCATCGAAAACCTTTTACTCAGTCGACTAAGATAATCTTCTTCAAAAGGTTTCCTAAAGGTTTCAGTGAAGCCAGTATAGGGATCTTTTAAGAATGACGCCAGATCATAAAATGGCGTACCCCAATGAGCTCCCTGAAAGTCGATAAACCAGGGTTTGCCAACTTTAATCATGATGTTTTCTGATTGAAAGTCGCGATGCATTATTGCCTTTGGGTAGCCGTTAACAGTCTTTGCCAGCTTGTAAAATTCTGCTTTGACAGCAGTAAAATCTTTTTCTATACCACAGACTCTCTGAACAAATCTCTCCAGGAAGTAAGAAGTCTCCCAAAGCAGGACATCCAGATTAAAGTTTTTATCTTTGATCATCGGGCAAAGTGCAGGATCGGTAGATTGGAACTTTTCGAGTTCGTTTAAAATTTTCGCAATGAATTCCTGTTCTTCTGTGATAGTGGCAGATTCACGCCAGAGGCGGAAAGTCGTGTCTCCCAGATCTTCAAGAGTAACTGTTCTAAGTAATGGTTTGTGATCAAAAACCTTTGGAACACTGACGCCATTATTGACGAAGGCATTGGTTAACTCTATCTGTCTGGGAATGTTTTCTTCAAAGGCAGAATAGTGTAAAATAACACGGTCATTTTCGCGCGTGTAGATTCTATCTGATCCACCATTGCCAATCTTATTTAAAGACTTTTTTGAGGCTGCTCCTTCTGGCCATTCGATCTCTTTAATAAATCCCGGTCCGACGATACAGTTAGTTAATTTTGAACCTGATGGAATTTCTGAATTTGGCAGGATAATAACATTATTCAGCTCAGTTTGAGCACTAATATTTGTATTGGATTCAATAATTACTGTATTGTTCAGTTGGCAGTCATAAGGGATTCTTAGGGGCTCGCGATAGAAGCGAGCGGCGCCATTCAGGGCATCGATTGATGCCTGGGCAAAACTTTCAGGTGTTCCCAAATCTAGCCAGTAATTATCTGCACCAATATCGTATACGCCAACCTTACCGGTCTTCTCGGCAGCATCGACCCAGAAAGGTACGACGTGTGATTCGCCTTCTGGAAGCCAGTCGAGAAATTCAGGTTCATAGACTGCTGCACAGGCATATCCAAGCCACTGATCGACACGTGGATCGGAGCAGGTTTTATCGATACAAATAAGCTTATTGTCTTTTGAGGCTCCAACGCGCCTTTCATGTTTCCTGTCCTGAACAGCAAGTGTCACCAGATTTCCCGATTGACGGTGGAAGTCGATAAGTCCCTGCCAGTCGAGATCCATAAGGACATCGCCATTCGCCAAAATGAAAGTCTTTTGAGAAAGTAGACCAGCGGCATTCTTTAATGCTCCCCCAGTACCGAGAATTTCTTCTTCGTGAAATAGTTGAATCTTATTTTTAAAGATAACTGACTCAGCCCAATTATTGACAGTCTCTGGAAGGTAATGGGTATTTATACCAATTTGATCAACTTGAAGTTGCTGACTGATTTGCTCAATAATGCGTTGCATAAGAGGCACACCACAAATTGGTAGAAGGGGTTTTGGAGTATTTTCGGTTAACGGGCGCAGCCTGGTACCTAAACCAGCGGCAGGAATAAATAAGTTGATCGACATGTCAGTCCAGGCTTGAGTTTACTTTCCTGAACTATAATAAGGGGTGATTTTTATTCGTCCACGAAAGACACAAAAAGCACCAAAGGAAAGAGTCGATTATTATTCGTCTATGAAATACCCTAAAGGGAAGATTTTTATTTGTCCACGAAATTCACCAAAGGCACTAAAATGGTTTAATATTCTTAGTGAGCTTCTTTCTTCAGCGTCCTTTTTAAAACCCTAGCTCGTCCCAATTTTTGGTGCTTTACGAGTTTTTAGTGGACCTCTTACAACTTACAGAACTAATCTTTGTACTGTAGCTTTTGGGTGAGCTCCAAAGTTTACGAGGAGTCCAAGTTTTTTGTCTGTGGCTTTTAAGTAATTCAAAACTTGAGATTCATGTTCGCCACAAGTCTGGCTTAAGGCTTTAAGTTCAACGATTATTTCTCCATAACAAATAAGGTCAGGTCTAAAAGTTTGTTGAAGAATTTCACCTTTGTACGTAAGTTTGAATTCTTGCTGTGAAACAAAAGGTATTTGCCTTCCTAGCAATTCTTTTTCTAAGCACTCTTGATAAACAGCTTCTAAGAAACCAGCCCCCCATTTCTTTATAAACATCAAAGATTGCACCTTGGATCTCATAACATTCTTGCTTGCAATAAAGCTCATTTTGATAATTCATTTTTTGCCCTTAAATGATTAAGAATTGAGTATATTCAAGAATGGGGTAATTGTCCACGAAATTCACCAAAGGCGCGAAAAAGCCTTTCTTCTTTTTGGGTTATTCAAAGTGATGTAAAATATTATAAAGTGTTATATAAATTTATATATTCTATTAATACATGTCTTCGTGAAAAAAAGTTCAAAAATAATTTAAATTTTTAATCCATTTATTGTTAATGTCTTATGACTTTCTAATTTGATCTGGTTTTTAACTTTCTTTAACAGTGGCAGAACTGAAAATAAAGAAAGGAAAGATGATTTAAAGAGTTTAAGGCTATGAAGTAACTTCCTTCTAAGGTGCTTACTAAGCATCGGATTGAAATTCCGACATGTGAGTTACTTCTCTACCCTTAAAAAACATTGAGGCCATGAAATGACTTCCTTCTAAGGTGCTTAAACAGCATCGGACTTTTAATCCGAATCAGTCATTTCGCTTTCCTCATAAAATCGAGGCTATGAAACAGCTTCCTTCTGTACCCGTTCGATTCGGGATTATCATATGGTTGATTTGAGCTGTTTCACTTTCCTCAAACTTTAAATTGGGAGAAGACTATGAAAGCAAAAATCACTATCAAAAAAATATCTGGTATCGTCGTAAAAGCGTCAGCTTATGAAAACGAAGCAGCCGCTTCAACATTTATGGCAGCGATGATGAATTATGGCTACAGCATGACAGAAGATCTTTACAGAGCTGTGAAGTCACTTTCGAATCAGGAAATTAAAGAGCTGTACCATGAAGTGATGCCAGTCCTTCAAGAACTAAAAGGTTCTGGAGTTAACTACATAGTCATGTATCCAAATTTCCCAGCACAGGTGATGAAGGCTTCAAGAGTTGAGTTGTTTGTAAACGCCCTAACGCATTATTGGTCACTCGGCCAGTGGATGCCGATGTACGATGAAGTGAAACGCGAGCTTGGTTTGGAGACAAACAAAGTGATCATGTTGGATTTGGTCACTGAAGATCAGTACCAAAGTCTTTTTACGCATTTGTTGACATCGAATGAGTCTCTATCAGCTGATGATAAATCATATATAGAATGGTTCATCCAGAATGAAACAGATTTGACTTATCCGGATGAGATTCCTTTTAAGGAGAACATGTGCGTTGTTGCCGGTTTATTTATGCAGAATGAAAAAGACATTTCTGCATTTATTAAGACTGCAACAGATATCTTGCGCTTGTTGACTTACTTATCTGGAGGTGATGTTTCGCTTGCGGAAAATACCAAGTTCAAAACATTGTCGAGAAAGTATCGCCGCTTATTAGTGAAGTTGATCGAAAAAGTAGCTTCCGAAGAGGATGTTTACCGCCATAAAAATAAGTGGATTCGGGCTTTTCATTCACTGCATGTCGGTGATTACTCGGACAAGGTTTATGCCTTGGCAAGAAAGTTCCGCAACAACGAAAAGGTCTATACCTTCAATGGCAAAGTTCAGTACGAATTAGAGAACAGAGACCTGCAGGTTTTGTTGAAATTGTTGTCGCAGCGTGCTGGTGAGTTCGCTCGTCGTCTAGATCACCTGTATCGCGAATTTCCGGTACATGGAGATGTGATTACAGAGGCATTTTTAAAAGTTGCCGGCGATGTTTCGACAAAAGTTTTGTTGCAGGTTTTAGGACACTTCTATACTCGTGTTCAGGCGGTGAATCAGAAGGTCATTTTCCCGAAAGGAAACGTGCAGCGCGCGAAGTTGATCAAGACTGATTTTGCGGCTTTAGATTTTAAGTATGTGGCAAGTATTTGCAATGGTATTGAGAGTGTTCTGGTTGGTCGCTTTGCTAAGCAGGAGGACTTGGGGAAAGTGTGGATTGAACCAGAGTTGATGTACTGCCCAATTCCATCGCAACAGCGTTCGGCATCTGAAGGCTTATTCTCAGTGGCTCGCGGAACTCGTCTACCTTTAGGGAGTGATGAAAAGAATACTCTTCGCTTCTTCATTTACTGGGTTGGTAAGGACATCGACTTGAGTGCGACTTTGCACGATGAAGATTTTAATCTAATCGAGTACATCTCGTACACAAACTTGAAGTCTGCAGCTTATCAAGCGTGCCATAGCGGTGATATAACTTCGGCTCGAAACGGTGCTTCGGAATTTATCGATATAAGCTTGAAAGAGGCTTATGAATACGGCGCTCGTTATGTGGCGATGAACGTTCTGGTTTATTCAGGTCCGACTTTTGCAGAGCACGAAAAATGTCACGTTGGTTGGATGTTGCGTGAAAAGCCACAGAGCAATGAAATTTATGAACCTGCATCAGTGCAGCAGAAGATCGATTTAATGGCATCTACCCGGAATGTGATTCCAGCGGTATTTGACCTTAAGGAAAGAAAAATGATCTACTGCGATTTGAGTACTATGCGTTCAGTTCATTGGGGTGGAAATAACGTCGAGTCAAATGCGGCGAGCATTGAGCAGACTTTGCGGTCTATCGTGCAGGCAAATAATAAAGTGACGCTTTATAAATTGTTTGAAATGCATGCTCAGGCTCGTGGTGAGTTAGTCGAAACTAAAGAGGCTGCTGAAACAGTGTTCTCTTTAGATAAAGGCATAACTCCATACGACATAAACGTTATTTCAAGTGAGTATATAGCATAAGGGAGAGACAGGCCTTTCGGGGCCTGTTTTTTTGTATTCTTAGTGTGAGTGGAAGCCAGGAAATGTTGTATGTCGCTGAAAATTTACCACGCGGAGTCGAGGAGGGAAATGTGCTAAATGAAAGAGAGGGAATTACGAAAGTCTAAAAATTGGTTTCTGCTTTTCACAGGTACTATATTAACTGTAGACACATGAGAACTATGGAGAGTAATATGGGTGCTGTAATATTTACGGCGTTAGTTGCCGGTCTTATCATTTTTGGATTAGTAGTTGGCTCCTTTATCTGTGATGAAATGAGCGATGATCCAAATCATCATCACCATTTTCACTAGTAGAGCCACATAAATAGATTTGAGAGCAACTGCATTTATGCAGGCACTCTCTTGTTGCCTCGTTCCCGTTCTTAATTTAAGGAGCCCAGATATCGGTTCTAAAAGGCATTGCCGGAAGGTTATCTTTATTGATCAGGTTTACTTCAGGGAAACCCGCAAAGGCGTAGCGCACAGCAACTGGTGTAGTCACTTTTGGGGAGTTTAGAGCAATAGAATTCCCTTTGATTTCGGCAGTAGCGTTGTGCCATACTTTATCTTCCCCGGCAATCCAAAATCCTTTAATGGCATTGCTATCATTTGTTTTCATACCTTCAGCGTGATCGAAATGAATGATAGCAGAGCTTTTGGAGAATTCGGCTTTCTTAAAAGTGGGGCCTTGTGGCAGAACAGCCTGCTTGTGAATGTTGTAGAGTGCAAGATGTGTTAGGCGGCGACCGATGTCTTTTTTGTCTCTTGGGTGAATGTTTTTTACATCCCCTAAATCAATGGTTGTTGCAACGCCGGTATTTGGCAGATTTAAAATGCCTAACTGGGATTCGCGCATCCAGGCCCATGATCTGGCACCTGGATGGGCGATATCCATGGATTGGCCACCTTTGTGGATCATTTTGCCAAAGGCCGGTAGCATGACCGGCATAAAGTAGAGGTCTTCACGATTCCATACTTTGCGAAGTTCTTTAACCCAAGCCGGAAGCGACTCTTTATACTGCAACATAGCTTCGAGGCTTTTACTGTTTGCTTCTCCCTGGTACCAAGCAATTCCGCGACAGGCGAAAGGAACCAGTGGGTGCATCATGGCATTGTAGAGGATGTTAGGTCTGGTTCTCAAGAAGATATTATCTTTTCTTTCCCAGTTGGTTGAACCATTTTCTTTGCGGCAATTCACTAATAGCTTCTCGACTTTTGCTTTGTCATTCTTCGCAAAATTAACCATTTCTTTTTTAAAGTGAGGTAACTTTTCGGTAAGCTCGATTGGCATCCAGCCTTCTACAGAGGAGCTTCCCCATGAGGTTTGGATAATACCAACCGGGACATTTAGAGCTTTTTGAAGATGGTAAGCAAATGAGGCTCCTACGGCACTGCTGCAGGTAGATTTTACCCATTGGCCATTGAAAGAATCCTGCTTGTCGAAAGCAACAAATTTTTCAACCATCAGAGAACGGATCGGCAGATCTTGAGATTCGGCAATGAGTGGTTTGTAGTTTTCAATTCTACTATGTCCCATATCCATGTTAGACTGACCTGAGCAAATCCAGACTTCACCGATGAGAACATCCTTAAGGCTTAGACTTTTACCTTCACTGGTAACTTTGAGTTCATAAGGGCCACCGGCTTCTTGAGCGGTGAGTCTGACTTGCCATTTACCATTGCTATTTGCCAAGCACTGAAACTTTTGGCCGTTGAGATCGACTGTAACTTTCTTTTTAGGAAGAGCTTTTCCCCAGACAGGAATGGGCATCTCACGTTGAAGGACCATTGAGTCCTGAAAGACAGAGGAAACCGACAATTCGGCAGATACAGAAACAGTCCACAAAAGGACCAAACACACAATTCTAATCATCACGCACTTCTCTTAGTTATTGATTGGCTAAATATATAGACTAAGCATATGAAAATTATGTGACAGTTTCTGAAAGATTTTGAACAATTCAGTTAGAGCCCCAGGTTTTGTCTTTGTCTCTTTTAAGGTAGAAGTCGCGGTCGCCATTTTGGCCGGCCTCCATTTTGGAAAATGTCATGTACTCTGCATGACCGTCGACAAATCCGGCGATACCGCCATCATTATGTCGAGTAGGTGATTTTTGCTGATTGTAATTTGGTAGATAAACTATGAGCAGATCGCCTTTTATACTGTAGATATCCATAGAGTCAGTCGTTAGGAATGTTTCATTTGGGTCGAGCACAGTAGCCAGGTAAGCGGCATTTTCAGGCCCAGTAGAACCCCCCAGACCGTTGGCGTATTCTTTCCTCAATCCATAACCATTGTAGGCGATACCACCAGCCTGACGAATCAGCGGATTATAGATCTCAGACAGTGTTCTGGTCGATGTCGGACAGCGAAAGGGACCTTTGGTGAGTTCTTTGTCGCTTGGAGCATAGTACTGATCCATAATGTACGGCGACATCTGTGACTTCCAGGCAGACTTGACGGCAGATGCTTGATCATTTTTGCGGAGCGAAGGCAGCTTGTTTTTGTTTTCTCCAGAGAAACTATAAGTCGCAATACCAATTTGCTTTTGGTTGCTTAGGCAGACTGCCTGTTCAGATTTCTCGCGGGACTTCTGCAAGGAAGGCATAAGGATGGTCATTAGAATACCAATAATGGCGATGACCACTAAAAGTTCGATAAGTGTAAACTTGCTATTTTTCATTTTCATCCAACATACATCATACTTAACACTATAGTTAATATAGTGGCAATTAGGCAGAGTTGACACTTTTAGGGAAATAAAAAACGCAAGCCGTTGGTGGACGACTTGCGTTTTTTAGTGTGTGTGTTATGAGAATTAATTACCTGATTAATCTCCGCTGTTGGGCGAAAGTTGACAGTATTTTTGAAATTCTTCCAAAATTAGAAAAAATAGTACTTAACAATCGACTTCATAAGGTTCTTTACCGGGAAGTTTTCAGAGCGATTTTCCTCGATGATTTTATCCAGTTTATCGGCATCTTGAACATAAAGGTCACGGCCCAGTGAGTAACGTAAAATGCTTTTGGTGAAAGAACGGGCGATAGCTTCGTCCTGAGAGCCGACATAGTCTTTGAACTCTGTGAAGTTGCGCAGAATCTTATCGTTCAGTTTCACTTTGCCGGAACCACCATTGTAGTCCAGACCACCGATGGTGTTGAAACTATTCATCATGATCGCCAGTGGGTCAATTTTCTTGTGACAACTGTAACATGCGGCATTTTCACTGTGAGCTGCTAAACGCTTGTGAAGTGGAGCGTTCAGGTCCTGTTGGAAGTTCTCAAGATTTATGTCATCTGGCGGCGGCGGTAAGTGAGAGTCGAGCAGATTGCTTAGAATCCATTCGGCTCTCTTAATAGGGAGTTGTTCCACACCATTTCCCGTAGCGGTCAAGAAAGCCCCGGAGGCCAAAATGCCACCACGACTTTTGTCTGAGAATGTATACTTTTTGAAACCATCTTCTTCATGGCTTTTACCATGTTCATAAAATGAAATGAGGTCATTATTAATGATTGAGTAATCAGCCGACACAAGTTCTTTTACGGGACGGTTTTCACGGAAGAGGTAAAGCAAAAATTGTTTGGCTTCTTCTGTGTATGAATCCATAAGGTTGTCATCATAAAACTGACGGAATTTCTTTTGGTCGGGCATGGCATTGTGCACGTTGTATAGGTGTAGCCACTGCTTTGTAAAGCTTTCCATATAGCGGTTAAAGTTTGGATGAGCAACCAACCAGTCGGTGAACTCGCTGACTCCTCTGACTTTCAGAGCTTTTTGGAACTGCTCATTCAACTCTTGAGAAGGCGTTGACTTATGGAAAACATAAGAAAGCATGCGGGCATGCTTTCTCTTGTCTTTAGTGTCGTAGTTAAGAGTCAAAAATTCTGTGGATAGGAAGAACGCTACGAGTGAGTTGCGGTAGGATTCTTCACGCTCTATTTGGCGTTGTCTGAATTTATCGAATATGTAGTCATAAGACATATTCATTTGGATCAGATTTTCGTTGTGTAGGGTTCGGAATTTTTTGCGAATCGTTATGTTATTCAGGCGCTCGGCATCGGCTACAGAGTAAGGGCTGACTTTAACGTCGAATGGTCCTTCAATTTTAACGTTTTTGAAACGCACCTGAGCAAATTCATAATTGGGGACTCGCAGAAATTTTTTGCACATTTCTTCGATATCCTTGCGTTCAACCGGGCGTCCTTTAACGCGGTGATTGGCGATCATGCTGGCCATGCGGCTGTCACCAGGAATTTCTCCAAGTGGGAAGCGATAAGCTATGCCATTTCGTCTATCAAGAGTGAATTTGACGGTGTAACGGCTCATGGCTTCGCTGTCGATATTTACAGTGGTAATGTACTTGCGTCGAGCATGAGGATCATTTTGTCCTGGAGGATGAATGAAGAACTCCACCGGCAGTGAATAGTCATACTTCTCGGCAATTCGTTTGTAAACGTCAGCAATTGGTTTGCCGTATTTCTTTTCATTTACAGTGCGATTCAGATTAATCGTCTGGGCATCAAAACTCAGTTTATAAGTACCAGGAGGCAGGTAGAGCTTGGCGAGATCTTTGTCGATGGCGCTGTCGGGGCCGACGATGTCGCGGTTGCGAACCTTTTTCTTGGTGTCAGGTGGATCCAGGTTTTTGAATGTAGTTTGGACAAAGTCGATGTCTCTTCTACCCCACCTTAAATCAGAGTTTGAGCCATGCTTTTCCTGCAGGTGAATTCTATTTGGAAAAGAGGCACTCTGGTTCATTGGTTCTGTAATCGGTTTGAGGGCAACATAGCTCTCGAGAGCATTGTGAAGAGTCTCATAAAGATCATCCAGATAGTATGGTGTGATGACACTTTTCTGAGTTGAGTAGAAGTCATCTTGCGCGTAGTTGGCATAGAGCGGTGTAAACGGATTGTAGGTGTCCTGATCGATTTGGAATATGTCGACCAATGTATTTTTAATTTCATCTGGAGTCAGAGCTCTAGTGGCGCGATTTACCGCAGTTTGGGAAGTCATCTGACGCAGTTCTGAGAGGACAACCAGTTTCTCGTCCTCAGTCAGTGGAGTTTCTTCCTCAGGAGGCATCTCGCCACTTTCGACTTGTTTGTAGACTGCCGCCCAGTGCTTGTTGTGAACGCCTTTTGAAGCCATGAGTTTAACCAGGTCGAATTTGCCTTCGACGTCCTTGCCTTCGGCGCCATGACAACTGATGCACTTGCTTTCCATGATGTCTTTGAAGGAATGCAGGGAGATCTGTCCTTTCATATCGACAATTTCTTCAGCTTTTGGCAGAGGTTTGATCTCTCTAACTTCGACCACTTTAACCGGTTCTTTTTTCTTCTTGATAACTTTTTTCTTTTTGGCTTCAGGTGCTTTTTTGACGACCTTTGCTTTGTCATTTAACCTGAAAATCGTACCATCCTGGATGAGGTAGTAAGCTGCACCAGCGAGGATAAGAAGTGTCAAAATAGCAGGAATGCTGACTGAGCTTTTACGACGATTCTTCTTCAATATATTTTTGGATTTCAGTTTTGTCGCTTGAACGGCCTTTTTCTTTTGTAGACTGCCGGAAGAAGATTTTTTCTTTTCGGCCTTTGGTGAAGAGACTGGAGTTTCTTCTTTTTTATCACCCTGGCACTTATTTAAATCGACTCTTTTTAAAACATTTAAAGCGTCATCAAAATTTTGAATGACCGGATGAACCTGGATGATTTTGTTGACAAAATCATGTAAATCCTGAGGCGTTTTATCGCGAAGCTTAAGAGTGGCCTGTTTCGTTTCTGGTGTAAATGATGCACCGCAAAAGATTTCATAAACAACAGCTTTATAGGCAGACATTGCATTTTTAATATCGGCTTTATAAGTCGCTGCGGGATGATCAAAGGCCCAGTCGATGGAAAGGTCTGTAAGAAGCAACTTTCCGGATGAATCGATAAATAAGTTATCGAGCTTTAAATCTTTTAGGTAGAGCTCTTGATCGGCAAGTTCTTTTAACTGTTCTGTCAGAGATACCACTGTGCGGTAAGCATTTTCTGCAGTAGGTCTCTTCTCACTAAAATACGCCGTAAGAGACTGCGCATAGTCAGGGCGGACAAAAAGAATTTTTTCTTCCAATTCAGTGATGAGAAGTTCGTTCCCCTCATTGGCATTTATAAGGTTCAGCTGTTCAATCGCTTTATGCTTTACCTCGACTGGATGGTCACTTTCTGCTATGCGAACGATGAGGTTGTCACCGGTACTTTGCTGATAAGCTTTATAGGTGGTGTAGTGTTTATTTTCCGCAATTTGTGACTCTATGATCATGTCACCGATGATATAAGGCACGGTGATCTCAGCTTGGCATTTTTCGCAATTGACTTTTGAAAGAGGCTTAGTGTCATCTGAGATTTCCTGCTTGGCCTCACACTTGTAACAAATAATTTTTTGACTCATGATAGACCCTTACAGTAATTCTTTAATGATTTGTTTGTTGCCAGAAAAGCTTGGGTCGTTAAAGCCGACGTGCTTGAGAATAGTTGAGTAAAGCTGGGCTGTTGTTATGGCCTGATTCCCGGAATCATCTTTACACTCGACACATTTTTGGTGTTTAAAACCACCACCAAAAAGGAAGGCCGGAACGTCACGGCTGGAGTGACGGTTGGCATCTGCCATACCACTAGTGAAGAGAACAACGGTGTCTTTTAAAAGTTCGGAATCTTTCAGTTGCTGCAGGAAGCCTGCGAAGCTTTTAAGGACGTGACCATCAATGGTCTGTAGTTCTTCAACACGCTCTGAATAATAAGCGTGATGACTAAGGGTGTGGTACCCGTGAGAAATTCCCGGAACACCTTTGGTCATGCCACCACCAAACTGAACGAGAGCGATTTTTGTCTGCTCTTTTTCTAAAGCGTGGAAGATGGTGTTGAAGTTTTCATGGGCATTGAGAAGAGGGCTTTTTTCAATTTCGTTGATTTTAAACTTTGGCGTCATTTTAGGTTTGCGGACTTTAAGCCACTTCACCATTTCATCGAGGTCATTAATTTTATAATCGATTGAGGCGACCATGTCTTTTTCTTCTTGAGTCCCGCGCCAGCGTCTTTTGGTGTTGTTGTATAGCTCTTTCAAAATGAAGCGCTGTTTAGAGATGTTTTGCTTTACTTTGCCCATGTCGGTGTAGCCAAACAGGTCGCTGTGAAGTTTTTCCAGGCCGTTGAAGGAAGGAGCAGGTTGAGCCAGGCTGTTGAAGGAAACGTTGCGTCCGCCACCAGTGACTTTGTGGTAGATAAATTTATGTCTGGTTTCCTGTCTGGAATACTCGGCCAGATGCTGATCCAGACTTATGAATGGACGGTTTGGGTACTTGTCGCGATGCTTAAACTGTAGAGTGGTAAAGGTTGCGTGCTCGACTTCATGACCACCGCCTATTCCTGGTTGTGACAATTGATTGAAGTAGGTGACGTCATCAACGAAGTCTTTAAAGTACTGCCTGAAATAGGCGCATTCATTTTTGCCTTTGTGAAAGTTTTCTTCGAAGAGGCCAAGGTCGACTGTCACGAGGACGACATTTTTCTTTAAGGGAGTACGGGAAAACCTGGGCGGAGCTGCCGCAAGATTATGAGAAGCCCCTGCAGCGATAAGCGGCAGAGAATTCTTTAAAAGGGTTCTTCTATTCATAATAGATCCTTAAGTAGCACAACAATTATACACAACATTGCCTTTCAGTCAGCTAAGGTTCTCTGCACAGGTTTTTAGCTGACCGAACGGGTTTACTTGACTATTAATTCCGGTGGGTGGCGATTATTTGACACAACATTGAAATTATTTTTTATATTCGCTGAGTTGTGAGAAGATTAGGGCAGGGAGCAAAATTAAATTTAAGATTTTGAACAAATCAGTTACTTCCTGCAGCTTTTTCCAGTTATTGGTTTCATAGCAGCCAGCTACAAAAATTATTTATGAGGAACAGTTATGAAGTTGCGTCTATTTACCATGGTTTTGCTAATGGCTTTCAGTATGGTTGCGGAAGTCAAAAAGGGTGAGAAAGTGGCGGGGTTTAATGCGAATGATGACAAAGGGCTACTGTGGACATCTACCGAAAGCTTTAACAAAGATTTTCTCATCATTTACTTCTACCCGGCAGCCATGACTGGTGGTTGCACCAAGCAGGCCTGTGCTTATCGCGATAATGAAAAGGCCCTGGCTGAAGTTGGTGCGCAAGTCGTTGGCGTCAGTGGGGATTCAGTTGTTAATCTGGCTGCTTTTAAAAAGATGCATCAATTAAACTTCCCGTTACTTTCAGATGTAAATGGGCTAATAGCTGAGCGCTTCGGAGTGCCTTCCAGAAAAGGCGGTAAAATCTCTAGAGATATAGATGGGCAAAGTCTCGACTTTTTCCGTTCTTTCAGCATGTCGCGTTGGACATTTGTTATCGATAAAGAAGGTAAAGTTGTTTACAAAAATACTAAAGTAAAAGCTGCCGAAGACAGTAAAACTGTTATTGAATTGTTGAAGCTATTAAAGAAATAGCTTGCGTCATTATAAAAAAATCGTTCTCTGACTCGTCCTCGATATTCGAGTAGTTGAAACTTGGACTAACCCAGGAATATTAGACACATGCTGATTAGATAACTTTGAATTGATCCGGTGCAAGATAACCTGGCTGTACTGATAAAAGACATTTTGTCCTTGATGAAGTGAAACTCAAAAAGGCACTGGTAAACGTGATAATTTCCTTTACTCACCCAAAAACTAGCTAATAAGAAATGTGTAGTACTATTATAAATCAGGGCAAAATAAGCCAGAGCGAAAGCACTGGTCAGTTAATTATCATCACATGTTGACTTCGGCCTTTATACATAATCAACTGCACCTTTTCTTGTGAATCTGTGAGCTTTTTTCATAAATGCAGTCGGATCATGACCCTCTAAATTATCTATTTTTTCAATTTCCTGTATCTATCCTCAATAACTTCCAAATAATGACCTGTTTCTTTTTCTGGTAAAAGTGAATTTTCAACCATTGCCAGAACGATTTCGTGCTTAGTTGCAATACTCTTCATATGCTTGAGGAACATCTTCTCAGTCATACCAAGTCGCTTGTATAGTTCAATGAATGTCTCTGAAGATGAATGACCATCATTTAGATAAGTATCTGTATCATAATCATCTTCAAAAAATGACAGTGCCATTTCATTGACACAGGCACCGGCGTCTTTGAAAATGGCTTCACAGTTAAGTGAATCATAGACCGGTGAAAAAGTCGAATACGCCGCATTTTTGCGGATATCTATTAATGCCATATTCTTAAGATGGAAGTCATTATTACTGACTACCCGTACCGACTACCCGAAGCTACTAATCTTATTTTTATTGCTTTGCTTTTTTCTTTTTCTGAAAAGCCTTGAGGCTAGGCTAGCGCCTAGCATTAGAGCTTTAATCAAAATAGATATCTGAATCCAAGTTTTAATCCAAATTCAAGTCTGCTATGTCTTGAACCATAATCAAATAATGGAAATTCTACAGCAATTTCAATTGCATAATCACGCGCTTCTATCAAATAACCAGGACTTACGATTAGACTTTGCTCAGAACTAAAATCATAGCTATGAATAAATTCAGTAAATAAATAAGTACTAGCATATGTATAATCTTCCCACTCTCTAGGTGTTAATCGCCAGGAATAACCAAATACTGTCTCAAGATATTCATCATCATTAAATTCGTAATAAGGAGTATCACCTGTATTGAACTTCAATTTAGAGGAAAAATTAATTCCATTCCTGCCTTGGATAGAAGTAGCCCCAAACCCTAGAATGGGGTCAATACTATCTGATGAAATTTCATTATCGACTCCAGGTAACTCAACTCCCATAAGTAAGGAGATTCTAAATGTGCTTATTGAATCTTTATCTAGCTGAAAAACACGAAGTTTAGCCATTAACGTAGGGCCACCTAATCTAAGTTTACCATCATAATCTCTTGATCCAGATGCTATATGAAGTGGAAAGCCTCCCAAAAGAGTCAGACGAGAATTTACACCATAAGCAAAAGTTTGTTGTTGATGGTAATGTAAATATTCATCTCCATTTTGTTCAAAGCTTTTGAATGAACTAAGAATTCGTAATGAAGAAACCCCGCGGCCAAGGCCAGTACCACTAACTCCACTTGTTAATTCTTGTGCTGAAATATGAACGGAAAGAATGAATAAAAGTGCAAATAACAGTCTCATTGAGAATATTCCGCGTTTTCTACTGTGAATCCAGAATCCTCAACAGCTTGAATCAACTCTGAAAGCGGGGGTTTTTGTCCTGATTTAAACTGAACGATAACAAAACCCTTTTTCAGGTTAATATGAACTTGATCAATGTTTGGATTTTTTTTGAGAACACGGTCAATATTATTAGCACACATTGGGCAACTCATGCCTTTCGTCTCTACAATGGCGTCTTTACGGATTTCTTTTTGCTTAACAGTTGTACATCCAAAAAATAAAAAGATAAAAATTAAATACTTCATGACTAATCTCAGTTTTGTTAAATTGGTCTTTAATTGAAATTTTTAATGATCCAGATAAGAAACATCATGATTTCATGATAAATCAGGTGAAATAAAAGAATCAGCCGATCATGATGAAATATAATCTAACAAATAAAGGAGCAGTTTATTTTGTAAGTATTTTGACCTGCGATAGATGGAGGACTTTTCGGAGGAGATTTATGTAAATAAACTTTTGGGGATTGGGTATGATTTATTAAAAATGGTGAAATTAAAAAGTTTAGATTAATATTATCGCATTCAACAATCTGGGCTCTTGGATTACAGTTTTGGTCACCTAGTGAGTGTATATCAATTTTATCACAGCATTTATTTTGAAGAGCTTCCTGTGAAGTATCATCAGCTGAAGAGCAGCAACTTTCTTCTATCTCATTCTCATTGCAGCAGGCTTCAAAAACATGAGTAGTTTCTTGACTGTAACACCAATAATAGCCTGTGTTAGCTATAATCGCTGTAACTAAAAAGCATGATGCCAATATTATATTGAGAACTTTAGCCAAAAAAATGAATCCATATTAATCTTATTATACATAATAACACAACTTTAGATACTTGACTAGTCTACCCCCTCGGATGAAACTTCCTGTGACTCTTAACTGCGCTATCAACCACCCCCGGTGTCAATGATCTGAATTAAACTTGGGTGACACTCCTAATAATACAAACTAGGAGTAACTCAACGAGTAACCAAAAGAAAAAAAGTGAGCGCAAAGTGTATCCAGCGTCTTATAAGCTTAAGCTTGTTAAGCTGCATGAAGAAGAAGGTTACAGTTATCAACACCTCTGTGAACAAATAGGTGTTGGACACAATACGCTTACTCGCTGGGTCGGCTTATTTCGCAAATAGGGAGCAGATTGCTTCAAAGAAAAGCGCCCTGCCAAAAAAGCGAATAATTCACCTGGCAGTTAAAGCTTACAAAAGATTTCATAATTCTAAGAAAGAGCTCGATGAAACGGACTCCAGAATTCGAGACTTGATTAAGCACTCTAACAACTTCAGTGAGTTCATGCGTGAAGTGCAAATGACGTTTTCAAAATGGTTTAATAAATCAAGGGCGTATAAAAGGCAAGGTGCTCTCTGGCAGGATCGTTTTCAATGCCAACTCATTCAGTCAGATGTTTATCTGTGGAGTTGCCTTCAATACATCGAAATGAATCCGGTTCGAGCCAAGATCTGTCATGATCCAGCAGACTATAAACACTCAACTTTTGGGCGTTGGTCACAGACTGAACGGCACCCTTACAGGCCAGGTTTCATGAAGCACATTTTGAAATTGGCTGGGGATGATGTCAAGCTGGAAGAGTTCCGGCAGTATATGCACTCAAAAATGAAGATTTCGATTCTACATGAAAAGTGGGACCTCGCTGAAAGTGACGCAGCTAAAAAGGAAATTGCTCTACTCATCGAACAGGAAAATGCTGCACTTCAAGAATTTGATCTGCAGGTCATCACTTTCAGTAAAAAGGATTGGAAAACATCCAAAATCATCGGTTCTGAAGAATTCATCTGTGAAAAGTATCGACGATGGGAGATGCTGCAGCATACCGGGTAACCTCTTTACCTGCCTACCTGATTCCTTTTCCCTGAAACCTCCAATAAGCTACCGCCTGCAAAAATTCGGCTAATTTTTAGCATATTTGTTCATATCTCAGACAAAAAACAAGCCCGAAAGTATTTACACCCTTTCAGGCTTCTGATTTGACTCAACTTTAATCAATTTTCGGAAAAATATCGGCAATTTAACGGCTGATATTACCTTTTAGCTGTACCTGGTACTGACTACCTTCAGAGATCCATGAATTGAACAAGGACATTTATCTCAAAAAATTCACATTAGTAAATGAAGCTTCTGATAATCCATCCGTTCTATTACAGTTAGTAGGAAAAAATTACTTTATTGACTTTTAATTGTGGGCATCCTCAAGTTACTCTATCATTGGTGTAGATGTTAAGACTAATCTAGAGCGTATAAATATTGATCAAGCTTTTGAATTTTTCAATGAACCAAACGCAGCGATTGAGTACATCTTGCATTTGATCAAGTAATAATCAAAAGCACGTCCTTATTATTTCACCTTTAATTGAACTCTTTTATTGAGTACCGCTAATTGGTCAGTGGAAAATTGCTTGTCATGAAAAACCAGTTTGTGGAGAGTAGGAATTTCATTCAAAGGGCTAAGATCTTTGATCCATGTATTGCGAATATCTAGTTCTTTAAGACGTTTTAAACCCTTGAGCTGATTGAGGTCTGTTACACCAGAGTAGCGGAGATTTAGCCGTTCAAACTCGAGAAAGCGCAACAGGCAATGGCTGCTGCCCCAGTCATTAGGCGAATTGAGCCGACGTAGGCCCTGGCCACTAATAGAAACGTATTTATTCTTGAGGTCGTAATTAAGCTCGAAATTCTGTTTTTTATTGGCAAGACTTAATAACGCTTTGATGATTTTCTCATAGCCGACCTGATCTTGGCGCACTTGCTTATCATAGGCAATCATGTGTTCTAAATAATTGACACGAAATTTCTTCGAACGGCTAATAACCCAGATAAATTGCTCGATACTCAGTAAGCCTTCTGCGGTTAATGTAGAGGGGTCAAGCTCCTGGCAAATTTCATAGAGGTCGACATTTTTATGAGATGTTTTCTGAAAGACTTTTAAGGCGCCCCTAAAATTTTGCTTCATGAATAAAAGACTGCCTTTTAAAGAGTAGAGCTCCAGCTTAACCGGGGTTAGCTGGACAGCGCGAATAATATTCTCGAGAGCAGCTTCGTGAAAGTAAAAGGGATCCTCAAAAAATATCTTATTACTATAAATGCGGCCTTCCCGCATAAGCTCTTTTGAACGGTGCTGATTCATCGAACTGAGCCTTTGCTGTTCGTCGAGATAAAGCTGTAGATTACTTTCTGCCTGCCGTTGTTGCTTTTCTGCGAAGAGTTTTGAATTTTCTGCAAGGATGCGACTGTTATTCAGGCTGTTAATAAAAAGCAGCGTCCCTAAAGTCGCCAGAATCAAAAAAGTACAGCTTAATAAACAAAGAACTTTGTTGCGCTTGTAGAGTAAGGACAATTGTTTGAGATTGCCAGCATTTTCCGCTTCGGTTGCATAGCCGGTGAGGTAGCGATGAACGTCATGACGCAAAGCTGCAACGGACTGATAACGCTCTTCAGGTAAAAGTTTCATGGCTTTGCGGATGACAGCGTTTAAACTCGAAGGCAAATCCGCCGGTAATTGAATGCTTAAATCGCCTGTGACAGTCCGATTCAGGATAGTTTCGGTATTCCCCTCAATAGCCGTGTGTCCACTCAGCAGAAGGCAAAGTATGGAGCCGAGGGCATAGATGTCTGTTTGTGGAGTCTTAACCCCGCCTTTCTGAACTTGTTCGGGCGCCATAAAACCGGGCGTCCCTTTTATCTCACCGATCAAAGTCATGTTATTCAGTAAATCAGGGTTGAGCAAAAGCTGATCAAACTCTATGTCATCTTCTTTCTTACCAACGACTTTCCCGAGCCCCCAGTCACAGACGATAACTTCACCATACTTACCCACCTGGATATTTTCCGGTTTGAGATCAAGGTGCAATATGTCGTGAGAATGAGCGTAGGCGATGGCATCGCAAATCTTGATAAAAACTTCAAGTAGACCATTGCTTTCATTCAAGTGGCTGATCTCGGTATTTTGGTGAGTATCGATAATCATTTTATCGAGGCCTTTACCGGTTTTGAGTTCCATGGTGAAGTAGGGGCTTTGTGACTCATCGAGGCCAATATCAAAAATACTAATAATGTTGGGGTGATCCAAAAGAGCCGTTAGTCGGGCTTCTCGCAAAAAAGGTTCGTAGAGTTCTTCGGGTGCATCTACAAGGAGCCGGGCCATGGCTATAGGGCGGCCGGTTTTTTCGTCGAAAACTTTTAAAATGTCCTTCATGCCTCCACGAGCAATGAGTTCTTCATTCTTATAACGCTTACCTTGTTCTTTCAGAGAAGAGTAAAGAGGCAGTGAGTGAGCAGAAGCATCTTCCAGATCTTCAATTTTAACGTCGTAAAGTCCGGCTAATTTATCGAGCATCGCTTCGTTGGGGGCGGTATCTTCAAGCATCTATTTAAAATTCCAGCTCAGATCGCAGTCGCGAAATTTCCTTGACTAAGCGAACTTGAACGCGGTTTTTTAAAGTGCGTACAGAATTTTGTTGGATACTGAGGGCCTTACCAATTTCTTTTGCGGTTTTGCCTTGGAGTGAAAGTTCAAATGCCTTTATAGCAGAGCCTGAAAAAAGAGTTTTAAGGTTATTAAGAGCACAAGAGGTGATATGCCTTTCCCATTCTTTACTAACAATTTTATCGAGCTCATTTTGTGGTAATATATTTTCTTCAGCGGTGTAATTCTCGGTGGCTTTTTCGACGCGGGCCTTATAGCGCTTGTCTTTTCTTATGTAATCTAACAAGCGGTTGCGAATAACTTGGCTAAGCCAAGTGCGGAATTGGCCGCGTTCGGGGTCCAGTTCGAAGTGTGGTAGGTTTTGCCAGATCTTAATCATGATTTCCTGTACGGCATCGTCAAAATCCGCTGAGCGAAAATTCATCTGGTGTAAAATGACATGAATGAATTGCTTGTAGTAACTGACGAACTCCTCCCAAGCTTCGGCGTCATTGGGATCTTTCGCTCGTTGTAAAAGAGTTTGTCGAGTTTGCCAATTCATTTAATATCCAATTTATTTAATCTAAGAGCATTTAATTAGGATAAATAAAAATACATACGTTGTCATCAAAGCGATCGTGACAGAAGTGTTTAGATCGGCACTCTCTGCCTGGACCCTTAGCCGTTTGCCATCTGTAAAAGTATCATTTCATATAAAAATAGTAAAACCCTGTTGCGCGGAACCTTTTCCTTGACGTATGAGGTCAGTAAATATGAAACTTTATTTATGACCGAGGCCATTATGTTGAACTTAAATCGTCGATCTTTTTTACAAGGTATGGGAATGTTATTGCCTTTGCCATTACTCGAGGCCAATACTAAACAAGACAAGAAACCGCCCCTTCGTTTAGTCATTGTCGGGAATCCTTATGGCATGCACCCTGAAAGCTTTTTCCCAAAAACTTTTGGTAAGGATTTTGAGACTTCTGTTGAATTAAAAATGTTCGAGTGGATCCGCGATCGATTTACAGTTTTTTCGCACACCGATCACAATATGGAAAGCGGTCACTTTCGCACTGCTGCCTTTCTATCGGGTATTTTACCGCAGGAAGCTGGGCGCTATCCAGATGGAAATATCTCTATCGATCAACTGATTGGCGAATACCAACGCAGTGAAGTTCGCTTTCCAACCTTAAATATCGGTATGGGGAAAGGCATCAAAGAAAGCTGGACGAGAACAGGGGTACCGGCACCGATGTTGAAAGTTGATCAGTTGTATAAAAAGATCTTTGTAAGCTCAAGTAAGGCTGAAAAAGTAGCCCAGAATAAAACTTGGAGCCACAACCGTAGGATGCTCGATGCCATTCAGGGTCAGTATAAAGATCTCAGCAAATCTATTGGCCGAGAAGATAAAAGCCGCATGGACCAGTATCTCACTTCGGTTAGTGAATTAAATCGCGAGATAGACTCTATGGAAAAGTGGCAGAGTCAACGCAAACCTAAGTTTACCGGCGATCTTAAAAAGGCGACTATGCAAGAAGAGTACAACACGCTTTTTGATATGCTCGCTGTAGCATTACAAAGTGATTCAAGCCGCATTGCGACGGTGGCCTTTTCTGCAGATATGAAAACTCGCGATTTAGGCTTAACAAGTAATTATCACAGTTATACTCACAACGGTAAAGTTCAGAGCGGTGTCGAAGGTATGCAGACTATAGATAAGTTTCAGTTAGGCCAAGTAAACCGCTTCATGAAAAAGCTCGACGCTATTCCGGAGCCGCATAGCAATGGTTCGATGCTGGATCATACCATTGTTATGTTTGGCAGTTCCATGGGCTATGGCGGAACTCACAGTAACCGCAATCTACCGATTTTACTCGGTGGTGGTGGCTTAAAGCATGCCGGGCATGTCGACTTACTGCAGAAAAACGGGACAAATACACCACTTTGCAATCTCTACTTGAGCTTCCTTCATAAGTTCGGTATTGATCGCGAGGTCTTCAATAAAAGCACCGGCACTGTGGCTATTTAGGAGTTCTTATGAAATCTACAATTATATTATTTTTAATAATCGCCGGCGTCTCTATTTTTTATGGTTCCATGCAGAAGAAGAGGCCCTTAGTCCCTGCCGATAAGATCGTCAATTTTAGCCATGTAGAGAAAGATAAAGCTCCTGTAAAAAGTATGAATAGCCCAATTCATTTATTGAGTACTAACTGTCGTGAATGCCACAATGAAAAGAAGGCGAAGGGAAAATTTGATCTCAGTGACCTTGGCCAGACTGTCACCTCTGAAAATGTCGCACTTTGGCATGACGTCATGGATCAACTCGTCACAGAAGAAATGCCGCCGGAAGATGAAGGCGAGCTCAGTTCAGATGAACGAAGTCAATTAGTCAGTTGGTTTAAAACTAAGATCAACTCTTACTTGCAAGACTCTGTAGCCGCTAACCCGTTATCAACGGCGAGAAGACTATCATTGGACGAGTATAAAAACTCACTGCGCGATCTCTTGGCTGTAGAAAATCTTGGAACGCACTCGCCATGCAGTTCTTTGTTGGATGAGTCATTTAATAAAGGCTTCAACAAGTTAGGCAGCGATTTGATGATGAGCTCTTATCACCTAAATGCCTATATAGAGACAGCGCGAAAAATACTTGATAATGTCATTTTGGATGGCGACAAACCTCGCGCCAAAAACTTTGCTTTTAAAGGTAAAGACATGACTGCTTCATGGTCGACAGAGCCCAAAGGAAAACGCAGCAACTGGGTGGATTTAATTTTTCCTAGAAATTATGAGGAAGTGAAAAATTTTAGTGAATTTGAGAAGACCGGCTTTTACAAAATTTCTGTAAAGGCACAGGCGGTGGATCGCGATTATCCTTACTCTTATGAAGACATCGGATTTCAAAAAGAAGACCCCCTGCAATTAGCTATAAAAATTGGCACTGAGACCTATACCCTAAATGTTCCGGATAAGACTACAAATCTGGAGTTGGAGCAATGGGTTACAGCTGGTTCAAGTTTAAAGTTCGCTTTAGAAGGCGATGGTTTAAAAATGGTCGCAAATGGTAACTTCAAGCACAATGCGACGATGATGTTGCGTTACCCTGAGTTACTAGATGGCAAAAGAAAACGCGATTTCAAATCTCCGGTAAATCGTCAAGGGAATGCCATTTGGAAATATTGGCGTGGGCCAAGAGTCAGAGTGCACAGCATAAAGGTAGAAGGCCCTTTTTATAAAGAATGGCCACCTCTTCGCGAGAAGAACTTAATTGGCAGCCAGCCATCGACGACTAATATTCCTGACATTTTAAACAAATTTGCCGCTAGAGCTTATCGCCGCCCGCTGCAGCCTGGGGAAGTTGATAGAATTATCGCCTACGCAACAAGTTTAGTGCCAGAACTTGGGCTTAAAGGAGCTCTCAAAGAAGGCATCGTTGCGATTCTTTCATCGGTACCATTTATTTACATAAATCAGACAGAACTCAGTCACTATCCCCTGGCTTCAAAATTGAGTTATGCCCTCTTGTCTTCAACTCCAGATAAGACTCTACTGAAACTGGCGGCGGGCAACAAGCTCGACGATGGTAAGGAGATTCAGCGGCAAATAGAGCGCTTGTTGAAAGACACCAAGAGTTCTGCCTTTGTCGAAAACTTTCCAAATGCCTGGTTTGAACTAAATAAGCTTGGCTTTATGCTCCCGGAACCAGAGTATAATCATTATTTTCATCGAAAAGATTTAGTCGTCGATATGAAAAATGAAGTGAAGGCTTTCTTTCGCCATGTTTTGCAGAATAACCTGAGTATCCTCGAGTTTATTGAGGCAGACTATTCCTTTATCAATCAGGACCTCGCTTATATTTATGGCATCCACGGTGTGAAAGGCAATAAGCTGCGCCATTTCACTTTTAAAAATGGCCGGCGAGGAGGAGTTTTAGGAATGGGCGCTATCTTGACGATGACTGCTGAGCCTTTGCTGACATCACCTATTCATCGCGGCGTTTGGTTAAAAGAAAATATCCTCGGCAGTCACCCCAGTCCACCACCGGCAGATGTCGAGATTACCGAGCCGGATTTACGTCATGCCAAAAGTATACGCGAGGTCTTAGCAAAACACACTTCTGACGCCAACTGTCGTAGTTGTCACGCTAAAATCGACCCTTGGGGCTGGGCTTTTGAAAACTACGATCCATCCGGTCGTTGGCGCGAGCATTATTCTGAAATTGTCTCCATCAAAAAAGGTCGGGATTATAAAGTCAGAAAAAAGGCCGAGATCGATGCATCATCAAAACTTTCCAATGGTCAATCTTATCGAGAGATTACTGGCTTTAAAAAACTTTTAGCAGATCGCCACGAACAAATAGTCCGTTGCTTTATTATCAAAATGCTGACTTATATCAATGGCAGTGACCCCGGCTTGTCTATGAGCCCAGAAATCGATCGACTGCTAGAACTTTCGGCGGCCAAAGATTACCGTATTGTCGACACCATTGTAGCAATTTTTCAAAGTCCAGTTTTTAGACCTAAAAAGGCATTGGTTCATAAATAATCTTGGCCAGTTTAAATGAAATAACAAAGTTTTTAGTATAAAATGCCAGTAACTGTTGCGTTCTCCACAGCGATGGTCGTATCAGCCTTGAAATTAATCAAGGCAGGTTACTTTCTAAACATAAATTTACTCTAAATCAATAAATTGAGTAAACGTTAAAACTAAACTTTCCCGAAAATCCTTTTTCATTATTACGCCGTCCGTGCTAGAATTTTACTAAAGATGAATTTTCCGGCCTGTTTGATCGAATTCG
>JAKVBD010000046.1 GCA_022446985.1 Lentisphaerales bacterium
GAACTATTCTCACAGAGCATGCGATAACCTCGTTCTCCATAACAATTGTCATAAAAATGACGGGCTATAAAGAAAGCTTGACTCCTCGACCTTTTTAAAGTCCGGACGAAGGATGATTTGCCCCGCTATTTTATGCGGACCGCTAAGAATTACTGCTGTTTGTCTTAGCTCTTCAATGAAACATTCGGGGGAAAGGGTATCGTTCATTAAAACATCCGTTTGTTATTTTCCTGTTGTAACGAATTGAAGTACAACATTTTAAGCAGAATTTTTTTGTATTTCAAGCTATTATTTAATGGTTACTTGTAGTTTCTATCGGAGTGTATCTAGCTGTAGCCCTATTTGTCAAAACGAAGTTTTTAGAAACCTCCAGGCTGAATTTATTGTTCATCCAAAGTCTGGGAGTTATTACATACTTTGTGTGGAGTTTTGGAACGAGCTGGCTAGTCTTTAAATTCTTAGATGACTTATATTCACTACGCGTTAGTTTTGAAGAAGAAGGAAAGGGTCTGAATATCTCTGAACATAACATAGAAATCGACAACAATTACTGAGCCACAATTCTTCAGGATTATTTTTAGACATTACCTTACTAAGAAGACTGTTTCTTACGGTACTTTAAAGGAGATTCTTCGATATGAGTCTTAAACTGACGAGTAAAGGCACTCTGATCGTAAAAACCGGTTTCATAGGCTATATCTGCAATCGACAAATCTGTATTGCGCAGCATATCACAAGCCTTATGAATTCTCAGCCTAATTATGTACTCGCGAATGCTCATATGAAAACGATCTTTGAACTTACGCTGAAACTGGCGGATTGATAAGTTTACTTTATCTGCCAGATCTTTAATCTGTATGTTTTTTGTAAAGTTATCTCTAAGGTGCTTCACTGCCGGATAAATTTCAGAATAATTCGTATATGAAGCATGGCTTTTATTGTACTCTATCGTTGTGCCTATAGTCCCAACTATATCTCCTGCCTTATTTAAAATTGGAAACTTGTTTGTGATAAACCAATCAACTACCCCACATTCATTCAACGCGAGTTCAGACAACTCAAGGATAGGCTGACCACTTTCGATAATTAAGCGATCGTCTTCAGCATACTTGGCACAAAGTTCTTGTGGGTAAAATTCATAATCAGTCTTACCGATTAACTCTTCCTCTATTTCACAGCCACACCTTTGCAAAGTTCTTTTATTTCCTAAAACATGACGGCCTTCTAAATCTTTTGCAAACAGATACAATCCAGGTATCTGATCAGAAATTTTACAAATTGGCATTTCCACAGCATCTTGCCAAAACTGACTCTTAAAACCTAACGTATCCACAACAACTCCGACGTAACATCACAAATTAAAATCCGACAATTCTCCTCACCCTACGCAAAAATAAGTTCAAAAAAACAAACTCACCTGTGACTATCGATACTGACAATGGCGTATTCGTACAAAAATATATATCAGACCGAAAAAAAGAAAACACTAAATTAACAAAAAAGTCGTAAAAAGACCAAAATTAAAAATATTATCGCAAGAAGTCATATTAAAAAAGAACTTAATTAACTTGACATATACCCCTGATAGTTAGGGGAATATAAAATTAACAAGATAAATACACTGTTACATTTCATGTTAAATTATTTTTCAACAATACGTCATGCGATGGCGCATTTATACAAATAAAATACAGAGCTATTTGGAGAAGATTATGAAGTACGGTATGAATATGCTTTTGTGGGGAACTCACATTACTGAAGAGCAATTTCACTTATTTAAAGATTTTAAAAAAGCTGGTTTCGATGGTGTCGAAGTCCCCGTATTTGAAGGAGATGCAGAGCATTACCTTAAAATGGGCCAAGCCCTCAGTGATGCTGGACTGGAATGTACTGTAGTGACTTGCCTTGGTGCTGACAGCAATCCTGCCAGTTCTGACCCAGAGATACAAAAAGCTGCTTTGACTACCCTAAAATGGGTCATTGAGATGTCTGCGGCTCTAAAGGCCAAAATCCTCGTCGGTCCTTACTTTGCTGCCCATGGTCACTTTGAAATCGAAGATTCCATAGAACAAAGCCGCAAACGCTCAGCTTCAGTTATCAAAGAAGTTGCTCAATATGCTCAACAGTTTAACATTCAACTTAGCCTGGAATTCCTCAACCGTTTTGAAATATTCCTACTCAACTGTACTGAAGATACCGCAAACTATCTTGATCTGGTAAATGAGCCAAATGTAGGAATCCTTTACGATACACACCACGCAAATATTGAAGAAAAATCCATTCTTAAAGCCTTCGAGAAACACAGCAGCAAAATCAATCATATACACTTCAGTGAAAGTCACCGCGGTGTCTGCGGAGACGGTCAGGTAAAATGGGACGAAAATAAACAAGCCGTAGAAAACTCGAATTATGATGACTGGATTGTAATCGAGGCCTTTGCTCACGATATTCCGGGTTTTTCTGAAATCGCACACGTCTGGCGTCCAATGTTCGAAACTAAACTGCAACTCTGTCAGGATTCTCTTAAGTTCTGCCAAGAATTAATGAATAAAAAGCTAATATTAGCTTAAGGGGGTTCTTTATGAAAATAGTCTTTTTATTAATATTTCTTCTATGTAGCTTTCTACACTCAGCAGATAAACAAATTGTCCTTATTGCTGGTAAAGACAGCCACAAGCATGGTGATCATGAGTTTCGTGCAGGATGTCACTTACTGGCTAAAAAACTTAATGAATCTGATCTACCTTTAAAAGTTTCTGTTGTTGAAGAAAGAAGCTGGCCTGAGTCTAACAGTGTATTTGAAAAGGCGGATGCCATAATCATCTATTCTGATGGCTTTAAGAAGCACCCTCTAAAAGCGAGGAAGCTGTATCATTTTTTCGATAATCTCGCTAAAAAGGGCAAAGGCATAGGTTTTATGCACTATGCCTGTGAGGTCGAAAAAAATCAAGGTAATTGGCTCACAACTTGGGTAGGTGGATATTACGAAAGGCTATTTTCAGTCAACCCACACTGGATTTGCCATTCGATACTAAACAAAAAACACCCGTGTACAAAAGGAGTCGCTAACTTCAAAGTTAAAGATGAATGGTATTTCAACATTCGCTTGACTGACAAAGTTAAGCCCGTACTAAGAGGCATACCTGACAAAACTGCTCGGTCTGGAGATACTACATTTCCGCGAGGCCCATTGAAGCATATAGTCGATGCCGAAGGGCAAGAAGAAACCCTGCTTTGGACTCTCGAAAGAGAAGATGGTGGCAGAGGCTTTGGTTTTACTGGCGGCCACTACCATAAGAATTGGCAAAATGATGAATTCCGCAAACTCATATTAAACACAATTGCCTG
This sequence comes from Lentisphaerales bacterium, assembly GCA_022446985.1. GTDB lineage: Bacteria > Verrucomicrobiota > Lentisphaeria > Lentisphaerales > Lentisphaeraceae > JAKVBD01. The sequence continues at coordinate 3,349 of JAKVBD010000046.1, forward strand.
GACAGCTGGTCTCGAAATCCCTGAATCCGGCATTGACTCTACAACTCCTACTCAAGCTGAGATGGAAGAAAATATGAAACCAAAAAAGAAAGGTAAAAAATGAAGCTATACAAGATCATTTGCACAACTCTTTTAAGCCTTGCATCACTTAAAGCAGCTGATCCGCATGACAACAAGCTTGTTGCTACGGATTTGATTAAGGCTCAGGAGAATCTTGAAGTTACCACTTGGGCCACTTCTCCTATGCTTTACAATCCCACTAATATGGATATCGATTCAAAAGGCAGAATCTGGGTAGCTGAAGGACGCCGGTATAGACTTTTCAAAAAAAACAAATGGGTTCCAAAAGCCGACAGAATCGTTGTCCTGGAAGATACCGACAAAGATGGTAAAGCAGACAAACACTGGACTTTTGTAGAAGATGAAGAACTTGTTGCTCCTCTAGGAGTTGCAGTTATCGGCAATAAAATCATCATTCCGCAACCTCCTCACATGATTGTTTATACAGATGTAAATGAAAATGCTAAATACGATGAAGGGACAGATAAAAAAGAAATCCTGCTAACCGGATTTGGCGGCAAGGATCACGATCACAGCCTCCACTCTTTAACCGTAGGGCCAAATGGCCAATACTACTTTAATACGGGAAATGCCGGCAATCCGGATACCAAAGGTAAAGATGGGTTTCACCTAATCGCAGGCAGCTTCTATAGTGGAGGGAAAGACAAATGCGGCAAGAAAAGTTCTGACGGATTCTCCTATATTGGTGGCGTTGCCTTGCGCATAAACCCGGATGGAACTGGGATGCGTGTCATTGGCCACAATCTCCGTAACTCTTATGAGCAAACAATCACTTCTCTAGGTGACGTCTTCCAAAATGATAATGATGACCCTCCGGCTTGTAGGACAAGTTTTCTTATGGAATATGCAGACATGGGCTACGCTAAAAATAATGGCCTTTCACACTGGAAGAAATCAAGACGCTTTAATTTTGACATGACTGGACAGCAAACAACTGCTGTTGCAGAATGGGGTCAAGACGACCCTGGTGTGACTCCAGCAGGAGATGTCTATGGTGGCGGTTCACCCACTGGCATTGCCTACTATGAAAACGGCATTATGGAAGACAAACTAAAAGGCTTTCTGATGTCTTGTGAACCAGCAAGAAATGTCATCTTTGGCTATAGACCTGAAGCTCAGGGTGCCGGCTTCAAACTGGAGCGTACAGACTTCATAACCACTTCACCTGAAAACTTTGCGGGTGGAGACTTTAATGGCGGTAAAAAAAATATAAGTAGCAGCATGCAAAACCTTTTCCGTCCTTCAGATGTCAGCATAGGTCCTGATGGCGCTATCTATGTAGCAGACTGGTTCGACACCAGAGTTGGCGGACACCAGACTTTTGACAAACACATGTACGGTACGATTTATAGAATTGCCCCAAAAGGCTTTAAACCTAAAGTTCCAGATTATAACTTTGAATCAATCGCTGGGCTTATAGAAGTTCTCAAAAGCCCAGCAGTTAATGTCCGTGCAATCGGCTTTTACGGTTTGAAAGAAAAAGGTGAAGCTGCAGTACCAGAAGTCAGTAAACTTCTGGAAGATAAAAATGAGTATATCCAAGCTAGAGCTATTTGGCTCCTTGCTCAGCTAGGGGAAAGCGGCATTAGCACTGTCGAAAAACTACTCAGCAGTACAAATGTAGGTCAACGACTCACTGCATTTAGGGCTCTGCGCTTTGTCGATCACAAGCTACTTGAAATGTCTGCCAAAATGGCGAAAGACAAATCGGCGGCAATTAGACGAGAAGTTGCTTTAGCTATGCGCTATATCCCGGCAGCTCAATCTAAAGATAATCTGATTGAAGTTATCAAAAGATGGGATGGCAAAGACCGTCAATACTTAGAAGCTTTCGGCTACGGATCAGATAATAAGACAATTGAAATCTACAATGCAGTCAAAGCTTCTACGGAATGGGATGAAAAAATGACAATGGTCGCCTGGCGACTACACCCTACTACTGCTGTTAAAGACTTGAAGAAAAGAGCCTTAAACAAAGATGTAGATCAACTGGAAAGGTTCAGAGCCATAGATGGAATTGCTTTTTGCGAAAGCCCTGTTGCCTATAAGGCCATGAAGTTTCTCAAAACTAAAACAAGCGGAAAAGAAAAAGAGCGCAGTGAGTATTGGCTTAAATACAACTCCAATACTTTCTGGAGACCATACGCAGGAAAACAGACCTTTAGTTATACCGACTCAATCATTCCGGTTATGGAAAGTACCAAAATAGACACTGGCGAAATTCTACAACTTTCAGGAAATGAGAAAAACGGCAAAATGAAAGCAGCTACTTGTCAGATGTGTCACCAATTTGATAACACAGGAGTTGATTTCGGTCCAAACCTAAGTGGATGGGGAAAAGCTCAGCCTTTGGAAATTATCATTAAAGCAATTGTTGAGCCAGATGCCGATATTGCTCATGGCTTCAAAACTACCGAAATAAAAACCAAAGATGGCAAAACTATTCAGGGGTTCTTAATTGCAGATGGAGACATTGTCAGTATGAGAATTATGGGTGGTGCTACAGTTGACATCAATGCTTCAGATGTAGCCAGCCGCAAAGAGCTAAAAGCTTCTGCTATGATTTCCGGCCAGGCACTCGGTCTAAGTAAGCAGGAAATTCGTGATATAGCCGAATATCTTAAGAAAAATTAAATTACTTCCAAGGCCCCGACCTCGGGGCCTTACCCTGTACAGGCTAGCAATAAGTTCTTGAAACTCCTACGACTCTCTACCATTCATATTTCAAAAGCATTATATTAGTTTTAGGCTTCAAATTTCGAGGCACTTAATGGAAACTACTCTACAGAACATACTTATATAAGTGACGATGTTATAGTTAGACCCCTCCCTGCATTCGAATAGTGAAACCTCGAAATTCACACTCTTGGCTGCGGTAAAAATGCCGTCGGTATCGCAAAAAGCATTATGCCGGACATCATCCTTCTGGATATTATGATGTCTGAAAGCGATGGCCATGAAGTTTGTCGCGACTTAAAAGAAATAATCTTACAATTCATATTACTGTCATCTTTATCACTTCTAAAACCAATACTTAAGATATTGTTAAAGGCTTTGATGTTGAAGGAGCTGATTGCGTTTGTAAGCCCTTTAACAGGCATAAAAACTACAAGTCAGTACTAAGACCCAGTTAAAACTAAAGCTGGAAACAGAAGAAAGTATTAAACGCAAACAATCACTACAAAGGCTATTGTCAAACTTCAAACGGCCCTAAAAGAAAACCGTGAACTCAAAGAACTTTTAACTACATGCTGTAACTGTAAAAAAAATCGTGATGATTAAGTTTACTAGCAACGACTTTAACAGTTTTTTAAAGTACATTCCGGCTTACAGTTCTCTCACTCTATCTGCCCAGAATGCATAAGTGTCCTCTATCCCGATTATGTAAAGAGGAAAGCCTTGAAAGATAAAGAGTCAAAGTAAAACTTTGACAACAAAGCTTTCTCCTAAGACCCACTCTGCACTTCTTTATACTTCATTTGGTACTTCCTAGGAGTCATTCCCATCAAAATACGGAACTCACGGGTGAAGTAACTTTGATCACAGAAACCACAATCAAGTGCAACCTGCTGTATATTGTAACCCGCTATAAGTAATTCACAGGCATTTTCCAAGCGCAACCTTTTAATATACTGATTAGGCGAGCTGCCAAAGTGCTTTTTAAATTTACGTTCAAAGGTACTCAAAGACATACAGGAGAGCTCCGCTAACTCCTTAATACTTATAGAGTTCATATAGTTCTTCTGCATATAATCGATGCACTCACGAAACTCAGAATAAGGTTCTATACTGTTCTCTGTTCTTCTCACATCTCGCGTCAAACCTTCAATACCGACAACTTCGCCATTATTATTTTTTAAAGGAGCTTTGGTCGTCAAAAACCAGTGAACATTGCCTTTACCATCACCAACTAATTCGAGTTTATTCCGCAAGACAATTTTTTCATTCATTATCCTCATATCATCTTCACGGTATTTTTCTGCTAAATCTAAGCGCAGTACATCAAAGTCTGTTTTCCCAAGTAATTCTTTGGGGTCTCCCATATCAAAGTGGTCTATAAGGATTTTGTTAGCATAAACAAATCTACCATCTCTATCCTTGGCAAAATAAAACGTATCTGACTGTGCTTCAAAGAGTTCACTCGGACTAGATATATTATTACAATTATAAAATTCTGGTAAAAAGTGTTCGACCTCTTTCATAAAAATCCTCTTAATAGCTCTCTACTATTTCATGTTAAAACACAATAACTTATTGTTAATAATTAAACAACCCCCCTTTACACCATATGCCGATTTTATTATATTTTTTGATAAGAGAATTATATAAGAAAAACGGATCTAGGGGAATAGTTATTTAAAACTGCTAAAACGTATAAGGAGTGAAAATGCCAACACTAACATGTAACATGATAAAAATTGCTTACGAAGAAAGAGGTTCGGGTGATCCACTCATACTTATTATGGGTCTTAGTGCACGCGGTGCATTCTGGGAAGAACATGTTAAAGAATATGAAAAACATTTCCGTTGTATCATCGTTGATAACCGTGGTGCTGGCGACTCTGACAAGCCGGAAGGTCCTTATTCAACAAAAATGATGGCAGACGACATCGCCGATCTAATACGCAGACTTGATTTAGGTAAGTGCCACATCGCTGGTATTTCAATGGGCGGTGCGATCGCTCAGGAACTTGCTCTTAATCACCCAGACCTAATCCGTTCACTTGTTATCATATCAAGTTGGGCGAAGTGCGACCCTTACGCAGTTCAGGTTTTCGACCACTTTAAAGATATGAGAAAAGTTTCTGACCCAGCTGACTTCATGAAGCTTCTTCAACTTTGGATTTTCGCTCCACCATTCTACCAGTCTGAAGAAGCCAGAGCAAATCTCAAAGAAGGTTGCGAAACAGCTCACGAAAACTACATGGATCTTCACGCTTTTCTTGCTCAGGCTGATGCATGTATCAATCACGACACTGTCGACAGAGTTAGCGCTCTAAGCAAATTTCCTACTCTAATCACTGTTGGCGATGAAGACATTTTTACACCGTTAAAATTCTCTGAGCAGCTACATGAACTGATCGAAGGTTCTGAGCTTCTTGTTCTTCCTAAGACTGGCCACGCTCACCACTGGGAAGATCTAGAGACTTTCAACAAATCAACTGCTGAGTTCATGCTCAAGCACTAAAAAGCATTTAACACAATTTGGTAAGTATGTATAGGAAATTTTGCATTACCAAACCAAACACTAAAGGATAAAAATTATGAGTATTAAAATTGGTTGCGAGCACTACGCTTGGGTTATGGCTGGTTGTATCGAACAACAAGACCCTTACTACGACAAAATTGATCACATTGCTAAAGTAGTTGGCAAAGCCGGTTTCGAAGGTTTCGAGCCTATCGACAAATTCCTTTATAGCTTCTACGACAACGAAAGACTTGCTGAAGCTATGAAAGAAGCCGGTATCGAGCTTTCCTCTGTCGTTCTTCTTGATGACTGGCTAAACCCAAAAGAAACTGACGCTGAGAAAGAAGCTTCTGATAAGCTTATCGATTTCATGGCTAAGCACTTCCCGGAAGCTGTAGTTATGCTTTGTCAGATGCCAACGACTCGTGATGAAAATCACCTGGCTGAACGACACGATAACCTCATCAGCTGTATAAATGAAATTTCAAGAAGAGCTGCTGGTAAAGGTCTAACTTGTTCTTACCACCCGAACTCTCCTGAGACTTCTATCTGGCGTGATGCTTCTGACTACGAGAAGCTTCTACCAAGACTTGATGAGAAAGTTCTAGGTTGGACTCCTGACGTAGGTCACATGGCTTACAGAGACATGGATCCAATCAAACTTATGAGAGACTACCGTTCAATCATTAACCACGTTCACTACAAAGACATGCACGCAGATAAGTCATGGGCTCTTATGGGTGAAGGTATTATTGATTTCAAAACTATAACAAAAGATCTGGTTGATACTAACTACAAATGTTGGATCATCGTTGAAGACGAGTGTGAGCGTTCTGTAAATGAGCCTGACACAGTAACTGTCGAGTGCGGTGACTACTCTAAAGAAGTATTAGAGCCGATCATTGGTAAGGTGACTGTTTAAGCATGAAAAATCTATGGTCAGACAAAGAAGCTGCTGCTTTAGAAGGTGACGATCTAGCACTTAGAGTCTACACTTCCAGACTACTTGGTCAGGAAGAAAGCCTCGTACTTCACGGCGGTGGTAACACTTCAGTGAAGTCAACTGTGACGGACATCTTCGGCGATGAAGTCGAAACATTGTATATAAAAGGCAGCGGTTGGGACTTGAAAACAATCGAGAAAGAAGGTTTTTCTCCGGTAAGAATGGACTCTTGCCTGAAGCTTTCTGCTCTTGAAACTCTGAATGACTTCGAAATGGTCAAGCAACTGCGCGTCGCACTACTCGACCCAGCTGCACCAAATGGCTCAATCGAAACTCTCGTTCACGCCTCAATTCCCTATAAGTTTGTCGACCATACTCATGCAGATGCCGTGATTGTCCTGACAAATTCACCTGAGGGTAAGGCTAAACTACAACAAACGTTCCCGGATTTCCTTATCCTCCCTTACGTCATGCCTGGTTTCGACCTCGCTAAGCAGTTCGACAATGCTGTCAAATCTGCTCAACTAGACGGTAAGAAAGGTGTGATTCTTTCAGGTCACGGTATCTTCACTTTCGCTGATACAGCAAAAGAAAGTTACGATCGTATGATTGATGCGGTCACTAAAGCTGAAGAACTTATCGCTGAATTAAGAAACAGCGACAGAGTAATCGGCGTTGCTAAGCCGGTAAATCACCTGGCTCTAGCTAAAATCCGTAAAAAAGTTTCTGACCTTCGCGGTACTGCAGTGACTGTAAAGCTGGATAACTCTCCTGAAGCAGTTGGCTATGCAGAAAGATCAGACATCGCTGACGTCGCAACTCGCGGTACTCTCACTCCGGATCACAGTATTCGCACCAAGCGCATTCCGGCTGTTCTTAATGGCAAAACTGAAGAGCAGCTTGATGAGTACGCAGCAGAATACAGAAAATATTTTGAAGAAAACTCAGGTCCTGAGCATACAATTCTTGACCAAGCTCCGCGCTGGGCTGTATGGAAAGAACAAGGTATTCTTTCTTTCGGTGCTACTCGCAAAGAAGCAAGTCAGATCTCAGACATCGCTCATCACACAGCAAATGCCATTCAAGATGCAGAATCACTGGGTGGTTGGGAACCTCTAAGTTCTAAAGAGCTATTCGATATCGAGTACTGGGAACTTGAACAGCGCAAATTGAAGAAAGGTGGTTCTAAGCCGATGCTTCAAGGTCAGATTGCTATTGTAACTGGTGCTGCTGCAGGTATTGGCCGCAAGTGTGCTGAAGACCTAATGAGCCATGGTGCCCTCGTTGTCGGTATCGACATTTCACCAAGTATCGAGTCTTTCACTGGCCCGAACTCTCTAGGCCTTGTTTGTGACATCGGTAAAGAAGAACAACTTAAATCTGTAGTTGAAAAAACAGTTGAAACATTTGGCGGTCTTGACCTGATCATCTGTAACGCTGGTATCTTCACTGCTGGTGAATACGTTGAAGATCTGGACATCTCTAAGTGGGAGCTGACTCTTAAGATCAACCTTACTGCAAACCAGCTTCTTACGAAGTATGCTGTTCCTTACATGAAACATGGTATCGAGCCGGCAATCCTCTTCGTAGGTTCAAGAAACGTTGGTGCTCCTGGTCCAGGTGCTGCTGCTTACTCAGTTTCTAAAGCAGGTCTTACTCAGTTGGCTCGTGTCCTTTCTATGGAACTGGCTCCTGAAGGTATCCGCGTGAATGTCATTCACCCGGACGCAGTATTTGACACTGACCTTTGGACTCCTGAGAAACTTGCCCGTTCAGCAGAGCGCTATGGCATGACTGTAGAAGAGTACAAAACAAGAAACCTTCTCAGTACAGAAATTAAATCAACTGACATTGCTGAAGTATGTACAGCTCTAGTCGGTCCACTATTCAATAAAACTACCGGTGCACAGATTCCTGTTGACGGTGGTAACGACAGAATTATTTAATCTAAACATAAGTATAGGATAACACATCATGGCAGATACAGACGATATCAGAGACGGCAAAAGCTTCGGTCTTGACACACCAGCTAGTACTGAAGGTTTCTACCTTAAAGGTCTAAACAACAATGACTGGGGTCTTAAGAACCGCCTTTCACGCATCTTCAACAAGAAGTCAGGCAACACAGTTATGCTTGCTTTCGACCACGGTTTCCTAATGGGACCAACTTCCGGTCTTGAGCGTATCGACCTGAACATTGCTCCTCTTGCTGAGGAAGCTGACTGTCTTATGGGTACTCGCGGTATGCTTCGTACCTCTATCCCCCCAACATGTTCAAAGCCAGTTTGTCTTCGTACTGACACAGGTACTACTATTCTAACTCAGATGAACGACAACGTTCTTATCGACGAAGTTGAAGCTATTAACATCAACGCATCTGCAATGGCAGCTATGCTTTCAGTTGGTGAAAAAGAAACTGAAGCTATCACTATCGCTAACTTCAGCCGCCTAGTTGATATCGGTAACAAGTACGGCATTCCAGTGATGGGTGTTACTGCTGTAGGTAAAGACATGGCTCGCGACGCTCGCTACTTCGGTATGGCTTCACGTGTTTGTGCAGAAAATGGCGCAAGCATTGTTAAGACTTACTACACAGAAGGTTTCGAAAAAGTAGTAGCTTCATGTCCGGTTCCAGTAGTTATCGCTGGTGGTAAAAAGCTTCCTGAACTTGAAGCTCTTGAGCTTTGCTACAACGCTATTCAGTGCGGTGCAGCTGGTGTAGATATGGGTCGTAATGTATTCCAGTCTGAAGCTCCTCTAGCAATGATGAAAGCTGTTAAGTCTGTTGTTCACGACGGTCTTAAGCCTGCTGAAGCATTCGAATTTTTCGAGTCTCTAAGCAAGTAAGTTGATTCTGGAGGTTCTTCGGGGCCTCCTCGCAAGCTCAGCAATTTAAGGAAAGATTATGGAAACTTTTAAATTAGACGACATCTACACTATTCTGGGTAAGGTAACAGATGTAATCTGCGAAAACGCTATGTTCCTTTGTGAACTCGACTCTGTAGTCGGTGACGGCGACCACGGAACTACTATCCGCCGCGGTGTTAAAGCAGCCCAGGAAAAAATCGAAACAGAAAAACCTGACAAAGTAGACAAACTACTTGCCGCTTATGCTCTTGGTATGGTTTCCACTATGGGTGGCGCTTCTGGCCCAATCTTTTCTAGCATGTTCCTTGGTATGGGAATGGCTTCTCAAGGCTCAGAAGAAGTAACACTTTCTCACCTCGTTGAAGCATTTGAAAGCGGTTTAGCCCGTGTAAAGAAAATCGGCCGCTCTGACGAAGGCGACAAGACTCTTATCGACGCTCTTGCCCCTGGTATTCGTGCTCTTAAAACAAGTGCTGAAGCTGGCGAAGCTCTTGCAGTCGCTCTTGGTAGAATGCACGAAGCTGCTGAAGCTGGTATCGAAGAAACAAAGAAACTTGTTTCTAAGAAAGGCCGTTCACGCTACGCTGGCGAAAGAGGTCTTGGTCACCAGGATGCCGGTGCAACTTCAGTCACTTTAATTATCAACTGCTTTGCAGAACAAGCGAAAGGCTAGCTACTATGCGTAAACTAATCAACAATCCTGAAGATTTAGCCATCGAACTTATCGATGGATTCTGTCTGACAAACAAAAACAAAGTTAAGCGTATCGCTCCACACGTTTGTGCTAGAAAAGAAGCTCCTGTAGCTGGTAAAGTCGGTATTGTCATCGGCGGTGGTGCTGGTCACGAGCCTTTATTCCTAGAGTTCATCGGTAAAGGTATGGCTGATGCATCTGTACACGGTCAGGTATTTACAGCTCCAACTCCAGACAAAGTTCTAGACGCAATCAAAGCTGCTGACTCTGGAAACGGTGTTATCCTTCTTTATAACAACTACGCTGGTGATGTAATGAACTTCGATATGGGCCAGGACTTCGCTCGTATGGAAGGCATCAAAGTAGAAACAGTTCTAATCAACGATGAAATTTCTGCGTTCCCACCAGAACAGGCAGAAGAGCGTCGCGGTACAACTGCCGATCACCTTGTGATTCACGTAGCTGGCGCTGCTGCTGAAAGTGGTATGCCTTTCGACGAACTAAAAGCTCTTATCGAGAAGACTATTTTCAACTGCCGTTCACTCGGTGTATCGACTTCTGAGTGTACCCTTCCTGAGACAGGCCTAGCCACTTTCGAACTACCTGAAGGCCGTATGGAATTCGGTATGGGCATTCATGGTGAAGCCGGTATCGAGCAGGTTGATCTGATGACTGCCGATGCAACAGCTGAACGTCTTTGTGACGACATCATTGCTGACCTGCCTTTCAAAGGCGGTGACGAAGTTGTTGCTCTAATCAATGGTTATGGTGCTACTACTCGTATGGAGATGTTCATCGTTATGCGTCACATGCACAAATACCTCGAAGACAAAGGTATTTCTGTATACGATACACAGCTTGGCGAATTCTGTACTGCACAGGAAATGGCCGGTGTATCCGTCACACTTATGAAACTGGACAGCGTAATCAAAAAATACTGGGACATGCCTGCAGACAGTCCGGGGTTCGTTAAGTTCTAATGATTAATAAATGGATAGAATTTACTGTTGAAGCAGACAGCATAGAGGCTTTCAAAGCTTCGCTGGCTACTGTTGAAACAGCATCTAAAGCTGAAGAAGGCTGTATTCATTATGCAGCTTTCCAAAATACAGATGAAGAAACAGTATTCACAGTTCTTGAGTGCTGGGCCAGCAAAGAAGCCTTTGAAGCCCACCGCGTTGCCACACACATCGCGAAATTTAAAAAAGACTGCGGATCTGTGATCGTCAATAAAAAAGCACTCTCTCTCAATCCAATTCAATAAGGAGTATGTAAGGATGAAAACATCAATTGGTTCTTGGGCATATACAATCGGCCCTTATGGCGATAAGCCAGTAGACTTCGACACAGTATGTGAAAAACTATCTAAGCTGGGTTTCGACGCTGTTGAACTTGGTTCTTTCGCACCACACCCGAATCCAGACGATCTTGACACAAAAGAGAAGCGTCAGGATGCTGTTGAAAAACTAAAAACTTACGGTCTTGAGTTCAGTGGTATCGCTGCCAACCTTTGGGGCGAGCAACTAATTAATACTAATGACACTTCTAAGTACATTGCTGAGTTCGAAAGAAACTGTGAATTCTCAGTAGATATGGGAATCAAAACTGAACGCGTAGATACAGTTCAGGGTCCTACAATTTTCAAAGACGAAAACATCGACCAAGACAAAGCTATGCAACAAGTTATCGACACTTGGAAACAGTGTGCAGACATCGCTGCTCAGTACGATCTTAAAGTTACTTGGGAAGGTGAGCCTGGATTCGCTTTCAACAAGCCTTCTGAGATTGTTAAGATTCTTGAAGCTATGAAAGAAAAATCTAACTTCGGTTACCTATACGACACTTGCCACGCTCAAATGATCGCTGTTGTTGGCGCTCGTCAGGAAGGCGAAAAAGAAGTTTTCGACAACCAGCTTGAGTTCCTAAAACTTGTTGGTCCTTACATCAATCACGTTCACCTAATCGACTCTGATAATACTTGTCACAAAGACGAAAATGGTGAAGACGAAACTTCAAGTCACCCTCCATTTGGTCTTGGTGTTCTAGATTTCGACAAAGTTGTTCCGGCTATCATGGGGTACCACTCTTACGATAACTACTGGACAGTTGACCTTTGTTTCTGGGACAAAGCCTGGGAAGCAACTGAGGTTTGCGCAAAATTTATGGCTGAAACTAAAGAAAAATACGCTACTGCTTCAGTCTAACCATTCTTTAGTGTGGTAATGCAAGAAAGCCGCGCCCGACTCCTGGGTGCGGCTTTTTTTATGAATAGTATTTGAGCTTTAGCTCAAACCAAAAAGAGGTTTCAAAAGGAAATCATTTCCTTTGGCGGGTTCGGGCTGAGCCCGGTTTCTCCCTCTCTTAAATCTCTTCAAGCTTATAGATATAAACTCTCTTAGTCAGTAGAGAAGGAACATAAAGAAGACTTCTTTCACGATCCAAAGCTATATCTGCAGCCCAAGGCAGTTCTGCTAATTTCTTAACAGTTTTACGATCTGGTGAAACTGTAAAAATGGCATTTCCTTTAACGTCAGATATCAGAAAGCTGCCATCCTTAAGAACTTCAATACCATCAAGATTGGTAAACTTATCAGCCAAGCCAAATGGAACTGGCTCTTTTTCTCCAGTGGCATCCAACTCATAAACTTCATGCTCACCAAAGCTAACTGCATAGTACTTACCATTGGCATACGTCACGCCATTAACCACTTTAGGAGATTTAATCATCGTGCGCTCTCTGGTCTCAGGAAAGAAACGATAAATTGCACTCTGAGCTGTATCCGTAACTAAAACAGCCTTACCATCATTTCCAAGATCATTAAGCTTCTGTGCTCCTGGCATATCAAATACTTCTACTTTCCCTGGCTTCTTTAAACTGGTACGTTTAAGTTGAGTATTATCAGCAAAGTAAATATAACCATTTAAAATCGTCAGGCCTTTTAGAGAATTCAGCGTAGCTCCTTTCTTAGAGTCAAGCCAGCGTCTATTGACAATATTGCCTTCTGGAGTCATTGCCGTAATAAATGATTTCCCGTCATTTTCCCAAAAACCTTTAGTAGAAGTCTCCATATTTGAAACGTAAACAAGGTCACTTTTCTCGTCATAGACCGCCGACTCAGGCACATCCATTCCTTCTACAATTTTGACTTGTTTTAATTGCCACTCTGTTGTTTGGCAGGAAGTTAATAAGCCCAAAGCTAAAAAAGCTAATGATTTCTTCATCTATATCCTTTTAAATAAGTTAAAATTTTCTCTAAAGAGTAGCCTTATCTAAGCAGGATAAAAGACCAAAAAACATCTTTAAAAAGGTTTAAGAAAGATTCTTTTGAGAATCGAAAATTATAGCAACTTTTTAACCAAAAGCTAAGAAAAATTAAGGTCCTTACTGACAAAAGAACCTTCATGATCATCTGGACGAACCAACATGAGTGGGCATGATGCTTTAGCAATGAGGTCTTCGCGGATATGTTCACTGAATATACGAACAATTTTACTGTGTTTATGAGCTCCGATAATAACCAAGTCAGGCCTAAAGCGTTCACATTCTCTTAAGATACACTTACTCGCAGAACCACTCCCCTGTTTCATGTAAGGGAAAATATTATACTCTTGGAATTTTTTACGGATTAAATCTATGCGCAGAAAAATACCATCGAGATACTCTCGATTATCTTCTTCTCTGGCATAGACATTTCCTTCAGGCTCCGCATGCACAATACTTAGCTCAGCGTTGAAAGCTTTCACCATTTCCAATGTCTTAAACAAAACAGCTTCTGTTCCATCGGAAAAGTCTATAGCTGCGAGTATTCTTTTCATTCTGCTCCTTAAGGGTATGATTACCTAATAATAACTTACCAAGACCTTTCCGCAATCCTTGACAACCGACTCGTTTAATGATTTTTTAATTAAAATCGATCAAGGGCAAATAATGAACATAATACATTTACTTCAGCATGACCTACAACAAAACTCTATCGATAAACTTGGCTATGAAAAGGCTGATTTTGATCACGTTCAAGAGATAGAAGAAAAGGTCAAACGAGGTATAAAGCGAGACCGGCGACAGGATCAGGAAATCACAGATATAAAAGATATGATTCTGGAACTCTACACCAACCAAAGAGCACTTATGCGCTACATGGAACGTAATCTCGACTTTGATCATGAAGCATTTGATGAGATCATTGAAGAAATCCACTAAGAAGATACAGAAGCTGCTCAAGCTCTCGAATAGATTAAATAAACTAACTAGATGATTAATTTAAAGCCATTTTAACAAACTTTAAAGCACATCAAATATTCCATTAGGTGACTTGTCTGTGTTTATTCATAAGTAAAAAGGCTTTTACAAATGGACCGTAGATACTTCTCTAAACTTTCACTTCTTTCCTTAGCAAGCATGACCTCTTGCAGTACCACTGATGAACAAATCGTTAATGGCATCGACTCCCACTGTCATATCTGGGAACCTGGCACGACTAAAGATTATCAATTTGAAACTATTCAAAAAGTCGCAGTACCAGTGGGTATTCAACGGTTTATTGTAGTTGTCACCTCTGACAAAGGAAATGAAAACTATGTCCTGAAAATGAAGGATAAATACCCCGGTAAAATTGGCATCATTACACTTTTGGATCCTGCCACGCCAAAACTTGAACGGAGAATGATTTCAAATCGTAAAAAAGGAATTCTTGGTTACCGCCTAAATTCAAAGGACATTGGTGAAAACTGGCTAAAAAACACTGCCCATATGTGGGATATTGCTGCCGACATTGATGTTTCTATCTGCTTACTCCGTAAACCAAATGCTTCTATAAACTCGATAAAAAAGGTGATTCACAAGCACCAAAAGACAAAAGTTGTCATTGATCATCTTGGATTGGTTAATCCTGATGATAAAAAAGAAGTCAATGCATTTCTTTCTTTAGCGTCATATGAAAATTGCCATATCAAAGTATCGCGTTTTTTCGGTAATCGAGAAGAAAAATCGGGAACAGAAAAGCTAAATAAGCTCTATGAAAAAGCATATCGTGAATTTGGCAGTGAAAGACTTATGTGGGGAAGTAATGCTCCTGTAGAAGTCAGCAAGCAGCACAACTACTCTAGAACTGTTGACCTCGTCGCCAAGGCTTCATTCCTAAACTCAGAAGATCGAAAGAATATTTTTGTCAATACTGCAAAAAAGCTCTTCTTCTAGAGAAGAGCTTTATAATCAATTTTAGTATTTACATAGTCACCGTGAAGTCTGCATCCTGAATATGATCTGCAGCCAAGTGTAACGGGGTAACACCAACATTGTTTTGAATATCTGATCGAGCACCTCTGCTCAATAAGGCAGATACTAAAGTTGGCGAGTTCCTTTCAACCGCACGGTGAAGTGGAGTCTCTCCAAGGTCATTTTTTACATTTAAGTTTGCACCTGCTTCTATAAGTAAATTTAAAGACTCTAACTTACCATGTTCTGCACATGAAACTATTGGCGTATTGCCAAAGTCATCAATTGCCTCGAAGTCCGCATTATGGTGCAGCAGTAAGGTAACCATATCTTTATTGTGAGTTGCCTTATGCAGAGCTGTTTGACCATAAAAGCCGCGTATATTAACATCTGCGCCAGACTTTAAAAGCTTATCTACAGCTTTGACATTGTCATTCTCTACTGCGTGATTAAGCGGAGTGTCACTGAAATTATCGCGAGCATTTATGTTTGCCCCTGCATCTAACAGTTTCTCAACCATTATAGTGCTCCATACGGCGTGATGCAGTGGACTTTCTCCAGAGTTATTTCTGGCATTTACATTCGCGCCTTTTTTAATCAACAGAGCTAAAGCATAAGCTTTCCGGCTGGCAACAGCTAAGTGTAATGGACTGTTACCCTCATGATTCTTGTGATTAATTTGAGCGCCTTTCTTCAAGAGGAATTCAATCACATTTTGATGACCGCACTCGGCTGCCATATGCAAAAGTGTATTGCCGTTATTATCGCGAACTTTGATCTGTTCTGGGGAACCTTTTTTAAAGAGAAATTTTATGCGAACAAGATTACCACTCTTCGCAGCGAGAAAGAGATCGTGATCTTTGTAAACGCGTTTTAACCCCACCATGGCACCATGACTTAAAAGAGACTTAACCATCGATACATCACTGCGCTCAATAGCTCTGGAGAGCGGGGTCGTGTTGTTCTGATCCAATAGGTTCGGGTCAGCTCCTGCTTTTAAAAGCAACTTCATAATTTTGACTTCATTGTTTGCAGCCATAATTCCCCCTTTTTCTTAAAGGTTTGTTATAATATACACTATTTCACTTGAATAAGCGAATAACATCTTTTGCTAACTGCGGCGACTGGCGCTGCATTTGGCGAAAAATTTTCTCCTCATCGTGGTTTGATATGATTACCCGAAAAACGTCTTCCTTTTGATCGTTATTGACATACTTTCCCAATAGCTTCTTGTCATTATCCTGCCAGATAAATTCTGCAAATGACCTATCTCCCAAAAGAGTCCATTGCACTTCTTCTTTATCGGTCTTTTCTTTCAGTTCTTTAAGCAGCGCTTCCCTCTTCTCTGCTAAACGCTTTAGATTGAATTGATGCCATTGCTGCATGGCATTTTCATAACCTTTTTGCAAATCCTCAGCCTTTAACCAGGGGGTTGAAACGACGGCTTCGTCACTCCCTAAAAATCTATTCCAGTCCTTAGTTATCAACCAACCGTTATCTTCGCATTGTTTATAGAATTTAGTTCCTGGAAAAGGTGTACACAAGGAAAACTGTGCGGACTCCGGAGCTACCTCCATAGCAAAGTCTAAGGTTTCTTGAATCGTCTCTTCAGTCTCCTCTGGAATTCCGAACATGAATGTTAAATGTAATTTTATGCCTAATTCCTGAGTGTATTCAATGGCTCTTCTGAATTTTTTCAGGTTTGTCCCCTTTTCACAAGAATTGACCAAGGCTTCTGAAATACTTTCGACACCATATTTTATGGAATAAAGGCCGGCGCTTTTCAAAGCTTCCAGAGCGGCATCGTTCATACAGTCCGCCCGCGCCATCATCGACCAGGGGTATTTATCCAAGCCTCTGGCTTTTATACCTTCTGCGAGTTCAATCATGCGTTTAGGACCAACATTCGTTGTATCGTCATCAAAGTAAAATGACTCACAGCCGTGATTATAAATCAAGTCTTCGATGTCATCTAAAGCATCATTTAAGTGTCGAGTACGGTACTTATTGTTACCAAAAACTACCTGTGGCCACACACAAAAAGTACACTTGTATGGACAACCACGAGAAAGCCAAATTTGCGCGACAGGTGCGGGTAAACCGCAAACTGGATCAGAATAACTTTTAACTGGCAAGTCACTATATAAAGGCGAAGGCAATTGCAGCACATCTTCAACCACTGCCGGAGGATTATTTATTTCTCTAGAAATTAGACCTGGAACATCTTTAAGCTCGCCATTTCCCTGCAGAACTTGAACCAGCTTAAGCAAGGATAAATCAAACTCACCACCTAGCCAATAATGTGGCACTTCTGACTCTTTCATGAGATCAGGAATCATTGAGACCCCCTGACTACCGCCACTGACGATTATCGCCTCGGGAAACTTCGCATGTAAGTCATCAAAAACTTTTTTATCCCATAAAATCGATGGTGTAGATGCTTCTGAAAAAATTACATCGGGTGCGAATTCAGCAATCAATTCATAAGCTTCAGATAACTGGATGTCCTCTCCTACAGCATCGAGTATCTTGACTTTATAACCATTCTTTCTTAGCACTGCACCGGCTGTTGCCATAAAAAATGGAAATGGAACATACCTTGGCAGTTTACCCTCTTGAGGCCTTTGCTGCATGTGCGGCCAACGAGAACCGGCTCGCACACCCCACTTCATAGGTTCACTTTCGTCATACCAAGAGGAGTTAAATAAAAGAACCTTCAATTTACTTCTCCCATAACTTTCATATTTTCTTTGAACCAGGTATTTACATCCAAATGAGCCAAACGCTCTTTAATCATGAATTCCTCACAGCAGCTTTTAAATGTTGCTTCATAAGCCGAAAACCAACTTTCTTTTTCCAGTACTTCGCCATCTTCTATAAAAAATTTCAACTTGTCATAAGCTAAACCTAAATAATCAATTAAAGGCTCTAATGAAGGCATCTCTACTTTTGATCGCTGTGAATACAGTCTTAAATCACAGGCTGCAAAAACTATAGGAATCAATAAATCCAGAATGGCAAATTCGTCTTTCCCATCTTCGAGATCCATATTGTACCGATAATCAGCGATACCAAAATTAACTTTTCGGATACGTCCAATAACACCTTCCGAGGAATCAAAGTCTCCTTCAACCAAACCTTTAGCATGATGCCAGCCCCAGTAGGAAGAGAGAATACTCTCAGCAGAATCTCGGCGTAAGTGAGAACACCGTGCTGAGGGCTCATAAGCCAAGTTCAAATCTCTTTGAAAAATAAACTCACACATAGTTCGATCTTCATTATTCGTCCGACAACGAGTATCAAAGCCACCGGATTTGCGAAGTTCTTCAGCTATCATTAAAGTGTTGGCGCCAAACAAAAAGCGAGGGTTGACTAACGAGTCTCCTCCCCAATGCTGTGCCATATGCTTAGCACGCCAGCGATCACCAATGTCATCTTTGTAAAATTCATCCATTTGTCCAGCCGCACCAACTACATCCCTTTTATTAACTCTGGCCAATAACTTTTCTAACCAGTCAGGCTCGGCAATTACATCTGAATCAACAGAAGCAATAAGTGGGGTCTGACAATGCTTCAAAGCGGTATTTCTTGCCGATGCGAGGCCTAAGTTTTCCGGGTGTTGTATAATTTTTACGGGGAGATCCGGCAATTTATGAGTTGATCCATCGTCGACAAGGAAGAGGGAATCCACCTTTATAGTTTGCTTTAAAAGTGAGTCCAAACAGTGCTCAATTGTCGCATTTGCATTGTAGCAAGGTACATAGAGCGTTATATGCCTTGGTTGGAACATTATTACTCGACAGCCTCCATATTTTATAATGTGCTAATTGTTTAAAAACGCAATTCGCATACCGCATTAGAAAGATTATTTTTTAATAAAAAAGGAATGAAGATGACAGATACGGAAAAAGAGATCCGCGAGATACTAAACAAAGAGTTTGAACCACTACATCTGGAAGTCATAGATGAAAGTCACCTGCATGCAGGACATATGGGTTATAGGGAAGGTGTTTCAACACATTTTAGAGTCACAATTGTTTCTGAGAAGTTTGAAGGGCTTATGCCGATAAAACAACATAAGCTTGTCAATGCTGCACTTAAGGAGCAACTTGAAGGCGACGTTCATGCTCTAGCGATGAAAACTATCAAGGCCTCTAAGTGGCAAGGGTAGCTTGAGGCCAGAGGTCGTAAAACTGAAAATATCCTAATTAGCTGCGTTATAGAGCTCACTAACCTCTTCATCGCTTAATGCATGATTAAAGATGGCGACCTCATCCAGACGACCATCCCAGTGTCCTGGTGTGTTTGCCGGAGTCAGCTTATCGTCTTCAAGCTTTGTACCAATACTCAGTTTCTTCAGTTTGGTGGGGTACTTAATACCATTCACCTTTTGTCTTGCGACAACCTGGCCATTTCGATAAAGCTTTACAGCATTTCCATCATGAACAAAGGCAACATGCTGCCAAGTTCGTATAGGGAAAGTCACATTTTCGGTAATGTGAACTCTTTCGCCGTCCAAGGATTGCACCTCGATATCCAGTAAACCTGCCGGATTTAAACCAAAGTGAAACTGGCCATAAACATCTTGTCCCCAGTTTTTCACAATTGTCGCCCAGATAGGTCGACTTTCTGCATAAACCCAGCCCACAACTGTTAGCTTATTTTGTCGAGCTTTAGGATAATCGTCCACATAGACATAAGCTTTATTGTTACTACCTGACAACTGTATCGCAGAACCTATTTTTCCAGCTACCCAGAAACTTGAAGGCTCTTTAACATCTGCTGCTCGACCATTGTTATTATAAGCTGACTTATCTTCCAAAATCGTATCTTCTGTATTTATATTCATCGGATAATAAGCAGCAGGTTTCTTAGATTGAATCAGTTGAGAGTAAGCACTACTTCCTTCGTGAATATGTCGAATAAAAAAGTCTTTACGCAAATCAATCCCTGCCATAACCGGCCCTGCAGTCCCCATCATAACCCGAGCCGCCTGACCTGCTTTTAAACGGTGCTTAATATCTTCTGTTTCATAATGCATTTCGAGTTCTACCAATCCCGCGAATACATGAGTTTCCAGATATTTATCTGGATTTACATAAACTGAAAATTCTGTTCCTATATCAACAACGCTTACCCCTAGACCTTTGACCGTATAACCACTGGCTGATTTAGAAACTGTGGCAGAAACTTTACCAGAAAGTAAAGTCATACTGTTATTGCTAAACAGTTCAATTTTTGCAGGAGCCTCGACAAGAACTTGAGCCCCATTTGCATAGCTTATTTCAAGTAAGCCTTTATTTAACTGGTAGATTCCCTCAAAGAGTTCGTCGCCTTTAGCTATTTTTCGATATAGGCTGTTGCCGTATTCAAATTCAGCTCCAACGGTCTCAGATACAGTCGCAACTACGCCTCCACGGAAGGGAGCGCTGTCGTTACTCTTTTCTTTGAGAGTCATCTTTAGACCGAGAAAAGTGATTCCCAGTATTGCGGCAAGACTTAAAATAAATTGAAAAATCGGCGGCTTTCTTTTAGCCTTGGATTCTGTAAAACTCTTTTGTGAAACAGTTCCTAGACCAGCAGCAAAAGCCCCATGCTCATCTGAAAGCATCGCGTGCATCTGGCACAACTCGAGATAATACTTCTGTGCTTCATCTGAACTTTGTACTATTTTGTTTAAAGACATTCTTTCTGCGGCGGACATATTTTTTGCCAACATCTTTTCAAAAAGTGTTTGTATTTGATCTTTAACTTCAGGCATTAGGCATTCTCCTCCTGCAAGCCTTTTACACAGTTGATTAAATTATTGCGAGCACGAAACAAGGCTTGGGTCAATGAGTTAGCTGTGCTTTTAAGATCTTCCGCCATTTGTTTGATTGATGAACCTATAGAGTATCGCCTTTGAATGAGGTCACGCTGTCTTTCAGGAAGCTTGGCCATGCAAATCACTAACTTCGTCTGTTTTTCCTCATAAGTTTCATCAAAATTATGAGCCTCAACAGTAAGAGAAGACATGAAGTCATCATCAAAAACCAGTCGATCGCGCATTTTGCGTTGACGGTAGGCCATTACCTGAAAATTCGCTATTCTAAAAGCCCAGGCTTTAAAGTTTGTTCCCATTTGGTACTCAGAAGATTTCCGCCATAGAACGAGATTAGTCTCCTGAAGGATATCATTTGCGGCATTTGGGTCCACCATAAGAGACAAAATGTAGGCATACATTCTTCCTTGAAAGGAAGTCATTAACTCCACAAACTCGTCACTATTATTTACATCCATCTTAAATCCTCTCATTCCCAATTCTTGCCAGCATATAACAAAATAGACCACAGTATTACGATATATTTTACAAAATTTTTCCAGGAATTTTAGAGTATGTTTGGGCAAACAGGAATTGTCATACAATTAACATCCTTTCATCAATCATATACAATAGGAACACTTACTGAAATAGTTTCGGCCCTATCATCAAAAAATTTATAATGCAGGTAAAAGTCTGTGCTGAGATTCCTTATGCCAGTCAAGCATGAGAATATTCCTTACTGGAATGCTTTTAGCACTGCCATCCATAAAAGACACACTGGTCTTGTTTTTAACATGTCTATAAAGATAAGTTCTTCTAAAAGAGCCTCCGCTACCATCAATTTCCGTAGGATTTGCATTCGATGCATTCTGCCATGCATCAATCCAGGACATATCCATAAACAAAAGAGTGATCGAAGGCACTTCAGGCTCCATAATTGTCTTGTAGTTCCAATCTGTATGCCATGTTAAATCATTATAGGTATAACCATTGATTCCATAACTACCGGCAGCATCATGACCATTATGCCTCATCCAACCGCTATCTCCTCCCCAACCTGTTACGTTAGTTCCCCAGCGCCAGCCTGTTCCGGAATGATCAACTGCGGGGCATTGAATTAATTGTGGTGATTCATGATAAGGGTAAATGAACTCAAACCAGGCAGTTTTTGAAATTTCTGGTAATGACAGAGTTTTTTGAGAGTTTTCATCTGAGTACATCGTATGAGCATAGCCAAGTTGCTTGACTTGTGAAACACAAACTGAAGATATAGCTGTCCCTCGGGCAATACTTAATGAAGGGAACAAAATTGACACAAGAATACCAATAATGGCAATAACAACGAGAAGCTCTATAAGAGTAAACTTACATTTTTCCAACATGACAAAACCACACACTTTTTACACATAACACAATAAATCTATTATGAAGAAAAAGATATAACTAGTATTTTTTATTGAATAAATAGTAAATCTACTCTTAGAAACCAGGTAAGCTTATTTCCAATTTTCTTCAAGAGATGTAGCTTTACCAATTCTTCTAGCATGACGCCCGCCTTCAAATTCCTCTGCCATCCAAGCATCGATAAACTTATTCAGCTCAGCTTCTGAAAATTGCTGGGCACCAAGGCATAAAACATTACTATTATGGTGACGACGAGTCATCCTGGCAGTTTCTTCACTGTAAACAAGAGCTGCAACTACGCCTTTTATTTTATTAGCGAGAATACTCATGCCAATGCCATTGTTACAGATAAGTAAAGCGCGATCAGCACTGCCATTGCTCACAGCATCTGCAGCAGGAATACCAAAGTCCGGGTAGTCACAACTTTCAGAACCACTGCAACCATGGTCTGTCACTTCATGACCTTCCAACTCTAATCTTTTGATAAGAGCTTCTTTAAAATCGTATGCGGCATGATCACAGGCTATAGCAATCTTCACTTGTCTCTCCAAAGTTATAAAATTTTTTGTGCAATATACATGCTGGCAGTTTCTTACCAGAGTTATTAAGCTATTTTTTTTGATTTTTAACGCTTCACACCTACCTTTTCAAAGCGTTATAAAATCTTAGGGGTGAAAATATGAAAAAATCTGCCGTAATTCTACTAAAGCTTACATTTGATAATTCACCACACTCTAAAATCTTCAAAAAAGTCAGCTGATATGAAAAATAATATCATATGCTGCGGCATGCTGGTAGCCGACCTCAAATTCTCAACCCAGCACTTTCCTAAAAAAGATGAAAAAGTCTTTGCGGATTCATTTAATTTAATCCCTGGCGGCCCCGCGACAAATGCCGCTATCGCCATTCAACAATTAGGCGGGAAAGCCCAGCTTTTATCTACCTCTGGCAGTTGTTCACTCTCCGACGCCATTCTTAAAATGATTTCAGATACCGGAGTAGATACCGAGAAAATTTTACATGTAGATGAAGCCTTGAATATTTCAGCAGTCTTTAGTGAAGCAAGCGGAGAACGCAGAGTAATCAGCTATAGACAAAAAGTAGATTACGATGCGCCCAAACACCTCGAAGAGCCAGCAGCCATTTTAGTAGATGGACATCAACCCAAAGCTTCTCTTGAACTACTAAAAAGATTTCCAAATGCCACTTCTGTACTGGATGCCGGCTCAGTTCACGAAGGAACCGAATTGCTGTATGATAAAGTTAATTGGTTAGTGAGTTCGAAAAAATATGCCCTTGCTAAAACGTCCCAGAACAACCCACAGGATGCCCTGCAATCATTAGCAGAGATTCATCCAAAAGTAGTGATCACGTGCGGAGGAGATGGTCTATTTTACTCAATTAATGGTAATTCTGGATATGTCCCGGCAATTCAAATCAATTGCATAGACAGCAATGGAGCGGGAGATGTTTTCCATGGAGCATTCACTTATGCGTTAACGACTCAAAGCGATCCTGTAGACTGCTTGAATTACGCAAATAGCGTCGCGGCCAAAAGCTGTGAGCACCATGACATAATCGATTCAATCAAAGATCACCCGTAAGGTTCGATTCCATTGGCATCTTCAACTTAATGATTTCTTGCTGAATCATCGCTTTTTGTTCGCGGCATTTCTTTTCTACTTCACTAACCGATTCAGACTTCACTGTTTTCCCACGGGTATAACCCACATAATCCAACCAAGCCTTAGATCTCGCTTTACGTCTTTGATGAATCAATTTAAAAAGTTTATCATTTGAAAGTTTTTGCTCATTTTTCAAAAGGTCTTTCTTGTCTACAGACAAGCCTAAACTTTCTAGAAAGTTATAAGCCATAAGTAAGTGACCAACTGAATCTGGGTGTATACCATCTTTACTAAACACAAATTTATTGTCTAATTGACGCTGCTTTTTAAGATAATCACCAAGAACGCCATTTTGGTCTACAACAAGATAGTCGAGGCTCTTCATGCAACGTGCTTACTCACTAAGAACTTCGTTGTAGCCTTCATAAGGTGTTTGATAACTAAAATTATTAAAACTTTTTGGTTTCGTTTTTTCTGCTATAGGCTTTGGATCAAATGGTGGAGGAGTCATAAGAATAACTTGAGCACCAGCCCTTTTCGCCTTGTCTAAAAGTTGTTTCACTCCTATCTGATAAGCTAGAGTTCTTGATCTGTTTAATGGATGGTAGATACCATCATTCATACCGTAGCAGGCAACTACAATATCCGGTTTAATCATTTTCAGAGCCTTATCTAAACGACTGTGAATACAGGGTCTCGGAAACGGATGTTCTTTTTCAGATAAGCCGGAAGCTGTCTCACTGCTCAGGCCTATACTAATGACATCTACATTTAACTGCTTATGAAAAAAGCCATTCTCGATATAGCTAACGTAGAGGCCATTATTGGTAATGCTGTCACCTAAAAAAAGGACTTTTTTCCCTTTAATGGTTTTATAATCCGGATAATTAGACTGACAGGAAAAGTTAACAAGAGCTAAAGCACAAACTAGTAAAACACGTAACACTTAGACTTCCTTTCAAAAAATTTAAATTCAAACCTTAATAACGCCAAAACAAATCTGATTTAGCGAAGGCCAATTCTTCGACGTAAAAACCATTCCAGGCACAACAATGAAATAATAATCAACATAATCCACCAAGAATTAAAAAGGTAAGTACGACTCTGAATAACCGGAACATTTGAAGAAAGCTTCAATTCTTTCAAAGGCGTATCCTGCCAACTGAAATATTCACCACCAGTAATTCGCGCAACATCTTTCAAAAGGCGGTCATTCAATGGTAAAGTCCCAGTCTCTCCGGAAGCTTCAGCTGCTAAAAATGCTACCTTGTCTGTCAATACACTGTCATCGGCAAATTTAACATTGATTGAAAGCGAATACTCTCCTGATTCTACCGGAATATAATCCAGAGCAAAACGTCCTTCTAAATCCAATGAGGAAGGCAACTTAAGTGTTGTAACTTTCCCAGATGGCGACTTCAAAATTGCTTCTACATCTGCCGTAAGTGAAGGCTCAAAATCCGGATCAAGTAAATCAACTCCAACATCCAT
This sequence comes from Lentisphaerales bacterium, assembly GCA_022446985.1. Taxonomy (GTDB): domain Bacteria; phylum Verrucomicrobiota; class Lentisphaeria; order Lentisphaerales; family Lentisphaeraceae; genus JAKVBD01. The sequence continues at coordinate 28,661 of JAKVBD010000046.1, forward strand.
GGCTTCACCCGCCGCAAATTTTCTGTATGCCGGCAGCACACTCAACTGCTTAACACTGGCAGATGACAACCAGGTTAAAAGTCTTTTCCAAAATACGTCGTAGTGTTCACCATCGTTATCCGGATTCATCTTCCAGGGCCAGGTTTCTATTCCGAGATATGCCGTACGACCTGCGCCATAGTAAAGCGAACTTAAAATGACATTATTTGAACTACCGCGTAGTTTCAGATCAAAACGGGCACTTGTTTTTAAATCTTTAACAGAACTGGCAAAAAACATCTTGCCGCCTTTGACAGAAAGAACCTGGCTTAGGTCTGTCAGATCTTTACGACTTCTTGGAACGAGCATCGAGTTTTCAGACAACTGCATAACCTTTTTACCTGATGTCGACTTAGGCATAAGTTTTCCGACCGGCATAAGACCGGAAAAGCGGCTTTCCTGCTTTTGACGACCAAGAAACAGCACACCGCCTCCTTTATCAAAAGCAAACTTTTCAATGTCACCGACTATCTTCTCCGTAAGCAAATACTCGGCACCGAGGTCACATATAATAACATCATACTCAATCAGCTCTGTCGTCTCAGGGAAAACATTAAATTTCTTTTCTTCTTTACCCGCGTAGTAGTACCAGGCATTTTCGCCAGTCCTGATCAAAGCTGTCAATTGGAGATTTTCGCTATCGTCACACAGCTTATCCAAATACTTGTATTCCCAACTTAAATTGCCTGAAAAGTAAAGTATCTTTATCTTGTTATCATCGGTAATATCTACGGCTGTATAATCAACATTATTTGACTTGATCATTTCTTGAGTAGACACTGCGATTGCTGCTCTGTAGTTTTTAAAGCCGGCTGTAAACTCCCGTAAAGAAAAAGAAATCAACTCCTCTCCTTTGCCGGCAGGTAAATCTATCAACTTCCTACCGAGTTCTACGCCGTAACTGGAAAGAATGACTTCTTCTCTAAGATTCGTATCGGTATTTTTTTTAACCTTTACAAAAAGCTCAAACTCTTTCTTTTTAGAACTTCGTTTCAAAGGGTTGTGAAACTTAAGCTCAACATCTTGTAGTTCCTTTTGGCCACCGACGGCAATTACATTTATAGGCACCCCACTTGATTTGAATTTTTTAGCCAACTCAATCGCACTTCCTGAATTTTCCTGACCGTCTGTCAAAAGTAAAACAGCTCCTAAACTTCCTCTGGAAGCGACTTTAGAATAATTCTCTAAGGCTTGAGCAATGTTCGTCCCTCCAACTTGAGAGAGAAGCTTACCTTCTGCCGGCAATCCTGAAACATCTGCTGCAAATGTATTGTAGGTGACATTAAAAGAACTGGTGGCTTTCTTGACCCAACCCGACTCAGCTTCGACAAGCTCCTGGGCGACCGATAGACGACTTTGCCCCTGGCAGTCTTCACTATCCATACTCCTTGAGTTATCAACAAGAACACCAATACCAAAAGCTTCATAGTCAGGTGTCTCATCAACACTGTAAGGGTTTAAACCAAACAAAACCAAAAAGGCTAAAGCTATAAAACGGGTCAAAAGTATAGAAGATACATAGACCGGCTTCAAACTATTGCGGTAACGCTTCCAGGTAGCCACTAATGAAGCTATAAATAAAATGGCTATTAGGTAATATAAAAATTGCGGAAAAACAGTTTCGAAATTCATGAATTATTCTTGACCATCACTGAGACTTTTCAAATATTCTCTGACACTGCGCTTATACTTATCCGGAGCCTTGCCGGTACGCTTATTTAACGTCAATCGCTTTTCTAGATCCGCTTTACTAATCATAGAATCCAAAATAAATGCAGCCTGATTAAGAGCTGACATCTGCCCCTGCACTGCTTGACTTAAACCAACGCCTTCCTCTTTTGTTACCTCGAGATTTTGAGGTATTTCAAACTCCATTTTGCTATTCTGTAGAACCTGGCCCATCTCTTCCATCATTTTTTGAATTTGCTCTGAGCGCTGTTGCATGAAGGCAGAACTGGCAGAAGTAGAGGTTGCCCCGACCTGCCTTCTCACGGTTTCGACTTCTTGTCGCATCTGAAGAAGCTCTTCAAGGGTCGCTTGAGGTAAACGATTTACTGCATCTCTTACTTTATGTCCCAGCATAGTCATAGACTCAACGACTTTTTCCTGCTCTCTTTGAGCAGATGCTTTTCTTCGGTAGTGTAAGGCATTTGATGAACGCTTTAATCGACGATCAATCCCCTGATTCGAGGCATATTCGCGGCTCTCTCTCAAAGCCTCCGGGACTTCAGGGTACTTTTCATCTAATTCATTGGCTGCTACTCCTAACTGATCCGTAAGTTTTTGCATGACATCCTGAATTTGATCCTGACTCTTCTTAAGTTCAGCCATCTCTTTTTTACCTTCAGCACTGGCTGGGTTTTCAACAGCAGCTGTTTTATCTGAAAGTTCTTGCTGCTTCTCTACCGTTTGGTCCAACACATCAGCCAACTGCTTTAATTGCTTGCGTGCCTGCTCCCGCATAGCCCGCTTTATGTCATTTTTAGCATTTTGAATTTGCTGTTGAGCTTGTTGAGTCTGTTGCTGAGCCCCCTGTTGATTGCCTTGCTGCATTTGCTGCTGTCCTTGCTGCATTTGCTGAGCTGCCTGCTGCAGATTTTCAGAAGCCTGTTGCTGCTGTTGTTGCTCAAGACTTTCAGACATATCCTCTAAACGCTCCTGCTGCTCCTGCATTTTTTCCTGCATGGCCTGTTGCTCTTGAAGATCATCTTCCTTCATATCTTTTAATTGATCTTCAATTTCTTTTTGCTGATCTTCAAGATCTTCAAGCTTTTTCAGCATATCAGCCAGACGCTCTGTCTCATCTTCTTGTTGTTCCTGTTGCTGCTGCTCTTGCTTTTCCTGTGGCTGACTTTGCGATTGGCTTTTCTGAGAATTTTTCTCCAGTTCAATCGCAATTTTTATGAGATCTGACAATGATTTATTATTGGCCTTAAGAGCATTTTGGAGCTGACTTTTACCTGTGACTTGCTCTGCAGTTTTTAGCTGTTGTAAAGAACTCGCAAAAAGGTCACCAATAATACCCAGACTGGCCCCCATTTTTTCGGCTTCAGCCTTAAGTTCATCCATGCGCTTTTGAACTGCAAGACGAAGAGTTGCCGTCTCGGAGGACAATTCCTGAATACTGGCTGGATCAACCTTGAACACAACATTATTAATTTTCTGAGAACGATTCTTTACGTCGATTAAAGAGCGAATTAAATCTTTTTGAGAAGCGATGAGGTCATTAACTGATAATTCCTGCTCGTCCCCCTGCTGCTCTTCATCTTCTTTATCTTCAACATCATTTTTGTCTGGACGAATCTCCAAAAAGAATATCTTGGTACGGCTGACTTGCGCATTGGGTTCTGCATTATCCTTAGCTTCCAGATAGTACGTTATGACATCTCCTTCGCTTAGGCCAAGTTTTTTCAGATCCAAATCGTAAAACAGATTTTCTTCTTTCGAACTATGATCTGGCTGAGAACTAAAAACTTCATTTACTTCCGATGAGCCAAAGGAGTAATCAATGTGTAAGTCGACTGCCGTCAACCCATAATCATCTAATGCTGAGACCTCGAGTGTGACTATATCAAACTTAGTTTTTTGCAGGTCTTTTGCCGGCTTAACGACTTCGATATGCGGCGGCATATCTCGAACAACGCTGAGCTTAATCTTGTCACTGACCGTTTCATGACCATCTGAATCAACTATTTTCAACTGATACTCAGCTGTTTTAGATGAGTCCAATTCATACTTATGGCTCAATTTAAACTCAGAATTAACCGGTATTTCCACAGCATCTGCAACAACTGCAAAATTTACATCTTTATTTGCCTCAAGTGATAAGCTGACTTTCGATTTTTGAGGGACTGCAAAACTTTTAAGATCATTCACTACAAAAGCAGGTTTACCGGTGTAGGCTGGCGGCTCAACTTTAAACTCAATTTTTTCAAAAGCCGGTTTCATAAAGACTACAGCTTCAAATTTTTTGCTCTTATATTTCTCAGTAATTACCCGGTATTCTAAATTTTCTTCAATTCCATAGATAATCGCACTGAGCTTTTTATCTCCCTCTGGAATCATTTCCAAAGTTGTCCATTTACCTGCGACTACATACTCTAACTCAGCCGCCAATGGACCGGCATCCAGCTCAACTGACACTTCAAGATCACTGCCTTTGGCCAGTCTAACATGTCCTGGAGTCACTACGAAACCTGAGTACTCACCGGTTCTCTGGTACTCGACATAGCCTCTTACTGCAAAAAGCAATGGATTTCCCAAAAGAGCAAAGACTGAAATAAAGGCCAACACTATAACGCAACCAAAGGCAGCTGGCTTCAGATAGCCAGGTGTAACCAATTCCTGAATTTCGCCTGATTTAAAACGATTCGCAAGACTATGAGTGAGAGCTTCTTCGATCCTCCCTTGCGGGCCACCCTTTTCGGCAATTTCGAGAGCACAGACGTAAGAGTCCATTAGTTCAGGCGTAAGTGTTTCCACTTTCAAGGCGATGTCCTGACGACTCAATTTTCGAGTTTTGAAGTCTTTAAAGTACTTGAAAAGCAAAATGACAGCCGGTAGGCAGACAAATAAAAATAAAGCAAATTGCTGGTCATCTCTTAGAGCAAAACCAGTAGCCAGCTTGCCAAGGATAAGTAGAGTCAGTCCAAAACCGGCAAAAAGAGCGAATAGACAAAAAAGAAGTTTTTTGAAGCGAAGTTGATTCCTGACATCATCTACAAGATGAAGCATATTTTTATTTTCTTCTGCCATAAAAACCCAATTTAAAATTACTGCTACATTGCTTAAGAGTCAGTTGAAGCAAATATGTTCCTTTCTGAGCACCTATGATACTAAATGCTCATTCTTCTTAAAGACAATAATCTACATTGATATTTTAACAGAAAAAATATTAATCAGCAAACAGTTGATAATCGGCAGCGGGTCATTATAATTTGCACTTACAATAAATATATAAGCTACAGATGAGTATGACACTGTCAGTAAACGGTCAGGAAAAAATTGTTGAAAATGAACTCACCTTGCAGCTGCTCTTAACTGAAATAGAGCTTGAAACAGACAGGAAAGGTATTGCCCTGTGTGTTAATTTGCAGGTTATCCCCAAAGAAGCATGGGGTAAAACAGTTTTAAAGAACAATGACAGAATTGAAATAGTAATAGCCGCACCCGGCGGTTAAGCGAGGAATAAAAACATGGGTCAAAACCTTTATAACAAAGTATTTGACAGACACACAGTCAAAAGATTGCCCTCAGGTCAGTATCAATTAATGATCGGCCTGCACCTCATTCACGAGGTCACTTCTCCCCAGGCATTTGAAATGTTAAATGAAAGAGGCTGGAAGGTTAAATACCCTGAGCGCACTTTTGCCACAGTCGATCACATCATCCCGACTGATGACCAATCACGCCCTCTCAAAGACCCTATGGCTGAGGAAATGCTCTGCGCTCTTGAGAAAAACACAGAAGAGCATGGTGTTAAATTTTATAATGTCGACAGTGGCCAACAGGGTGTCATTCACATTTTTGCACCAGAAGTTGGCTTAACTCAACCGGGAATCACAGTTTGCTGTGGTGACTCCCACACTTCAACTCATGGTGCGTTTGGTGCCATTGCCTTTGGTATTGGTACTTCTCAGGTTCGCGACGTTCTTGCGACTCAAACCCTTTCTATGGCAAAACTTAAAGTCAGAAGAATTGAAGTTAACGGACAACTCGGTGCCGGTGTTTACGCTAAAGACGTAGCTCTTTATATCATCAACAAGCTTGGTGTCAAAGGCGGCGTTGGCTATGCTTACGAATTTGCCGGTGAAGTATTCGATAACATGCCTATGGAAGGTCGCATGACTGTCTGTAACATGTCCATCGAAGGCGGTGCCCGCGTTGGTTATGTCAGCCCGGATGAAACAACTTATGAATACCTCAAGGGTCGTAAATACGCTCCTGAAGGCGAAAAGTGGGATGAAGCTAAGGAATACTGGAACTCCATAGCTTCTGATACAGATGCAGAGTATGACGACGTTGTCGTTTACGACGCGGCAGATATCGAACCTTATGTTACATGGGGTATCACTCCTGCTCAGTCTATTCCTGTCAGTGGTCAAATCCCGGCAGTTGCTGAAGCCGCAGAATCGGATCAGCAAGTATTAAATGAAGCTCTTGAGTACATGCAGTTTGAAGAAGGTGATTCTATCATCGGTAAACCAGTTGATGTTTCTTTCATCGGCTCTTGTACAAATGGCCGTTTCTCTGACTTTGAAGCAGTTGTTGAATACCTTAATAAAACAGATAAAAAAGTTCCAGAGTCCGTTAAAGCATTGATCGTCCCTGGTTCACAAAGTGTACAGGCTGAACTCGTAAAACATGGTTACGACAAAGTCTTCCGTAATCACGGTTTTGAATTCCGTGAAGCTGGCTGCTCTATGTGTCTGGCAATGAACCCGGATAAACTTGTCGGTGATCAAATCTGTGCTTCTTCCTCAAACAGAAACTTTAAAGGTCGTCAAGGTTCTTCAACTGGTAGAACACTTCTTATGTCTCCCGTTATGGTGGCTGCATGTGCTCTTGAAGGCAAAGTTGTTGATGCCCGCGAAATCTTTAACATCGGATAATTAATTATGGCAAATGATCAAATAATCAAAGCAGTAAAAGGTACCGGTGTCACAGTTCGTGGTAACGACATCGATACAGACAGAATCATTCCGGCTCGCTTTCTTAAGTGCGTTGTTTTCGAAGGACTTGGCGAATTCGCTTTTGCCGATGACCGCGCACAATTAGCTAAAAAAGGTGAAGTTCACCCTTTCGATAAACCGGAATTTGCTGGCTCAAGCATACTCTTCGCGAACAAAAACTTTGGCTGTGGTTCTTCCAGAGAGCACGCGCCACAGTCTTTGTCTCGTTGGGGCATAAAGTCTATCGTTGCAGAGTCCTACTCTGAAATCTTCTTTGGCAACAATGTTTCCATGGGCATTCCATGCGTAATCGCGAATGAAGAGAACATCGAAAAGCTTATGGCTGCAAATGAAGCAGATCCCAAAGCTGAGTGTGTAGTAGATGTCGATAAACTAACTGCTTCAGTGGGTGAAGTATCTGTTCCTGTAACTCTTGCAGATGGTCCTCGCGAACAATTCCTACAAGGTTCATGGGATGTTACTGCAGAACTTTTAGCGAATACAGATGCAATCGAAGAAACTGCGGCACAACTGCCATACTTCGGGCATTGGAAATAAGCTGAGTTTTTTATTGATTTAAGGAAGGCGGATGCGAAAGTGTTCGCCTTTTTTATTTCTTAGGACTAAAAAATAACGCGGGATATTCATTAAGAACTTTGTCGATGTTATCGGGAGTTGCAAAAATAAAATGACGGTTAAAAAAGTCTGCTGTCATTTCTGCTTTATTCTCCTCGCTCCCCTTAAAACGATTATTCGGATTGATAGTTATAAAGCCATCTACCAAACCATCCTTTATGTCGAGATCTATTTCCATAGATTGGCCGCGATACGAAAAGACATCCGGCAGCTTTTGAGCACGCCAAAATTCCATTTCATAGTAATGTCGGGGAAAACCAATTAAAAGCAAAATTACATCTGCCTTTAATTTAGATTTCAGTAGAGAATCAAGGTTTTGGTAGGTATAAGCGCGACGAATTCGCTTACCCTTTCGCTTATTAAATGGGACTTCAACTTTCTCGAAAATCATTCGACTTTTGAGACCATCACGCAAACCTTTCAAACGAATTTCCTGATTTTGATCTGCATAATTTGGCGGGGCCACTACAACAGTTAAAGATTTGCCCTCATACTTCTCGCCCAGGTATTGTCCTAAAAACCATAGAGCAACTTCTTCTGACTTTCGTTCTTCTGTCTTATAGTGGATTGTTGAGCTCGTATTAAATATCAAAAAGACTTTTAGTATGGCCACAAATACCGTTGCTACACCAAAAATTTGCACAGCAATATGCGCCGGAAGAATATTAGCAAACAACTGCCTTCTTCTATGCTGGCGCAGCGCAAAAAACATCGCCCCTATTAATGAAAACATTATCAGGTATAACATCTCTTAACAACGAAACACTGTAGTCATTCCCTCAAGAATCTTTCTCTTTCCTCTTAATGACAGATAAATTATTCTGCCTTTCGCTCACGATATAATATCAATTTTAGATGAGCCAAACAAGAGCTATCAGGAAAATGTCAGAGCAAGAAAAAGTGTGAGAATTTGTAAAAATCTCAGGGTAGCAAAGAGATATAGAGGTAAATTTGTGCGGCAGAGACTTCTGCCGCACTGAAAATTAAGCGTAATTTGAGTGTGCTTCTTTCAGAATCTTTTCTGTTGTACCCCAGTCAAGACATTTGTCTGTGACAGATACGCCGTACTTAAGATCTTCAAGATTCTCAGGAATGCTTTGATTCCCCGGATTGATGTTACTTTCAAGCATCACACCACGAATAGCGGTCTGACCAGCTTTATACTGAGCGATAACATCTTCTAAAACGATTGGCTGACGGGTATGATCTTTATTTGAATTTGCGTGTGAGCAATCAACGACCAATGCCGGGTTGATGTCACGCTTGATCATATCTTCTACAGCTTTTGCGACAGATTCAGAGTCATAGTTTGGTTTACCACCGCCACCGCGTAGTACCAAGTGACCCATCTTATTTCCTTTCGTAGAAAGAATACAAGATTTACCCTGCTGAGTAATACCCAGGAAATTCTGCGGGCTTCGGCTGGATTCGATAGCATTTAAAGCAACTGCTATACTACCATCAGTGCTGTTTTTGAAACCTACCGGCATAGAAAGTCCACTTGACATTTCACGGTGAGTCTGTGACTCAGTCGTTCTTGCACCAATTGCCGCCCATGAAACCAGGTCACTGATATACTGAGGTACAATCGGATCTAAAAATTCTGTTGCTGTCGGGATACCCATAGCAGCAATCTCACGGAGGATCTTTCTTCCTTCGACAAGACCGTCTTGAACGTTATAGGTGCCATTTAGCTGTGGATCATTTATTAGACCTTTCCAGCCGACAGTCGTTCTTGGTTTTTCAAAATAGACGCGCATGACAAAATAAAACTGTGGGACTTCCTGCTGCAGCTGACTCAGTCGTCTGGCATAGTCCATAGCAATTTCATAAGAATGAATAGAGCATGGTCCTGTGATGACCATCAATCTCTTATCGCGTCCGGCCAGAATATCTGAGACAACTCGACGTCCCTCAAGTACAGACGCACGCGTACTGTCATCTAGAGGTAATTTCTCTTTAATGACTTCAGGAGCAAAAAGTTCTGTCACCTGAGCAATATTTAAATTTTCGAGTTCGTTCATTATTCATTAGCTCTGTTAAAATTAAAAAGCGCCATAAAAGACCGTTCCCCAGTAAATAATCAAGTGCTCTCGATAGGAAGTGTTGCTAAATTTGGGCAAATGACTAAAATTAAATCTATAATTGATCAACTGTATGTTCTATGAGTATGAGGTTTAAAGATAACTGAAAACACAGAGTTCCTGAATAGACCCATCCTCATATATCTACTCTGGGAGCTTTCATCACTGTTAACACATTCTCTACTCAAGTAAGACTGATCGTATCTAATCAATTTTATTATTGGAATACTTCATGCGTGGTTTTTATACATGGCATGATAGAAATTGATATATGGATAACTTCGACAAAAGCGCTTCGAATACTAAGCAAAATTGACCTGCCTCTATCCAACATACAAGTCCTCACTTCTGAAAGAGCCTCCAGTCCGTAAAAAATGACTCATGATCGACTGAATGCCATAGTCTGTGAAGTCATCCATGACCTTAAAAGCAAAAATACCTAAACTGAAAATGTACTTATTGATGAAGGTGGCATGGGCGCTGTCGAGCAAGTAACTGATACTAACTGCCACAGGACAATTGCGAAAAAAAGCTCTTCATAAAGGTAACCGACAAGCAGATAGGGTCGAAATATATTCTTGCGGCATGGTAGCGTAACCTCCAATTAAATTTTAGGAGCTTATTGATGTCCCGTTATTTTATCGAAAAAGAAGAGTTTTGGCGTGAAAGTGTTTCAGTATGGGAAGAATCAGGTTTAAGTGCCCGCCAGTTTTGTAGCCAGAAAGGCTTGGGTTATCAGAGTTTTCTTTCTTGGAAGCGCCGTTTTCTAGAAAGTTCAAATTACTTCATCGAACTTGAAGACCAAGAAGTATCTCTCATAGAGTTAAACTGTGGATCGATTTCTTTAAATGTCTCTACAGATTTAAGTCTGCCGGTCTTATCGCATTTAATTCAAGCCTTACATCAAGCATCCCAAAAGTGTTAAATCTCGGTCAAGCCCGTATTTACCTTTATCGAGGTGCAACTGACATGCGTAAAAGTTTTGAT